>NZ_JBFTLB010000003.1:0-307607 GCF_056396225.1 Terrabacter sp. 05T424
GCGCGCAAGCGTGTGGGCGTCCGCGTGCTGCCGAGCTCGTCGTGGAACGTGTTCGACCCGCGGGTGATCCGCTGGCGTCTGGACGGTCCGGGCCGCGAGCAGCAGCTGCTCTCGCTCGGTGACGTGCGGCGCGGGATCGAGCCGGTCGCCGCCGAGCTCGCGGCCGCGCACGCGAGCCCGGAGCAGTGCGGGGTGCTGGTCGGGGCGGTGGTGCAGATGGCGGTGCACGCCAAGTCGAGTGACCTCGAGGCGTACCTGCGGGCCGACCAGCTCTTCCACGCGACCCTGCTGGCGGCCTCGGGCAACGAGATGCTCGCCGCGCTCGGTGACGTCGTCGGTGAGGTGCTCGCCGGCCGCACGCACCACGACCTGATGCCGAGCACGCCGTACCCGGTCGCGGTGCGACTGCACGGCGACGTGGCCGAGGCGGTCCAGTCGGGCGACAGCCTCGCGGCCGCCGTAGCGGCCGGATCGCTTGCCGGCTGCGGCGGCACGCCGAGAGCCCCACGGTGAGGAGTCCAGGCGCTGCCCTCTCCCGATCGACGGGTCAGCGCCTCCGGAACCCGTGCCGCAGGAAGGCGAGCCGCCGGGAGTGGGTCCGGCGTCGACCGAGAACGCCCCGGTGGGCGAGGCCAGCTGTTCGTCAGCGGCCGGGCCGGGTAACTGGAGGTCATGACGACCCGAGAGGCAGACGTGACAGGGGAGCACCAGGGAGCGCCGATGAGGGCACTCGTGTCGTGACCTCCCCGGACGTGCGCGTCGTCGTGAGGCCCATGGGCAACCCTCTGCCCCTTGGGTTCCTCGCCCTGATGGTGGCGACCGTTGGCCTTGCCATGGTGCAGCTGCACGTGGTCGACCCGGATCAGGGGCACGTGCTCGCGCTCGGCATCCTGGGGTTGACCGTGCCGCTGCAGCTCATCGCCTGTGTCCTGGGCTTCCTTGCCCGCGACCCTGTGGCAGGCACGGGGATGGGGATCCTGGCGGGAACGTGGGCCGCGGTCGGTCTGTCACTGCTGCTCTCGCCGCCGGGCGCGACGTCGTCGGCGCTGGGCGTGCTGCTGCTTTGTTCCGCAGTCGCCATGTGCGTGCCCACCGCGGCGGCGACCACGAAGGTCGCGGCCATGGCGGTCATGGGACTCAGCGCGCTGAGGTTTGCCGTCACCGGAGTAGGACAGCTCACCGCGTCGCCCAACTGGTTGACAGTCGCCGGCTGGGTAGGCCTGGCGCTCGGGATCGTGGCGGCGTATGCCGCCCTCGCCTTCCTTCTCGAGGACGCCCGCCACGCAGAGGCGCTCCCCGTGGGCCGTCGAGCCGCGGGCGCCGACACCATGACGGCATCAGCCCCCGGCGAAGTGGCCACAGTGGCCCACGAAGCGGGCGTGCGCAAGCAGCTGTAGTCAGGGCGTACGCAGCACGTCTCCGAGCGCGCCCGCCAGGGTGCCCGTCTCCACGAGCTCGACCGCGATGGCGCTGACCTTGCGGTTGCCCTGCTGGCTCGCGTGACGGAGACGCTCGAACGCGTGCGCGGGTGGGATGCGGTAGCGCTCGGTGAGGATCCCGATGGCGGCCCCGATGGTGCGGCTGTGCGCGAGCGCGATCTCGAGGTTCTGGGCGCGGTCGTCGCTGAGTTCGGCCGCGATGGCAAGCGCAGCGTGCTGGACCAGCAGTCGCGCTCGGTCCAGGACGTCCCCGTCGAATGCGTGCGGTTCATCGGCATACATGGTCAGGACTCCGACGATGGTGTCGTGCACGCGAATGGCGATCGACAGGACGGAACGGACCATCGTCTCGCGAAGCATGCCCTCGCGGTACTCGGCGAAGCGCGCATCGAGCACAAGGTCGGGACAGTGGACGATGCCGCCGTTCGTGAACGCAGAGATGCCGGGGCTTTCTCCTGCCTGACCGGCGATCCGGGCCACGGCCGCGCCGAACTCCTCGTCGGAGGCGGTCGAGTGTCTTGCCGGATGGTCCTTCAGGTGGGGGCTCACGGCGATGGCCGCCCACTGGCAGGGCACCAGCTCGACGGCGTTGTCCACGATCTTCCGGAGCGTCGGCGCGAACCCTTCCACTTCGACGAGACTGCGTGCGAGGGAAGCAAGCTCGTAGGCCGACGACGAGGTCAGGTCGGTCATGCGCACATCATCTCACCAGGAAGGGCCGGCGGGCGGTTCCGGGTCCGGCTCCTTCGACTCGGTTGCGAGCTGCTGCATCTCCTCATCCGTCAAGGACTCGGCGACGCCCACCGGGACTCCGGCGCAACCGACACGACACCGCGTATGCCGCGCGTCGGTCCCGTGCACGGGGTACGGGACCTCGGAGCGGGTCATCCCTCTACCCCGCTCGTGAAGGAGGTCACCGTGCAACCGCATGGGATCACGAGACAGTGCCGGTTCCCGCTGCCGGGGCGTGACACGTGAGCGCCTGGCGCGACGACCTGCGCGGGCGTGTGCGGGCGTTCGGGCGGGCCTGGCGCGAACCCGGGCCGGAACGCGATGCTCTTCTGCTCCTGGTCAAGGCCGCGATCGCGGCCGTGGTGGCGTGGCTCTTCGCGGTGCACGTGCTGAACAGCCCGGTGCCCTTCTACGCCCCCATGGCAGCACTCCTCGTCGTCGACCGCACCATGGTGCGTTCGATCTCGGCGAGTGCCCAGCGCATCGCAGCAGTGGTGCTCGGCCTCGCCTTCGCCTGGGGCGCCGCCGTGCTCGTCGGGGTGAGCTGGTGGTCGATGTTCGCCGTGCTGCTCGCGGCGCTCGTCATCGGCCGGTGGGCGCGGTTGGGCGACCACGGGATCCAGGTGCCGTCGATGGTGCTGCTGTCGCTCATCACGGTGCGGGGGACGAGCGAGCAGTTCACCTACCTCACCATCGTCGAGACCGTGGCCGGCGGTGTCATCGGCGTGGCCGTCAACGCGGTGGTCCTCGCTCCACTGCACGTGATGAAGCCCCGCCAGCGGGTCAGTGCCCTGTCGCGGCAGGTGCACGACCTCCTCGTCGAGATGTCCGACGGGTTGCATGACGACTGGGACCACGACCTGGCCCAACGGTGGTACCACCGCGGCAACGACGTCGCCGACCGCGCTCCGGGCGTCCTCGAGGACATCCACACCGGCCGCGAGAGCACTCGCTTCAACCCACGCGACAACTTGCGTCCGATCCAGGTTGACTGGGAGGGCTACGAGCACACCGTCAACACCCTGCGCCGGATGCTGTGGCAGGTGACCGGGATCGCCCGCACGCTGGTGGACGCCGGGGAGGAGCATAGCCATCAGCCGGCGCCGTCACCGACGTTCCTGCACCGCTACGCGGACGCCCTGGGGGCGATGGCCGTCGCCGTCGAGCAGCTGGGCCGGCACGACGACGCGGCCGACCGCGCCTTCGCCGGAGCCACCCGGGAAGCGCTCGAGGTGCTGGAGGAGCTGCGGGAGGAGGTGCGCACCACACCCCTGCGCGACCCAGACGCGTGGCCGGTCTACGGCTCGCTCATCAGCGACTCGCTGCGGGCCGTGCGCGAGCTCCAGCTGTCGTACGACGTCGCCTCCGTGCCGACCGACACGGGCGCCCTCCGGGTCGATCGGAGGGCGGGCCGGCGCCGCGTCCCTGGAGCGGCGCCCGACGGCGGTGGTGGGGAGGACAACCGGCGCGGGCCCGCGTGAGGTCCGTCCCCATACTGTTGCGTGGTCGCCCGGTGTCGATCCGGTGTCGGGACTCTGTGAGCGTCTCGCGAGTGTGGGTACGGGCGCCAACAGCGCCACCGCCTGGCTCCAACCAAGCGGCACAGGCGGTGGCGCGCACATCGTCCCCCGGCCGGTCACCCGGCGCAAGAGGCTCGTCCACCCTTCCCTTGTGGCCGCGGTTCAGGCGGCGCTGCGCGTGGCCTTCCACGTCCCGTCGGGCTCACGTCGCGCCAGACCGAGTCGCTCGAACGCGTCGAGCCAGCCCTCCATCGGCCACCATCCCCAGCGCTCGGCAAAGCGGTTCGCGTTCGTGACGATGTCATGCAGGTGTTGGGTGGGCGGGTCGAGGGTCGGGTGGTGCTGGTGGTAGGCGCGGGCGCCGCCCACCCAGGTCATCGCCCCGCCCTGCCGTGCCAGCCGCTGCCCGAAGTCGGTGTCCTCGCCGCCGTAGCCCACGTACGCCTCGTCGAACCCGCCGATGTCGGTCCAGCCCCGGGTGGTCATCGCGAAGGAGAGGGACCAGAAGAGCCGCAGGTCGTCCGCCGGAAGGGTTTCCTCAGGCGCGAGCACCGGGCGCGCGCCGTGGGGAGCAGCAAGAGCGTCGAGGTCGAGGTCCCGGTAGTCGCGACCGGCTGGGGCGGGTGGCAGGTACGCCACCTCACCCGTCCAGACGTGCGGCCGGCCGCCCTCGTGGGTGTCCATGACGGCGCCGTAGCGCTCGACCAGGCGCGGTGAGGGGATGCAGTCGACGTCGAGCACGACCACGCGGGTGGCACCGGTGCGCATCGCCGTGGCCACGCCGAGGTTGCGGGCAGCCGCCAGGGGCAGCTTCTCGCCGACGCGGCCGATGGAGGGCACCGCGACGGCGACGCCGCGGTGCGCGAGCGCGCTCTCGTGCACCACCGTCTCGACCCCGGCGTCGTCGATGGCGACGGCGACGAGGAGGTCTGGCAGCCGCGACTGCGACCCGAGCCCCCAGAGGAGCCGAAGCAGATGGTCGTGCCGCCGGTGGACGATGGTCACCACCGCGACGTCACCGGTCACGAGGCTGCTCGCGTCGCGTCGGCTCGCAGGTGCGGTTCGCCTGTGCCACCTGCAGTGGTCTCACCCGCAGCGGGAGACGTTCCAGCGAGCGCGTCGATTCGTCGTGCCGCTACGGACGCGCCGTGCCCGGAGGACCACCGGGCCCAACCGTCGCCACCGGCCGCGACAGCGCGGTCGAGCAGCCCCGGCCAGTCGGCGGCGTCCCGGGGCCAGCCTCGCAACCCGATCCCGGCACCGAGCCGCGCCACTGCAGCGGCCGTCGCGCCCTGCTCGTCGAAGGGTCGCTGCTGGGGCACGACGACTGCCGGGCGTCGTGCGGCGGCCACGTCGGCCACGGCTCCCTGTCCGGCATGGGTGACGACGACGTCGGCAGCCCGAAGATCGGACCAGAGGTCGGGGGAGGGCGAGCGTGGGCTGCGTTCGACCCAGTCCCAACCAGGGGTGGCGGCGCGAGCGGCGGCCACGTCTGAGGCGGTCACGTCGGTGCCGCCGGCACCCCAGACGAGCAGGGCCCGCCGAGGCCCGGCGCCGTCAGGCGTTACCTCCGGCTCGTCGTCCGACCGGCTGCGCGTGTCGAAGCGGGAGATGCCGCCCACGGCCCAGAGCTTGCGCCGCCACGCATCCGGCCAACCCGAGGTGTGCGCCCCCATGGGCCACGGAGCGAGCAGCGCGTCGGCCAGGTCGTAGGCGAGACGGTGCGGGCGGTCCGACCGCGCGCCCGGCATCGCCACGACCACGACCGGCACCCCAGCAAGACGCATCAGGACGGACACCTCGACCGACACGTCGACGACGACGAGAGAGGGTCGGGTGCTGGTGACCCACGACGTGAGCCGTGCCGCCCTCGCGGACAAGCCATCGTCGTGGAGCGGCGCCCAGTGCAGGGTGTCGCGCGCCGTGACGTCGAGCGACGGCACGTCCGCGCGAGAAGCGCTGTCGTCGCGTTCGAGCTGCACCCACGGACCCTTCCAGCCGGTTGGGCGAGGCAGCGAGCTCAAGCCGGTCACCGGGGAACGAAGCTCGCTGGCGACTGACAGGAACCTCATCAGGTGCCCGGTGCCGTGGTGGTGCACGTAGTAGCCGATCACGCTGCCCCGACCTTTGGCACGAGGGACGAGTAGACGGTGAGGTAGTCGTCGACCATGCGGCTCACCGAGCAGCGGGTCTCCGCGTGCTCGCGGCACGTGCCCCGGTCGAGCGCCACCGCTCGTTCGACCGCCTCGGCGGCGCGATCGTCGGCCACGTGCGGCGGCAGGAGGACGCCGACTCCAGGGTGGACGAACTCGCCGAGCCCACCACGGTTCAGGGCGACGACCGGCGTCCCGCAGGCGAGGGACTCGGCGGCCACCAGACCGTAGGGTTCGTCCCACTCCGGGGTGACGAGGGTGGCAGCGCTTGACCCGAACAGGGTGACGAGCTCATGGGTCGCGAGGTGCCCCACGTGCTCGACGTCGCCGCCGAGGAGGGGGGCAACTCGCGCCTCGAAGTAGTCACGGTCCCCGATCGGGCCGGCGATCCGCAGGTGGCGACCCGCCGCCCGAGCCATCGCGATGGCGCGGTGCGGGGCCTTCTCGGGCACGATGCGCCCCGCCCAGGCGAGACCGGTTCCGCCGTCGCCCGGCGTCCACCGGCGTACGTCGATCCCGTTGTGCACCACCCGGGCCGGCGTGACGTGGGACCAGGAGCCGGCCGTGTGGGAGCTGACGGCTGTGAAGTGGTTGCGGGAGCCACCGGGCCTCGATGTCGCGATGTCGACGGCGGGCTCCAACCACGGGGTGGGCGGGGTGTGCAGGGTGGTCAGCACGGGCATGGGCAAGGAGTCGGCCATGGCGACCGGAAGGTGGTGCAAGCTGTTGTTGTGCACGATGTCCACGTCGTGGCGTTGCCGCAGCGAGAGCATGACCTGCAGGTAGGCGTGGTGTGTGCGCAGCCACGACTCGGGCACCATCGCGACATCCGCCCGTGCTGCGTCGCTGAGCCGTAGGGGTGGCACGTCGAGGTGGGTGACATCGAGGCCCGGATCGCTGCCGGGGGCGGCGAAGACGGTCACGTCCACGTCACGTTCGCGAAGACCACTGGCCAGGTGCCACGTCAGCGACTCCAGCCCGCCGGCAAAGGGCTCGACGATCGGGTAGGCGGACGCGGCAATGATCACGACGTGCATGCGGCACCTCTGTTGCGCACTGCCGCAAGGACATCCACGTAGACCTGCTCATGAGTGCGCGCAATCTCGGTGCGCTCACGCCGGCGGTCGGCGGGGTCTGCCCGCCACTGCGGGCGTTCGTCGTAGGCGGTGCGAAGGACGTCGGCGAGCGACGGCGCGGTCGACTGGCCCCGCCCCGATCTCGGCGCGGCATACGTCAGGCACGGCCGCTGCTCGGCGTAGTACCCGCAGTCGGGAGCAGCGACGGCGGTGCCGAGGTCATGGCACGCCTCGAGCCAGCCGGAGTGCGTGCCGAAACGGTAGGGCAGGACCGAGACGTCGAGCGACTGCAGGTAGTCCCAGAGCTCGTCGTCGCTGAAGTAGTCGTGCACGTGCAGCTCCACGAGTCCTTCCGACTCGAGCCGGCGCAGGTGCGACTCGACCTCCATCGCGTGACGGTCGTGCCCGGGAGTCATGACGTCCGTGTGGGCGTCGACCCTCAGCGTGGCCCCCGGCAGCTCGCCCAGGACCCCCACCACCTCGTCGATGACGGGCAGCGGGTCCATGCCGGCGCGCAGGCTCTTGACGTGCACCCCGATGACGAAGCCGTCATGCGGCGTGCGCGGTCGGGCAGCCCGTTCCAGCTCCACGACGTGCGGGTGGGGAACCACCAGGGCCTCTCGCCCCCAGCGCTCACGGATCTCCGCTGCGGCACCGGGCGTGAGCGTCAGCACGGCGTCGGCCGCCTCCACGAGTACTCCGAGCTGGGCGTCGTGCAGGGCGGGCTCCACGTGGTGCGGGTTGCGCAGGTCGTGGACGGTCACGACCAGCGGTCGGTCGTGCCGCCGCAGCTCGGAGGTGAGCTCTGCCAGCTCGTCGGGTGAGACGGCGTCAAAGCCGAAGTGCACGTGCATGAGGTCGAACTCGTCGGCATGGATGGGGACCCATCCGGGCTCGAGCATCCGAGGCGGCCACCACTGGGCATCCGGCACGTCAGCCCGCGGTCTGGGGTCGGGCAGGCGCGTGACGGTGGGATCGCCGTCGGGTGCGCTCAGGTGACGCACGTAGACGTGGTTGGAGGGAATGGAGGCGATGACTAGGCTCAACCGAGTGCCTTTCGGAACAGGCACACCGCGCGCCGTGTGAGGGGGCGCCGGCGCGGACGGGGGCCGCGTGGCTGGGGCCTCCACCAAGGGAAGTACCCAGAGCAGCGGTCGTTCGGACGCTGCGCGGCGTCGCGGTCCTTCGTGGGTAAGGGAGCGGCATGGAGCCGACTCCCGAGACCGACGCGGCACTGACAGAACTCGAGACCTACGGCGACGTCGGCCTGAGAGGGGAGCTGCGCGAGCTCGTCAGCGAGGCCCAGCAGGTGGTTCCCGAGCTCATGGGAATGAGCCTCGGCCTGGTGGTCGAGGACCTCGTGCTCACCTACGTCGCCAGCGACCCCGACGTCGGGCTCCTCGACGCGGTGCAGTACCTCGACGCGGGCCCGTGCGTGAGCGCCGCCGACACGGGCGACGTCATCGAGACCACCGCGGACAGCCTGTTCGACGAGCAGAGGTGGCAGCTGTTCGCGCAGGCTTCGGCCGCGCACGGTGTCCGGAGCAGCCTGTCGCTGCCCTTCCTCCGCAGCGGCATCGTGACGGGCGGCGCCAACTTCTACGGCTCGGGGCCCGCCTCGTTCCGCGGGCACGTCGGGCAGCTTGCCGCGCTGTTCGGAGCCTGGGCTCCGGGAGCGATCCACAACGCCGACCTCGCCTTCCGCACCCGGCAACAGGCGACTCTGAGCGTCGGCAACCTCCGCGAGGCGAGACTCGTCGACCAGGCGGTAGGGGTGCTCATCGCCGAGGGGGTCACAGACCCGAACGAGGCCGAGGCGCGTCTGCGGGATGCGGCCGCGCGGGCGGGTGTCCCCGTCGCCGTGCTCGCACGCGCGCTCATCGACACGTATGCGAGCCTTGGCGACGGGGACCCGCACCCGCGCGACTGACCGCGCGCCGTCAGGCTGCGGACGGCGGGAAGCGGTCCCAGACGCGGTGCAGGGTCAGCAGCTCGGCGAGCTCGGCCAGGACGTCGGCGGGGGCCGATGCGTCGGTGCCGGTCACGACGCCCCGTCCGTCGGTGGGGATGCCGGAGGCGCCGAGCGCTTCGACACCCTGGCCGAGGGCCGCGACCACCTTGCTGTGCCGCCACATCTCCGCGGCCAGCACGGTGATCCGAGGGTCCACGCTCACGGCCCTCGACGGCTGACCGGCGCGGGCGTCCAGCCCGGGCAGGGTGTCGTCTCCAGGAGCCGCACCGAGGACCATCAGCGCGTCGTACTCGAACGACCGCGCCGTCGCGTAGACCCGTTCCACGAGGACGTCCCCGATCTTCCCCCCGCTCGGGGCGATGACGAACGGGACCATGCGGTAGGCCCGCACGGCTCCGACGACCTCGGCCACCGCTGACGCGTCGGTCGACGCGTCGACGACGATGCCAATCTTCCGTCCGTCTGCGGGGAAGGCCGTTCCCACCTGGGAGAGGGCAGGGCTCGGCTCGATGTCGTCCACCTCGATCGTCGGCTCCGGGGCCGGCAGGCCCAGCGCGAGCGCCACTGTCGCGCACAGGTCCTCGTCGATGTTGGCGAGGCACTGGAGCTGTCGCTCGCGGACGGCCTGCTCGTAGCACTTGGCCAGCTCGAAGGCGTAGGCGCCCTTGATGTGGTCCTGCTCCACGGGGGTCATCGATCGGTAGAAGAGGCGGGCCTGCGAGAAGTGGTCGTCGAACGACCGGGACTGCGCGCGTACCTTGGCGCTCTCCTGCACGAGCGCCGGCACCTCGACGAAGCCTCGGTCACCGGCTCCCGCGTGGAAGGGGCAGCCGCCGTCGAGCGAGTTCGGCCGGTAGGGAGCCACGCCGCTGTGCACGCCGTGCTGGTGGTAGCCGTCGCGCAGCATGTCGTTGACCGGCGCCTGCGGACGGTTGACTGGGATCTGGTTGAAGTTCGGGCCGCCGAGGCGGGTCAGCTGGGTGTCGACATAGGAGAAGAGCCGGGCCTGGAGCAGGGCGTCGTTCGTGACGTCGATGCCGGGCACGAGGTTGCCGACGTGGAAGGCGACCTGCTCGGTCTCGGCGAAGAAGTTCGTCGGGTTGGCCGTCAGCGTCATCCGCCCGATGGGCTGTGGCGCCCGCTGCGTCGACGAGGCGGAAGGTGTGCACGCCGAAGCCCTCCATCATCCGATACGAGGCCTGGATGCCGCGGTCGGACATGTTCCACATCGTGTGGTGCTGGGCCTCGGTGTGCAGCGACACGAAGTCCCAGAACGTGTCGTGGGCCGACTGCGCCTGCGGGATCTCACGGTCGGGGTGCGGCTTCGCGGCGTGGACGACGTCGGGGAACTTGATGCCGTCCTGGATGAAGAACACAGGGATGTTGTTGCCGACGAGGTCGAACGTGCCTTCGTCGGTGTAGAACTTCACCGCGAAGCCCCTGGTGTCCCTCACGGTGTCGGCCGACCCGCGGGAGCCGAGCACCGTGGAGAAGCGCACGAAGACAGGGGTCTCCACCCCGTCGGCGAGGAAGCCTGCCGTCGAGATGGACGCGGCGGTGACATAGCCGCGGAAGACACCGTGGGCTCCTGAGCCGCGCGCGTGCACGACGCGCTCGGGGATGCGCTCATGGTCGAAGTGCGTGATCTTCTCACGCAGGTGGTGGTCCTGCAGGAGCGTGGGCCCACGCTCGCCGGCCTTGAGAGAGTGGTCGGTGTCGCGGAGACGCGCGCCGAGGCTCGTCGTCAGGAACGCGCCGGACTGGGCGCGGGCGTTCGCCGGTGCGCCAGTGGGCTGAGCTGGCGTCAGATGACGCCGACGTCGTCGGGACCGGGCGCCAATGCCGTTGTCGTGCCGACCTTCTCGCCGATGGCGAGATGCCCACCGAGGTATGCCGACAGCCCGGCCACCGAGAGGCCGGCGAGTCCCAGCGCGACCCCCCGGCCACGGTTGCGAGGCCGCGTGGCCCACGATGCGGCATACAGCCCCAGCGACACCACGTTGAGTCCGGCATGCACAACCGCGACGCGACGCGGTCTGGGGCCGATGCCGGCGTACTCGACCACGCCGGTGAGCGCGGCGGCCGGGGCCGACACGAGCCCGGCGCCCACCAGGCGCCGGGAAGCCGCGGCGGCACCCGGGCCTCCCACGAGGTCGAGCAGGGCGGAGGAGGTCCAGAAGCCGATGGGCAGGTCGGTGAGGAAGGGGTGGGCGGCGTGTCCCATGGCCTCACCGGTGACGAGACGTCGCCAGGCGCCCGTGCCGCGGAGGTGGGCTGCGAGGGGGGCGAGGGCGGTCGCCGGCCCGTCGAGGGACGGGCGCCCCTCGACCAGCCGCTCGACGAGACCGACGGCGGGGCTCGGCGTGATCGTGGCGTGTGACGGTTCCATGCCGGGCCCCTACCCCGTCGGTCGACGCTCGAACGGCGCGGGCTCAGGAGATGACCGCGTCGACCGCCTTCTTCATGGCGCTCGGCTGATCCGGACGGCGCGGGGCGCGCTTCCTCGCCTCGAGCAGCTCCTCGCCGAGCTCCTGCAGCTGCTTGCGGCCGAGGCCCTCACGCACCTTGGGGAACCACTCCTGCTCCTCCTCTTCCATGTGGTGCTCGACGTTCTCGATGAGCACCGTGGTCTTGGCGTCGAAGCGCTCGTCGGTGGCGTCCATCGCGGCGAGCTCCATGCAGAGCACATCGGCGACGTGGTGCTCCTCGTACGACTCGAGCACGTCGTCCTCGAGGTCGGGCAGCAGCTCGCGGACCCGGGGGTACATCACTTCGTTCTCGACGTAGGTGTGCACGGTCAGCAGCTCGAGGATCGTGTCGACGATGGTCTGCTTCTGGACCGGCGTCAGGTCCGGCTTGCGGAAGGCGCGGAACTGCTTGCGCACCTGCTGGTGGTCGTTCTTCAACAAGACGATGGCGTCGTTGGACATGGCGCTCCTCGGTGCTGTGGCTTCGGGGCCCGGCTCCCGGGCCCGATGCGTCCTTACCCACCCGCCGGCAACGTCCGTCCCCGAGACCGAATGCTGTGGAGGCGCCGACGACCGAGCCACGGCGGGTAGGTGAGGCCCGTGCCTGACAAGACCCGTGACGAGCTGCAGCGCGTCGCAACCGAGTTGTTCGGCTGGGAGCGGCTGCGGCGGCTCCGTCGCCCGTCGGTGCCTCACCTGACGGCGAGGTCGATCCGCTCGCCGGGTGACATCGGCCGTATGTCGCGGAAGCCGGCCGCGTCTGCGGCGCCGAGGAAGTCGTCGAGCCGCGACCTGAACACGCCGTAGTCCGAGTGGTGCACCGGCACCGTCAGGCGCGGTTCGACGCGACGGAGGAAGTCCACGCCCTGCCCGGCGTCCATCGTCACCGTGTGCAGCAGCACGCGGGTGCCGCCCAGGTGCACGACGGCGGTGTCGATCTCGGGGAAGCGCAGGCGGACCTCGTCGACGTGCTCGCCGGTGAGCGTGTCGCCGCTGACGTAGATCCGGTGCCGCAGCCTGCCCGCGACCCGGTGCTCCACGACCGAACCCATGACGGGCGGTAGCGCGAGCCCCATCAGGCCTCGGGCATGGATGGCCGGAACGGCGGTCACGGAGAGCTCCTCGTCTCCGCGTGCGATCTCCAGCCGCTCCCACGTGCGCAGTCCCCGGGTGGCGAAGCCCCAGCGGTCCAGGCGTCGGGCGGCTTGCGGCGTCGTGACGACGCGGGTGCCTCTGGCGAGACCGCGACGGGCAACGCGGTCGAAGTGGTCGCCGTGCAGGTGTGAGAGCACCACCAGGTCGATGGCAGGTAGCTCATCGACGCGCACGGCGGGATCGGTGAGGCGGGTGGACCACAATCCCTTGCCGAGGTACGCGCGCTGCCCCCGGTGCAGGAAGTTCGGGTCGGTGAGTAGCGTGAATGACCCGAGCTCCAGGACCGTCGTCGCCGTTCCGACGAACGTCAGCGCGGCCCGCGTCTGGGGCTCGAAGACCTTCTCAGGACGCGCATCACCTGCGCTGGTGGGCTCGTCCATCCGCGGCTCCCTCCGGGTAGCGGGTGGCCATTGCCTACCCAGCGCTTCAGCGGTGAATCGCCATGCGATCTGTGCGATGTCGCGAGCCGGGGCGCGCCGCGCGACGCGGGGCTGGGTGGCGCCACACACACAGCGAGACGGCTGTCATACCCGGTGTCGGCGAATTCAGATCAGGCGATTCAAGAGGGATTGATCCCCAACCCGGGTGGGTACCCCAAACCCGTGACAGCACGCCCGCCACGTCGGAGCTCGAGAACGGGGCCCGCGGAGGGCGACCGATGAAGGGACACGGATCCATGACCGAACGACCTTATGAGACAACCGTTCCGGATGACCTGACTTCCGGGACCCCCACGACGTCCGGGCTTGCGACCGGCGCGAACGGCACCACGTCGCTCGGCTCCACGTCGACGGGTGGCCAGGCCTCGTCGTCGACAGCAGCTGCCGTCGGCGAGGAGGCGAAGTCGGTGGCGTCCGACGCGGCCGACAGCGGCCGACAGGTCGCCGAGACAGCGGTATCGGGAGCCAAGGACGTCGTGTCCGAGGCCACCACCCAGCTGCGGACGCTCTTCGACCAGCTGCGTACCGAGCTGGACGGCCAGGCGTCCTCTCAGGGACAGCGCGCGGTCGGTGGCCTGCGCTCGCTGGCCGACGAGCTGCGCCAGATGGCGTCGAGCTCGGACCAGCAGGGCATCGCGGGAGAAGCCGCCCACCAGGCCGCCTCCCACGCGTCGTCGTTCGCCGACTGGCTCGACAACAAGCAGCCCGGAGACATCCTCGACGAGGTGCGCTCGCTCGCGCGCCGACGCCCGGGTGCCTTCCTCCTCGGTGCCGCCGCGATCGGTGTGCTGGGCGGACGCATGACCCGTGGTCTCACGGGCAGCGGCGCGGGCCAGCAGCAGTCCGGTACGTCCGGCTACCCCGTGGCGTCGACCGGCACTGCGGGCTCCTACCCAGCCGCCGGGTACACCACGGGCACGGCAGGAGCAGGCATGACCGGCGCCGCCACGGCCGGGGCCAGCACCGTCGGACTCCCGCCCGATGTGTCCCCGGTGCGTTCCGAGCCGTACACCATCGGGGTCCGGGAAACGGACACCCACGCGATGACCACGGCCACCGACGGCGTCACCACAGACGACGTCACCGACCAGACAGACGTCCTGTACGTCGATGGGGAGAGCGAGGCTCGCGGATGAGCACCGTTCCCCGCGATGAGCTCGGCGGCGGCCTGGGCACCCAGGGAGCCTCCTACGCCGGCCCCTACGAGGGCGTCCGCGAGAGCGCGCACGAGAAGGCGGAGCAAGCCTCCATCGGCGAGCTCGTCGGCGACATCTCACAGGGCTTGAGCACCTTGATGCGCCAGGAGGTGGAGCTGGCCAAGGCCGAGGTCCGCGACTCTGCCAAGCGCGCCGGCAAGGCGGCGGGCCAGTTCGGTGCTGCGGCCCTTGCTGGGTGGATGACCCTGCTGTTCTTGTCCATCGCCGTGTGGGAGTTCCTCTCGAGCGCCTTGGACAGCCGGGGCTGGGCCGCCGTGATCGTCATGGCGGTGTGGGGGATCGTCGCGGCGGTGCTCGCCGCAGTCGGCCGTAAGAACGCCAAGCAGATCCAGGGACTACCGCGCACGGCGGAAACCGCCAAGCGGGTGCCCGACGCGCTGAAGGGAAACGAGGAGACCTCATGAGCACGAACTATCCGATGACGAACAATCCGATGACGAACGACCCGACGACCACCGATCCGAGCACGAAGGACCCGGACGCCATCCGCGCCGACATCGAGCGCACCCGGGCGGGACTCAGCCGCGACGTCAACGCCCTCGGTGAGTCGGTGAGCCCCGGCCACATCGCCCACCGCCAGGCGGAGAAGGTCAAGGGCCGGGCCGGCCGGCTCCGGGACCACGTCATGGGCGCCGCCTCGAACGCCGGCGACAAGGCATCCGGTGTGGCTCAGGGCGCGGGCGACCAGGCTTCCGGCATGGTTCACGGCGTCGCCGACACCGCCCAGCAGGCCGGCCACAAGGTCGAGCGCACGGCGCGGGGCAACCCGATCGGAGCTGGCCTCGTGGCTCTGGCGGCCGGCTGGCTCGTCGGCTCGCTGCTCCCTGCCTCGGAGAAGGAGCGCCGGCTTGCCGAGTCGGCCAAGGAGAAGGCGCAGCCGGTGCTCGAGCAGGCCCAGAGCACCGTCAAGGACGTCGCCAGTGAGTCGGCCGGCCACCTCAAGGCGCCGGCCCAGGAGGCGGTGCAGTCCGTCAAGGAGACGGCGCAGTCCGCCGCTCAGGACGTCAAGCAGGAGGGCCAGCAGGCCGCCAGCGACGTGCGCGACAGTGCGTCCGAGTCGGCCGGCACGGTCAAGGACCAGGCCCAGGGCTGACCTCGCACGACACAGGACGGGACCGGGCGGCGACGTGCCGCCCGGTCCCGTCCCTTCACAGACAGGAACTCTCGTGGACACCAGCACCTCACACGCACGCCGGACAGGCACCGGGCGCACCACCCTGCAGGGCGCGGCCCTCGCCGTCGGCATCGTCTTCCTGCTCGTCGGCATCGCCGGTTTCATCCCCGGAATCACGACGAACTATGGCGATCTCAGCTTCGCCGGCCACCACTCGGATGCGAAGCTCCTCGGCCTCTTCCAGGTCTCCGTCCTGCACAACATCGTGCACCTGCTCTTCGGGATCGTAGGCGTGGCGGCGTCGAGGACGTGGTCGGGGGCGCGCGGCTTCCTCATCGGCGGCGGTGTCGTCTACCTCGTCCTCTGGCTCTACGGGCTGCTCGTCGACAAAGAGTCGAGCGCCAACTTCGTCCCGGTCAACGCCGCAGACGACTGGCTGCACCTGCTCCTCGGTCTGGGCATGATCGCGCTCGGAGTGCTCCTAGCTCGCCGCCACCGCCGCGTGGCCGTGGGGCACGACGACGCCCTGCGTCGGGGCGAGCTGCGCGGCGACCCGCACTGACGCCGCTTCACCTGCCGGAGAGAGGATGCTGGGCCCGACACCGGCCTGCGTTAGGGTTGAGGTGGTTCGAACCGAGAGCCGGCTACACCATCGATGCCTCGAGTGCCCGTTCTCGTCGTGTCCCAGGAAAGGGCGGCGATGGACCCCCTCACGGAACAAGCTGATCTGGCCTCGGAGTTCGTGGCCCTCAACGAGTACCTCGGTGACGGCAGCGGCGGTGCCGACGCTCTCGAGCGGCTGGTCAAGCTCGCGGTCGCTTCGGTGCCCGGGTGCGAGTGGGCCGGCATCACGGCCTGGCCGGTGCAGCGCAATCCGCGCAGCCTCGCGGCCACCGACCGCGTCGCACTGACGGTCGACGAGCTGCAGTATGCCCTCGGTGACGGACCCTGTCTGGTTGCGGCGAAGGAGGACGAGCCGGTGCGCATTGCCGACCTGTCCACCGACGTGCGCTGGCCCGGCTTCGGCCGTCTCACCGTGCAGCGGACCCCAGTGCGCTCGATCCTCTCCTTCCACCTGGGCGACGACCCGGAACGCACCGCGCTGAATCTCTACGGGGGACAGCCGCACGCGTTCGAGGGAGAGTCACTGACGACCGGCGCCCTGTTTGCTGCCCACGCACGCGTGCTCGTGATGCACGCGGGTCACGCCGACCAGGCCGCCCACCTCAAGGAGGCGCTGACCACGAACCGTCGCATCGGGATGGCCATGGGCATCCTCATGAACATCCACAAGATCGGGGAGGACGAGGCGTTCGCCCTCCTCCGGGCCACGAGCCAGAACCTGAACGTCAAGCTCAGGGCGGTCGCCGACGATGTGGCGCGCACGGGCGCCCTCCCGCGCTCCGCCCGCGAGCTCACCGACTGAGTCGGTCACCTGCGTCTCGCCGGGCAGCGGTTCCCCGTGATCGCGACAGATCGGGTCGCAGCGGGGTAAGGAGGCGCTGACGGACTAGCCACGGTCCGTGCGTGAGCCGTTCGCCGACGGCCCGCCGCGACGACAAGGAGGACCACCCGTGCCCGCCGAGGACCGCATCGTCGATGTCTGGGGTCAGCGGACTCCGTACGCCAGGGGCGGGCGCTGGCCCGTCCGCGTGGACACGCACCTGGCAGACGGCGTACGCGTGGATGACGTCGAGCGCTGGGTGCAGACCGCCTCCACCCTGCACTCCAACGGGGACGCGTTCGACGTCGCCGTCCGCGCTGGCCGGATGGTCGGCGTCCGCGGTCGACCCGACGACCGCGTCAACCACGGCCGTCTCGGACCGAAGGACCTCTTCGGGTGGCAGGCCATCCAGTCGCCCGACCGTCTGACGCGCCCCCTGGTACGCCGTGACGGCATGCTCGTCGAGGCGAGCTGGGACGAGGCCATGGCGGCGATCGTTGCGCGAACGCGAAGCCTGCTGGACGAACAGGGCCCCAGTGCCGTCGGCTTCTACACGACCGGTCAGCTCTTCCTCGAGGAGTACTACACGCTCGCGCTCGTCGCGCACGGCGGCATCCGCACCAACCACGTCGACGGGAACACGCGCCTGTGCACGGCGACGGCCGCCGAGGCTCTCAAGGAGTCCTTCGGCAGCGACGGCCAGCCCGGCTCCTACACCGACATCGACCACGCCGACGTCATCGCGCTCTTCGGCCACAACGTCGCCGAGACGCAGACGGTGCTCTGGATGCGCATCCTTGACCGGCTGGCGGGCGAAGATCCGCCGCAGCTGCTGTGCGTCGATCCGCGCCCGACACCCGTGGCCAAGGCAGCCACGGTCCACCTCGCGCCCCGGCCCGGCACCAACGTCGCCCTGATGAACGCACTGCTCCACGAGCTGGTCGCCGACGGAGCGGTCGACGAGCAGTGGGTGAAGAGCCACACGGTCGGCTATGACGACCTCTGCAAGGTCGTCGAGCGCTACACGCCCGAGGTCGTCAGCGAGATATGCGACGTGCCGGCCGACCAGATCCGGGCGGCCGCGCGTCTGCTGGGCGGCGCCGAGGCCCTCGTCTCGACGGTGCTCCAGGGCTTCTACCAGTCGCATCAGTCCACGGCCGCGGCCGTGCAGGTCAACAACGTCCACCTGCTGCGAGGCATGATCGGGCGTGCCGGCTGCGGCATCCTCCAGATGAACGGACAGCCCACGGCGCAGAACACCCGCGAGTGCGGCGCCGACGGTGACATGGCGGGCTTCCGCAACTGGAGCAACCCAGACCACGTGGCCGACCTCGCGAAGGTCTGGAACATCGAGCCGAAGCAGATCCCACACGCGACCCCGCCCACCCACGCGATGCAGATCATGCGCTACGTCGAGGACGGGTCGATCCGGTTGCTGTGGGTCTCGGGGACCAACCCGGTGGTCTCGATGCCGGAGCTTGGGAGGATGCGCGAGATCCTTTCGCAGGACAGGCTCTTCCTCGTCGTGCAGGACATCTTCCTCACCGAGACCGCGCAGCTGGCCGACGTCGTGCTGCCGGCAGCGGCATGGGGCGAGAAGACGGGAGCCTTCACCAACGTCGACCGCACGGTCCACCTCTCGGAGAAGGCTGTCGAGCCGCCGGGGGAGGCGCGTTCGGACCTGGAGATCTTCGTCGACTTCGCCGACCGGATGGGCTTGCGCGACAAGGACGGTCAGCCCTTGGTCAAGTGGGCCACCCCGGAGGAGGCGTTCGACGCGTGGCGCGATTGCAGCCGCGGTAGGCCGTGTGACTACAGCGCCCTCAGCTACGAGAAGCTGCGAGGCGGTGGTGTGCAGTGGCCCTGCACCGACGCCGCCCCCGATGGTACCGAGAGGCTGTATGCCGGTGGCGTCTTCTGGGCCGCGCCCGAGGACTGCGAGACCTACGGTCGTGATCTCGAGACCGGAGCGCCGCTGGAGGCCAAGGACTACCGCGCGCTCAACCCGTTCGGTCGCGCGGTGATCAAGGCGGCCGACTACCGGCCGCCGCACGAGATGCCCGATGACGATTACCCGCTGCAGCTCATCACCGGGCGCACGGTGTACCACTTCCACACGAGGACGCGCACGGCTCGCGCGCCTGAGCTGCAGGCTGCGGCGCCAGAGGTCTGGATGGAGGTGTCGGCCCACGATGCAGCAACCTTCGGGCTCGCCGAAGGCGACCTCGCCGAGGTCCGGACTGCCCGGGGTGAGGTGCGGGCGAAGGTGCGGGTGAGCGGCATACGGCCGGGAGTGCTCTTCCTGCCGTTCCACTACGGCTACTGGGACACCCCGGAGGGCTGGCGTCCGGGGGAGCACGGCCGTGCGGCCAACGAGCTCACCCGGACGGACTGGGACGCTGCTTCCAAGCAGCCGATCTTCAAGACCGCCGCGTGCACGGTGGTCAAGGTGGCCGACGGCGACGGCGGGCTCTCCCCGGCGCCGGTCGGGCTCGCGTCCACCCCTGTGACGTCCCAGCCGGCCGCCGCGACCGGCGCTGTCGGAGGTGGACCGCGATGAAGATCGGGATCGTCCTGCGGGACCTGCACCACGACGAGGCAGAGCTGGCGAAGGCCTTCGCGCGACTGGCCGACGAGCACCACGTCGACCATGAGATCCAGCACCTCGGATACGACCTCGCCGACTGGTCGATGCGTCACGTGCGTGAGATCGCCTCCATCGCAACCCAGTTCGGTGAGAACCTCGAGCCCGCACCAGACGGCACCCCGGCCCTCGTCGACCAGGCCCGCCGCTGGGCATCGGAGCGGGTGGGCCGCGCCAAGGACGCCGAGCTGGTCATGGTGCGAGACCTCAAGGGCGTCTACCTGCGCGCCTCGGGTGTGCTCACCGACTGGGAGATGGTCGGTCAGGCTGCCCAGGCGATCGTGCACGACGAGCTCGTGGAGCTCGCGACCCGGTGCCAGGCCGAGACGAAGCGTCAGATGACGTGGGCGAACGCCAAGATCAAAGAGGTCTCGACGCAGGCACTCGTCGTCTGAGCAGCACGCGGGATCTCGTCACGCTCGGCCGGTCACCAAACGGGCGAACGTCGCCAACGCGGCTCGCAGCCCCGACCCGTGCCCGCCGCCGAGCCGGTTGCCCGCGGGTGCACTGCGCGTGACGTTCCCCTCCTGAGCCGGAATGCGCGTCGAACGGTCGGAGGCTAGACGCTCGAAGAGTGGGCCGACCCAGTCGTCGTAGACCCGGGGGAGCGCGGTGAACCCGAACCGCGTGGCCGCGTCGAACGCCCCCCCCGTGAGTCACCGGACGGGGACGCTCGAGCACGCGAACGACCACACGCGCTGCCTTGTCCGCCGACCAGACGAGGGGAGGGGGCTGCCCGGCCGGCCCGCCGGTGTACGCGGCCTGCCGGTAGATGGGCGTGTCGACGCCGGGGAGCGAGACGTACGAGACGTGCAGGCCCGGCACGTCACGGTTCTCGAGCGCTGCCTGCCGGGCCAGCGCGCGCACCCCCCACTTGCTCACGGTGTAGGCGCTCATGGAGGGGACGGCGATGTGGCCGATCATGGAGCCGATGAGCACGATCGAGCCCGCGCCGCCGGCGCGCATGGGGGCCAACACGTGCCGGAGCACGTTTGCCGATCCGAGCAGGTTGGTGGCGACCACTGCGTCGAACAGGTGGGCCGGCAGCTCGTCCAGACGGCCGTACGCCACGACGCCGGCGCTGGAGACAACGCCGTCCAGCCGGCCCTGCGACGCGAGCAGCCCTTCAACGGCCGCGCCGACGGCATGGTCGTCGCGCACGTCGACGGCGAACGTGCCCACCCACGGTGCCCCGAGGGACCGGCAGGCGTCTGCGGCGCTCTCGAGGGGGCCCTCACCGCGGGCGAGGAGAGCGAGGCGCCGACCGCGCCGCGCGAGCCGGTGCGCGGTGGCGAGCCCGACGCCACTCGAGGCGCCGGTGACGAGGACGACCGGGTGGACAACCGAACCGGACGGCGGGGGTGTGTTCACGCCAGTTGCGTGCCCGCTGCCCATGGGATCCAAACCCGTTTGGCCGTCCGGTGGTCGGGGTAGGGAACCGACGGCAGCGCACCGGCTGACGAGAGGACGACGTGACGACGACGGATGCCGTGGTGATCGGCAGCGGGCCCAACGGCCTCGTGGCCGCCAACCTGCTTGTCGACGCAGGGTGGTCAGTGGTCGTACTCGAGGAGCAGGAAAGACCGGGCGGGGCCGTCTGGAGTGACGAGACGGTTGCGCCCGGCCACATCCACGACACCTTCAGCTCGTTCTACCCGCTCGCAGCGGGCTCTCCCACGATCCGCGGCCTGCAGCTCGAGCAGCACGGCCTCGAGTGGGTCCAGGCGCCGGCGGTCGTCGGGCACTCGTTCCCGGACGGCCGGTGGGGGGTGCTGCACCGCGACCGGCACGACACGGCTGCAGCCTTGGAGGCCGACAGCTGCGGAGACGGCGACGCGTGGCTCGCGCTCTGCGCGACCTGGGACCGCGTCGGCGATGATCTCATCCGCTGCCTGCTGACTCCCTTCCCACCCGTCCGTGGAGGCGCCGGCGTCGCCCGCCAGGTCCTCCGGCCGGGCGGGTTCGAGCTGGTGCGCGAGATGCTCATGCCCGCACGCAGCCTCGTCGAGAAGCTGTTCCGGGGCGACGCGGCCCGCCTGCTCGTCGCGGGCAATGCCGCCCACGCGGACATCGGGCTCGAGGCGCCGGGGTCGGCAGCCATGGGCCTGCTCCTGGTCCTGCTCGGCCAGAGCGTGGGCTTCCCCGTGCCCCGCGGGGGCGCCGCCGGCTTCTCCGGCGCCATGGTTCGCCGGCTGCGGCAGAGAGGCGGCGAGCTGTGCCTGGGCGAGCCTGCTGTCGGCGTACGCGTGCTCGACGGTCGAGCGGTCGCGGTGCGCACCGCGTCCCGCGAGATCGCAGCACGACGAGCGGTGCTTGCCGACGTGTCGGCCCCCGCGCTCTACGGTGGCCTGGTGGGGTGGGACGCCTTGCCCGCCCGGCTGCGTCACCGCATGCAGCGCTTCGAGTGGGACCCCTCCACGGTCAAGGTCGACTGGGCGCTCGACGGGCCCGTCCCGTGGGAGGGCGCGCCGGACAACGCTCCGGGCACCGTGCACGTGGCCGACTCGCTCGACCAGCTCTCGCTCACGGGTGGACAGGTCGCCGCCGGCCTCGTTCCCGACAAGCCGTTCCTGCTCGTCGGCCAGATGGGCGTCGCCGACCCGACGCGCGTCCCACCGGGAGGTGAGGCGCTCTGGGCCTACACCCATGTGCCACAACGGGTCCGCGGTGACGCCGCAGCGGACAACGCCGGCGTCCCCACCATCCACGGCTCGTGGGACGACAGCGACCTGGACGCGATGGCCGAGCGTATCGAGGCGCGCATCGAGAGCCGAGCTCCGGGCTTCCGCGATCGGATCACGGAACGACGCGTGCTGGGGCCGAAGCAGCTGGAGGCCATGGACCGCAACCTCGTCGGTGGTGCCATCAACGGCGGCACGGCCGGACTCCACCAGCAGCTCGTCTTCCGCCCCGTCGCGGGGGCGGGCAGGGCGGAAACGCCCGTCAGCAGTCTCTACCTGGCCTCGGCGTCGGCCCACCCGGGAGGCGGCGTGCACGGGGCATGCGGAGCCAACGCCGCACGAGCAGCCCTGTGGCACCACCGACTTCACACACCATGGAGGCGAACGTGAGCACGACCAGACGCATCATCCACGCCTCACCCGACCGGGTCTTCGAGGTCCTGGCCAACGGGTGGAGCTACAGCCAGTGGGTCGTCGGGGCGTCGCGCGTGCGCGACGTCACGCCGGACTGGCCCGGCGAGGGCGCGGAGATCCACCACTCCGTGGGGGCCTGGCCCCTCCTCATCAACGACCTCACCACGGTCGTGCGCTCCGAGCGGCCCCACCTGCTCGAGCTCACGGTGCGTGCCTGGCCGTCGGGCGAGGGCGTCGTGCTGGTCACCTGTCGCCCGCAGGGTGAGGACACCGAGGTGACGATGCAGGAGGACGCGAAGAAGGGGCCGGCGCTGCTCATCCCGCGGGTCCTGCGCGACCTCGCCCTCGACCAGCGCAACCGCGAGGCGCTGGCCAGACTCGCCATCCTCGTCGAACGCGCCGGAGCCGACGTCCCCTAGTCGGGGGAGCCGGCTCGGGAACGGCGAGGAGACTTCAGTCAGTGCACGAGGTCGCGCGCCATCGTGGTGCGCAGCCCAATCGCTCCGTCGTCGGCGAAACGTTCCATCATCCGTTCGAGCACCGGCTCCAGCAGGCGCACGGCGCCCTTCGGCTCCAGCACGGCCGTGTACGTGACGACCGTCTCGAGCCCGCCGCCTTCGTCTGCCCGCTCGGCGAATTCCAGCGTGTCCGTCGACACGAGCGACCGGGTCTCGGCCCTCAACGTGATCAGCTGTTCGACCTCGTGGCGCTCGACCCGGTAGAGAAGGGTCGTCCGAAATGGTCCGATCTTCTGCACGCTGCGAAACTTGGCCCCGACGTGGACCGCCTCGTCCTGGAGCCGAGTGCAGCGGGCGGTGTGCGGGTCCCAACGCTCCGTCGTCGAGAAGTCGCTGAGATATGGCGCGACGCGGTCGCGGGGTGCAGGGACCACGACGGTCCGACGGGTGGTGATCATGGCTCTCCGATCTCGGTCGCATCCGGGCGCTTCTGCACAACCGGGATACCCAACACAGGCGCGTTCAGACTCCGTGACTTCTACCCCTTCAGGGGGGCCGGGCTGGCCGCCACGTCCCGAGAGCCGTTTTGGGGTGCGGCCCGGCGGGTAACAACGCGTCGTGACCACGACCTCGCGCACCGCAGCGGCTCTAGCCGTTGCTCTTACTCTGACGGCGTGCTCGTCCGTCGACGAACCGGAGGCGAGACGCGTCGCCACAGACTACGCACGTCTGGCCACCGCAAACCCGGGCGCGGCCTGCTCCCTGCTCGCCCCCCGCACCCTGCAGCAGGTGACCGAGGACGGCGACGGTAACTGTGCCCGGGGCTTGAAGTCCGACTCTCCCGAGGCGCCCGGCGAGGTCACCTCGGTGTCGATCGCCATCAACGGCGCGCAGGTGGTGATGGCCGGTCAGGTCATCTTCCTCGCCCGCTTCGATGCCGGCTGGAAGGTGCTGGCGGCGGGCTGCACCCGTGAAGTCTCCGACGACGCCGTGCCCTACGACTGCACGGTGAAGGGGGCCTGACATGAAGGTGATGTTCGTGTTCTACGTCGTGGTGATCGCTGCGGGACTCGTCGCTGCCTTCGCGATCGGGTTGGCGAGCCGATGAACAGGCGGCACGCGACCGGAACGCGTGGCGCCTGGCGCCACAACAGCCTCACCATCGTCTTCGGACTGCTCCTGCTGCTCTTCGTGGTGGGGCAGGCGGTGGCGGGCACGGCGCAGTACAACGAGACCGCCCGCATCGACGGCGTTCAGCAGATCTCGTTCGCCCGCTACGTGGCGTCGTCGTCCTTCCTCGTCGACCTGGTCGAGAACTGGCAGTCGGAGTACCTCCAGTTCACCCTCTACATCCTGCTGACGATCTGGATTGTGCAGCGAGGCTCCTCCGAGTCCAAGAAGCCGGGGGAGACCGGCAGGGAAAGCGACGAGCAGCAGCTCGTCGGACGCTTCGCCGGGCCCGACTCGCCCCGCTGGGCGCAGGTGGCCGGCTGGCGCCGGGGCGTCTACTCGCACTCGCTGGTCCTCGTCATGACCGTGGTGTTCCTGCTCTCGTGGTCCGCACAGGCAGTCACCGGCCGGGTCGCCGAGAACGAGCAGCGCATGCGGGACCTTCTCGACCCGGTGTCGCTCGGCGGCTACCTGGCCAGCTCTGACTTCTGGTCGCGCACCCTGCAGAACTGGCAGTCCGAGATGCTCGCCATCGGCTCGATGGCGGTCTTCGCGATCTACCTGGCGAACGGGGGTCACCGGAGTCGAAGCCGGTCGGCATGCCCCACGACGTGACGACCGCCGACGAGTGAGGAACAGCCGCCAGGCCAGCGGGGGCCCGGGCACGGCGACCTGCGGGTGGGGGAGTCGGCGCGACTGCGCCGACTCCCCCACGACGACTGACCCGGGCCGGTCCCGGTCAGGACGCGGTGGTCAGTGGCGGTTCGAGCGGCCGGTCTTCCTCGTCGGTCATCGTGTCGTCGACGAGGTGGTCGTGCAGCCGCACCGTGATGCGGCGCAGCGTGCGTGAGACCTGCATCTGGCTGATGCCGCGGGCGTCGCCGATCTCGCGTTGGGTCATGCCCTCCACGTAACGCATCAGCAGCAGCTCGCGCTCCCCGTCGTCGAGCTCGGTGAGGGCCTCCGTGAGGCAGACGCGGTCGTCGGCACTCTCCAGCGCGTGGTCGTCGCACGCCAGAAAGGCCTCGAGCCCGGGACGGTCCTCGTCCGCAGGGGTGCAGTCGAGCGACAGGGGGCTGAAGCCCGTCGCGGCCACGTCGACCTCACGTACCTGCTCCACGGACGCACCGACGGCGTCAGCGACCTCCGCGTCGGTCGGGGTGCCGCCGGACGCCTGCTCCAGGACGGCCCGCGTGGCGTTGACCTCGGCCCGGAGCTCCTGCAGCCGACGGGGCGGCCGGACGACCCAGCCGCGGTCACGGAACCACCGCTTCAGCTCGCCGCTGATGGTGGGAACCGCGTAGGCGGCGAAAGACGGGGCGTGCCCGGGCTCATAGCGCCGGATCGCCTTGACGAGGGCCAGTCTGGCGACCTGCACGAGGTCGTCGTGCTCGATGCCGCGACCGTCGTAGCGGGCGGCCATGCGGGTGCACAGGTCGAGGTAGAGCAGGGTGATCTCTTCCACCACGTGCTCGGCCTCGTGCTCCGAAGCAACGGAGAGGCGCTGGAACAAGGTGGTGGTCTCGGCGTCACGCTCGGCGAACGAGGGACGCAGGTGGGCGGGGTCGGTTGAGCCTGGGGACGCCATGACTCATCTCCCATCGAATGGGCGACGAAGTCGGCGCTGGTGTTGGACCGCTCGGCCACCCCGAGCCTGTCACGACATCGGGATCGGCGCAATGGCGACGATGCGCGCCGTGGTGTCCGAATGGGCCGTATGCCGGTGGGTACGGGTGTCGGAGACCACCTGAGGACCTCAGCAGGAAGGACGCGCCGTGTCCGAGATCGCCGACCGCGCCGAGCAGCTCGTGCGCCATGACGACAAGGGCGGGTTCCCCGCCCAGCAGCAGCAGCCACCCGGCCTCACGAGCGAGATGGACCCCGTGCCTGATCACGGCGAGGAGACCTATGTCGGCCACGGGCGGCTCGAGGGGCTCCGGGCCCTCGTGACGGGAGGGGACTCCGGCATCGGGCGGGCCATCGCCATCGCGTACGCCCGTGAGGGTGCGGACGTCGCGATCAGCTACCTGCCGCCCGAGCAGTCGGATGCCGAGGACACGGCCCGCCTAGTCGAGGAGGCCGGACATCGGTGTGTGCTGCTTCCCACCGACCTCGTGGAGCGCCAGGCGTGTCTTCAGGTCGTGGCGGACGCGGTGCGCGGTCTCGGTGGCCTCGACGTGCTGGTGAACAACGCCGGCTACCACTGGGACCGCGGCCCCAGCGGTCTCGAAGGCCTGCAGCCAGAGCACGTCGAGCGGGTTCTGCGCACGAACCTCCACGCGGTGATCTGGCTCTGTCAGGCGGCGCTGCCGCACCTCGGCCCCGGGTCCTCGATCATCAACACCACCTCCATCCAGGCCTACGACCCGTCACCGGCCCTGCTCGACTACGCAGCGACCAAGGCGGCTCTCAACAACCTGACCGTCAACCTCGCACAGGCACTGGGCCCCAAGGGAATCCGCGTCAACGCCGTCGCTCCCGGTCCCATCTGGACGCCACTCCAGCCGGCGACCCGCGACAAGAAGAAGATCGAGACCTTCGGGTCGGACACCCCGCTGGGTCGAGCCGGTCAGCCCGGAGAGGTCGCCCCGGCGTACGTCTTCCTCGCCTCGCCGTCCGACGCGAGCTACGTCTCCGGGACGGTCGTCGGCGTCACGGGCGGCGGCGCTGTGTTCTGAGCCTCGAGTGACGTGAGGGCGCCGACGGTCGGAGTCGGCGCCCTCACGTGACGCACGCGGTCAGCTGTCGTCGCGGTCCCACGGCGGGGTCTCGTCCATCTTGGCGTAGTACTTCGAGAGATGGCTGCGCACCCGGTCGCGGTCCTTCTCGGGCAGGTCGACTCCGCCTCGCGAGCCCTGCATGACCGCGGCCGCCGCCATGACTCCACGCGGGATTGCGGTGAGCCGGCCGTTGATGACGTCGGCGACGAGCAGCTTGTACGCGGTGAAGTTGTCCTTCTTTTCGGCGTCGTACCAGACGTGCGCGTCGCGGTACTTCTCATTCGGCTCGTCGTCGACGCCGGCCCAGCTGCGCACCCGCTTCTCGGCCGCATCGCCGTCCCACTCGCGGTCTCGGTCGGCGAGTGGCAGGTCCTGGAAACTCGTGACGCTCATGGTTTGCTCCTTCTGCACTGCTTTCATCAGGTGGTGGCGACACAGAGCCGCTCATCGCGGCCGCGGTCACGGGTCAGGGCGAGAGGACGACCTTGAGGCAGCCGTCCTGCTTCTCCTGGAAGAGCTTGTAGAGCGCCGGAGCGTCCTCGAGCGAGGCGTGGTGGGTCGCGAACGACTCGAGCCCGAAGACGTCCTCGTCACCGCGGACGATGTCGAGCAGCTCGTCACTCCAGCGGCGCACATGGCACTGGCCCATCCTGACGGTCAGACCCTTGTCGAAGAGCTCCATCATCGGCATGGGGTCGGCCATGCCGCCGTAGACGCCGCTGATCGACAGCGTGCCGCCTCGCCGCACCGCTGCGACAGCGGTGTGCAGCGCAGCAAGTCGGTCGATGCCGAAACGCTCGATGGCACCTCGCGCCACGGGCTTGGGCATGTGGCTGGTCGCGCCGATCGCCCTCTCCGCGAACGGGTTCCCGTGAGCCTCCATCCCGACCGCATCGATGACGGCGTCGGGCCCGCGTCCTTCGGTCAGGTCGAGCAGGGCCTGAGCCACATCGGCGTCGGAGGCGTCGATCACCTCGGCGCCGGTGCGTCGCGCGAGGTCCAGACGGTCGGGGACCAGGTCGACGCCGACGACCCGGCCGACGCCTCGGTGCAGTGCACTTCTCACGGCGAGCTGGCCGACCGGGCCGAGCCCGAGGACCGCGAGCGTGTCGCTGCCGTTGACGTCGGCGTAGTCGACCGCCTGCCATGCGGTGGGCAGGATGTCGGACAGGTAGAGGTAGCGCTCGTCCGGACCTTCCTGCGGCAGCTCGATCGGGCCGAAGTCCGCGTGGGGGACGCGGACAAACTGCGCCTGGCCGCCCGGCACCGAGCCGTAGAGGCTGGTGTAGCCGAAGAGGCTCGCGCCCTTGCCAGCAGCCGTGTTCTGGGTGGTCTCGCACTGGGCGAAGAGGCCACGCTGGCACATCCAGCACCGACCGCACGCGATGTTGAAGGGCACGACGACGCGGTCGCCCACTGTGAGGGTCGCGACGTCTGGACCCACCTCCTCGACGATGCCCATGAACTCGTGACCGAGGATGTCGCCGGGCTCCAGGTAGGGGGCCAGCACCTTGTAGAGGTGCAGGTCCGAGCCGCAGATGGCCGTCGAGGTCACCCGCACGATCGCGTCGGTGGTGTCGATGATCCGTGGGTCGGGTACGTCGGTCACACGGACGTCCTCGATGCCTTGCCAGGTCAGTGCTCTCACGTCGGGCCCCCTACCCACGTGCCGAGCGACGGAAACGCCACAGGCCTGGACGAGGAGTCGCCGCGACAACGCCGAGGAGGCAGGTATGAACGAGCAGCCCACCGGGGCCGATGCCCACAGCGACACCACGAGCGTGCACCGGCCGGTGGCCGTCGTCCTGGGGGCGTCGCGCGGCCTCGGCTTCCTGGTCGCCCGCGAGCTGGTCGACCGTGGTCACCACGTCGTCGTGGCCGCCCGCGACCAGGCGGAGGTCGGGGAGGCCGTCACCGACCTGAGTGGACGTGGTGACGTGACCGGGGAGACGTGCGACGTCCGCAACCGGCACGACGTCGGGGATCTCGTGGGTCGGGTGGAGCACACGCTGGGCCCCATCGAAGTGCTCGTCACGGTGGCCGGGATCATCCAGGCCGCGCCCGCGGAGTCATTGGTGCTGCACGAGTTCGAGGACGCCATCGACACCATGGCGTGGGGTCCGATCAATGCCGCGATGACGGTGCTGCCGCACATGCGTCGACGCGGTCGCGGGCGGATCGGGACGGTCACCTCCATCGGTGGCATGGTCTCGCCCCCGCACCTGCTCCCGTACGCCACGGCGAAGTTTGCGGCCGTGGGATTCTCCGACGGTCTCGCGGCCGCCCTGAGCGGCACCGGGGTCACCGCGACGACGGTCGTGCCGGGGCTCATGCGAACGGGGGGACACGAGCACGCCAGATTCGGGGGCAACGCGGCCGCCGAGTACTCGTGGTTCGCGCCGGCGGCTTCCCTGCCGCTGCTGTCGGTCGACGCGGATCGTGCCGCCCGGAGGATCGTCGACGCGGTGCTCGCCGGGAAACCGATGGTCGTGCTCACGCCACTGGCGTGGCTGGGCATCCGGGTGCGTGGCCTGGCTCCCGCGACGACCACGCGGGTCATGGGCCTGGCCGGGCGGCTGCTTCCGGGCCCGCCGTCCCGAGGAGGCGCTGGCACGGTCGAGGGCCGAGAGGCCCGCGCCGGGGTGGGCTCCCGGCTCGTGAAGAGCCTGACCCGGCTCGGGGACGACGCCGCTCGACGCAACCACGAGTGAGCGTTGGGTGGTCGAGGGGGCCGGCCGCCCTGCATGGTTTGGCGCCGCGCCGGGTAAGCGCCGACCGGGACGTCGAACTCGAAGGAGGCGCCATGCTGCGCAAGGACCCGACACCAGCCTCAGGGGCCGGTCGACGATGACCGACAAGGACCTCGTCCCGGCCCTGCGCCTCCACTGACCAGTGCGGGCCCAACTGGAGAAAACGGTCGTCGACTGTCCTGATCCCCGACGGCTGGCGCAGTTCTACGCGCGCCTTCTGAGCATGCGGGTCATCGAGGACGCGCCCGACTGGGTGGTGCTCGGTCGTGAGCCCGGTATGCGTGAGCTCGCGTTCCAGCGCGTCGAGCCGTGGGTGCCGCCGCGGTGGCCGGACCCGGCCTTTCCGCAACAGCTGCACCTCGACATCCGGGTCGATGACGTGGACGTCGCCCACACCCGCGTGATCGAGCTCGGCGCGACGCGCGCCCCGGGGGCCCCCGAGTCGGGCTACCGGGTCTTCCTGGACCCGGCGGGCCACCCGTTCTGCCTCGTCCACGGCCTGTCGCGCGTGCCTGACCCGAGGATGTCGTTCGACACGACGGGGTCGAGGAGAGGCCATCACGGACGGCAGTAGCAGCGCCGGCGTCGCATGGCTGTTGCGGGGTGTTCCTGCCGGGTACGCAGCACGAGACGAACGCCGTCGCAGGACCGACCGAGAGGTTCCCGATGCCCCTGACCGCCGTTGCCCTCAACTGCACGCTGAACCCGTCACCGGCGGAGTCGAGCACCGAGCTGCTGGCGCAGCAGGTGCTGGATGCCTTGGCCGAGCACCACGTCACCGGCTCGATGGTGCGCGTGGTGGACCATGACGTGCGCCCGGGTGTTGAGCTCGACATGGGGGAGGGAGACGCGTGGCCGGGCATCCGCGAGCAGGTGGTGGCGAGCGACATCCTGGTCCTTGCCACCCCCACGTGGCTCGGACAGCACAGCAGCGTGTGTCAGCGGGTCCTCGAGCGCCTTGACGCGGAGCTCTCGGAGAAGGACGAGCAGGGCCGTCTGAAGACGTACGGGAAGGTGGCGGTCGTGGTGGTGGTGGGCAACGAGGACGGCGCACACCACATCAGCGCCGTGTGCTTCCAGGCCCTCAACGACGTCGGGTTCACCATCCCCGCGGGGGGTGTCACCTACTGGAACGGCGAGGCCATGCACGGCACCGACTTCAAGGATCTCGCGGAGACGCCGGACACCGTGGCAAGCACTACGAAGACCTTGGCTGCGAACGCGACCCACCTTGCAGCACTGCTAGCCGACAAGGCCTACCCGCCATCGTCCGATGACTAGAGGGACGGCGTCGCGGGCTCGCGCGAGTCACGGCGACCGAGGCGCCGGGCCCAACGGTACGCCGGCTCGCGAACCGCGACCACCCAGGACGGAGGCGTGGTGCCGGACAGCTCGTTGACGATGGGGTCGAACCGCGTCGGAGCGTCCGTCCGCTCCTGAAGCAGGTCCAGAAGTCCGACCGGCCGCCAGGCACCACCATCGGCTCCCACGGCCAGCTCGTACTGCCGAGGCTCGTGGTCGCGGCTCGTCGGGCGCACCATGAGCACGACCGAGCGGCCTCCGGCCGTGGTGGGCAGCAGCGTCGTCAGCGGTCGCTCCGTGGCATGGCGGACCGGCCGGAGCAGGTGCCGCGTCGCACGTCCCGTGCCGGTCGTCGCGAACAACAGGTCGGCGGGTCCTCCCAACGATCCGGCACCGGGAAGTCGCATGGCCAGCCCGCCGACGTCCCAGCACCCGTTCGGAGTCCCGAGCGCCCGCGAGACACGCACCGTGCACGCGTGCGCGCCCCGGTCCTCGAACACCGCGACCCCGAGGTCCGGCAGGGGGGAGTCGATCCGCAGCTCGGCCTCCCACGTCGTGCCGACGGCGTGCAGCGGCTTGCGTCGCGCGATCGCGGCCACCGCGCCAAGGGCGCCCGCGAGCACGATTCCCACTGCTCGAGGAGGAGTGTCCGGCAGCTCCACCGAGCCGGTGCCGTGGGTCGGGGGGTCGGGGTCACGGTGCGGGCGCGCGGGCCCGGCGGGAGTGAGGCGAGCGGTCACGGGGTACACCTACCCAAGCCCACGCACCTGCTTCGCCGTAGTCGGGGAGGATCGCCCGCGACGTGCCGACCTTGGCCACCGAGCGCCGACCCGAGGAGGACGCCTATGTCGTCGGAGCGAGCAGCCGGTCGATCACGGGAAGTGAGCGGGCCGCCCGAACGAGCAGGGCCAGCGGCTTCCGCACGACCAGCCAGCCCAACCCCGCAACGGCGCCGCCCAGACAGAGCCCGGCGACGACGTCATGGGGGTAGTGGGCACCGACGTAGACCCTCGTGGCGGCCATCAGCACGGCTGGGGCGAGGGCCGCCGCGCCGAGCCGGCGTGACACGAGGAGCAGCCCGACGGCTGCCGCTCCGGCCATGACGGCGTGGTCCGAGGGAAAGGACCAGTCGGTGGTCCGGTCCACGAGGACGAGCGCAGCGGGGTGGACGGCATACGGACGCCGCTCGGCCATCAGTGCGGCGACCGGCTGGTTGGCGCCGACGGCGATCAGGGTCGCGAGTCCCGCCCAGAGGGCTGCGGCGAGCTCGGTGTCGCTCGCGCCCCGGCGCCGCCAGACGCCGAGGAGGAGCAGCCCTGCGAACAGGACCAGGCCGTACTTCGCATATGCCGTCGCCGGCCCGTGGAGCCACGTCGTGTCGCGGGCGAAGTCGTTGACGCCCAGGAACAGGGCGTCACTCAGGTCGGTCAGCTGGTTCACCGAGGGTCCTTGGTTCTGGGGGAGGGGAGTGGCGTGAAGGGCAAGCCTCGAGCACGACGCTGGGAGGATCCTCCCGGCCCGCTGGGAGCCGTAGCGAATGTGACGGCGGCGGCGGTGCCCCGGCGGCGGCGGCGCCTCAGGCCAGGTGGGCGGCGTCGATGGCCGACTGGAGGCTCTGCTGGTAGGCGTCGCTCGTGTAGGTCGCCCCGCTCACCATGTCGATCTGGGCGGACTGCTTGTCGAGCGCCTCGGAGCGAAGCACCGGAGCGGCCTGCGCGCTGATGCGCACCGAGTGGCGCGAGCTGTCGGTCAGGTGCAGCGCCGTGACGTCGGTGATCCGCCGACCGACGACGGTGATGCGCACCTGCACGTCGCCGTACTCGGTGTGCGCGACACCGCCGTCGACGGTGCGGGACGAGGCCTCCGGGGTCGCACTCGCCGTGCCGGTGGTGCCCGTCGTGCCCGACTGGGCGCGCCGCGGCGCGTGGGCCGCAGGCTTGGCCCCACTCGCGCTGCGTGGTGCGTCGGTGGTAGACCTGCCGGCCGAGGGTGGTGCGGACAGGGTGACCCCGCCGACGGAGTCGTGCTTCGGCGCGAGCCCGGCTGCCCAGGACGCGCCGATGGCAGTGACGCTCGCGACGCCGACGATGATTGATGTCGCCTTTCTCACCAGCCGAACCTCTCGTCGTGGATGTGGGTCGTGGGAACGCCTGCACGATGAACTGCCTTGTGCACCAGCGCCATCCAGACGGGGGGCCCACACAGGTAGACCTCGTGGTCGGCGAGCCCCGGCACCAGCCGACCCAGGCGCTCCGCGTCCGAACCGGCCCCGCCGGCACCGATCGGCAGCATCGAGCCCCGGACCGGCGGGCCCACGAGGGTCTGGAGCCGGTGGCCGGCCAGGTCGGTGAGCCGCTCGATCTCGTCGTGGAGCGGCAGCTGGTCGGGAGCGTCCGCGCGGTAGAGCACGTGGACGTCACCCGGTAGGGCGTGCCCTTCGGTGACGAGCTCCTCGAGGAGGGCGCGGACCGGCGTCACACCGATCCCGGCGGCGATGAGCAGCACCTGGTGACGCACCCGCGCCTGCGTCGTGAAGGCGCCGTACGGACCTTCGGCGAGCACGAACGTGCCGGGCTTCAGGTCTCGGACGGCGGCCGAGTGGTCACCGAGCCCGCGCACGGTGATGCGAAGGGACCGACCGTTCGGGGCAGCCGACAGCGACCACGGGTGAGCCGACAGGAGCAGCCCGGGAGTGACGAAACGCCAGTTGAGGAACTGCCCGGCCCGCACGCCCAGCCGGTCGAGGTTCCTGCCACGCATGACCACCGACCAGACACCGTCGGACTCCTCCGCGACGTGGTCGACGCGCATGCCGTGTCGCGCGCTGCGCAGGACGGGCAGGGCGACGCGCCACAGGAGGACGCTGCCTCCGACGAGCAGCCAGAGCGACCACCAGTAGGCGCGCGTCCAGGCCGACGCGGTGAAGTCGGAGCCCATCGACAGCTCGTGCGGGATCGAGAGGACGGCGGCGGCATACGCAGTGACGTGGACGAGGTGCCAGGCCTCGTACGCGAGGCGTCGACGCGCGATCTGCACGGACGTGACGGCGATGACGACGAGGAGAAGGGTGGCCAGCCCGGCCATCAGCAGGTCGTCGCCGCCCGTCACCATGGAGAGCAGCTCGAGCAGGACACCACCCACACCGGTCCGGCCGTCGCCGATGGCGGCACCCACGACGATCGTCCCGACGTGGACGAGCACGAGGGGGACGGTGACGCGACCGAGCACACGGTGCGCCTTGAGCGCGCGGTCCATGCCGTAGACACGGTCGACCCACGGCACCCGGGCGGCGAGGACGAGCTGCACGAGGAGCAGGTCCATGGCCACCAGTCCGGTCAGTCGGCCGACCGCCGTGAGCCGTGCTCCGGCCCCCCCGGTCAGCAGGTCGTGACTGCCGCCACCGATGAGGAACTGGGCGACGACGGACAGGAGCGCTGCCACGGCGAGCGCCTCGAGGAGGTCGGCGACGCGATGCCGCCAGCGCCGGAAGGCCATGCCGCGACCCAGGGCACCCCGGACACGCTCGCTCGTGCCCGGACGCGTCGGCGGGTGGGATGTCATGGTGTTGCTCACGCAGCTGATGATCCGCACTGGATCTCAGAAACATATGAGACGCAGGGACGAGGGTGGGCGCATGACCGAGGACCCCGCCGGCGGCGCCGACGCACCGGCGGCCGATCTCTCGGCCGACCTCTCGGCACCGAGGCTCCTCCTCGTCGAGGACGATCGAGAGCTGTCGTCGATGCTGACGCGCCTGCTCGCCGAGGAGGGGTATGCCGTCACCGCAGCGCGTGACGGGCAGGCCGGGCTCCATCAGGGCCTCGTGGCGGACTGGGACGTCCTCGTCGTCGACCGTGGCCTACCCGGCATCGACGGGCTCGACCTCGTGACCCGGCTGCGGAGGAGGGGCCTCGCGGCGCCCGTGCTCTTCCTCACGGCGCGTGGCACGGTGGCCGACCGGGTGGAGGGACTCGATGCAGGTGCCCAGGACTACCTCGTAAAACCGTTCGACGTCGACGAGCTGCTCGCCCGACTGCGGGCGCTGCTCCGCCCGACGGGGGCCCTGGCCGAGGAGCTGGCGGTCGGGGCTCGACGCTTCGTTGTCGGGGAGCACCGTGTCGTCGGGCCCGGGGAGGACGTGCTGCTATCGACGAGAGAGGCGGCGGTGCTCGAGGTCCTCGCCCGTCGGCCGACGCGGGTCTTCACGCGCGACGAGCTGCTCGACGCCGCCTTCACCCGGGCCGACACCCTCGGCGCGGTCGACACGTACGTCTACTACCTCCGGCGCAAGCTGGGGCGAGGCGTCGTGGAGACGGTCCACGGGGTCGGCTACCGGCTGGGGCCCTCGTGACCAGACGGGCCGGCGCACCTGCGGACCCGGTCAGGCGAGCGGCCCACTCGATCGCGGCGCGGGTGGGCGTGACAACGGCCGTCGTCGTGCTCGTGGCGATCATCGGGGCCGGGTGCCTCTTCGACCGCCAGCAGGCCGCCGACATCCGGCGACAGGTCGATGCCTCGGCTGCCACGGTCGACGACGTGGTCGACGCTCCTGTCGGCATGTGGCTCGTGCAGGTCGCGCCGGACGGGGTGCGGTCGACGACAGGCACACCGGCCGCGGTGGTGGCCGCCACCGCGGCGGCGCTTCGCTCCGTCCCGTCGGGCACCGAGGGCACGCCGGATGCGACGGGCCAGAACCAGTCCTTCCCCCTCGTCGTCGCCGCCGACGGGCGGGACTGGCCCGCGGCGGGTGTCAAGCGTGACGACCGACTCTTTGCCGCCGTCTACGATGTGCGGCTGCACGCCACGCAGGAGCGCAGCCTCCTCGTGGCCATGGGTGTTGCCGGCCTCCTCGGCGTCGTCTTGTCGGCGCTCACCGGGCTGCTCGCCGGGCGTCGCGCGGTGCGGCCCCTGGCCGAGGCGCTCGACCTGCAGCGCGAGTTCATCGCAGATGCCAGCCACGAGCTGCGCACTCCGCTCGCGGTGATCAGCACGCGGGCCCAGCTGCTGCGCCGAAGCATTCGCGTCCAACGGGCTGCGACCGACAGCAGCGCCGCCGGCGATGCCATGGCGCGCGAGGTGGACCAGCTCGTCGACGACACCAAGGCGATGGGAGAGGTCCTGTCCGACCTGCTGCTGTCTGCACAGCTCGATGCGGGCGAGGCGCCACGCGACCTCGTCGACGTGGCCGGCTTGGCCCGCGAGGTCGTCGTCTCCCTGCGGCCGTATGCCGCCGAGTCCGGAGTGGCGCTCGAGTGGCGCGGCGTCGTGGTCGGGAGACACCCCGCCGGGGACAGCGCGCACGGCCAGGGCTGCGGTGCTGACGGCGACACGTGCGAGGCCCTGGTCGAGGGCGTGTCGACGAGCCTGCGGCGCGCGATCCTCGCTCTCGTCGACAACGCCGTTGCCCACTCCGACCCGGGTGCGGCGGTCGAGCTCGCCGCGCACACCGGCGAAGGCATGGTGCGGCTCGAGGTGGTGGACCACGGTCCGGGGGTGGCGGCTGACGAGCTGGAGGCCCTGACACGCCGGTTCGCGCGGGCACGGCGCGACACTCCTGACCGCCGGTTCGGGCTGGGTCTCGCCCTCGTGACGCAGACCGTCCGACACCACGGCGGCTCCCTCGAGGTGACCCCGACCGACGGCGGCGGGGCCACGTTCACCCTCGCGCTGCCGGCATCGACGGACCGCTGACGCCACGACGCCAAGGACGCCCGCGGGCGACAGCCGTCAGGGCTGAGAGTCCGGAGCGGCGGAGCCGAAAGCTTCCCGGCGGCCGGCGTCCCGCAGCGAGGTGGGGGAGACGAAGGGCCGCAGCAGCGGGTCGCTCTCGAGGTCGGGCGACCGCCTGGCGATGCCGGCGAGGACGTCGGCGACCTGCACCCGCGGGTCGTCCCTTGAGTCGACGGTGACGACGCCGGCCAGCGGCGACACCTGTTCGCCGGCGGTGCCGGGCAGTAGGGCAGGAGTGCTCGGCTGGGCGTGACGCCGGGCCCACGCGGGGTCGTGGGCCAGCGCCTGCTGGAGACGCCGGAGGCGAGTGGCAGTCAAGGCACTCTGCTCGTCGTGCACCACGAGCACCTGCCGGTGACCACCGCTCCAGAAGAGCACGGTCTCGGCGAGCGCCGGCAGCAGCGGCTCGAGCGGTGGGGGAATGGACACGTCGTCGTTGTCCAGTCGGCGCAGGACCGCGCGGGTGCGAGTTCGCGTCAACCGCGCCAGCACCGCCGCGGCCTCGGGGTCGAGGCCCTCCGCGAGCGCATCACGCGCCCGGAAGAAGTCGTCCACGACGCGCCGCCCCGGCTGCCGTCTCCTCTTGGTGCGCACGAGGTCGACGAAGGCGGCCAAAAAGGCGTCCCAGTCCGCGCCGCGAGCCCGTCCCGCCCGGTGCAGCGTGAGTGCCGCAGGGCGCAGGTGCTGGCTCAGGCTCGTGCCCGCGGCGTAGGACGGTTCGGCCAGGAAGAGGTCGACCACCCGGGTCACGAGGAAGTACTCCTTGTCGACCACCTGCACGTGTGCCCGGCCAGACAGCGCGGCCAGCAACGACTCGAGGGAGTCGCGGCCCCGGGGGCCCCGCAGCAGCTGGCCGGACTTGAACTCGCTCGAGGGCCAAGGGAACCCGGACCTCAGCTCATCGATCAGGACGGCAGCCTCGCCGAGCCCGAGATCGACGCTCGCGTGGGTGAACACCGGGGTGGCGGCATCGAGAAGGTTCGTTCCCGAGAATCCGGACTCGTCGCAGGCGACCTCGACGACGGGCAGGTGCGAGGCACCAGCCGCCGGGCTGGGTGGCAGCCCGCCCTGCAGGGGCAGCCGTGCGTGCAGGTCCACGCGCCCATGCTCACCCGCACTGGTGCTGTGCACCAAGGACTTTTCGCCCCGACCGGACCCGGCGGCATGCGCATCGTGCTCGGCAAGAGCGCGGCGACTCGGCTAGAGCACCTGTGAGAGGAAGCGCTGCAGGCGTTCGGTGCGCGGCGCCTCGAAGACGGCACCCGGCTCGCCGGACTCGACCACGCGGCCGTGGTCCATGAACAACACCTGCTGGGCGACGGACCGTGCGAAGCCCATCTCGTGGGTGACCACGATCATCGTCATGCCCTCGACGGCGAGGTCGGCCATCGTCGCGAGCACCCCCTTGACGAGCTCGGGGTCGAGGGCCGAGGTGGCCTCATCGAAGAGCATCACCTCGGGCTCCATCGCGAGGGCGCGGGCGATGGCGACCCGCTGCTGCTGGCCACCGGAGAGGTTCCCGGGACGAACGTCCGCCTTGTGCGCGAGGCCGACGCGGTCGAGGTGGACGAGGGCGCGCGCGGCTGCCTCGTCCTTCGTCAGGCCCTTGAGGCGCGTCAGCCCGAGGGTGATGTTGGCGCGAACCGTCTTGTGCGGAAAGAGGTTGAAGTGCTGGAACACCATGCCGACCCGCTGTCGCAGCACGTCCGGGTCGTCCGCGAGGACGCTGCGTCCGTCGAGCAGCACGTCGCCGCTGTCGGGTTCGAGCAGCCGGTTGACGACCCGGAGCAAGGTTGACTTGCCCGAGCCCGAGGGGCCGATCACGCAGGCGGTCGAGGCCGCAGGGACGTCGAGGTCGACGCCACGCAGCACGTGGTTGGAACCGAACGAGAGGTGGATGTCGCGGGTGGCGACGCCGACACCGCTCGTGGGCGTGCCGGTGCGCGACACGTCGGTCTCTCGGGTCTGCCGGGTCATCGGGTCTCCTGGCTGATCGCGAGCGGGCCGCTGGGCGCGAGATCGGTTGCGCCGTCGGGTCCCTCGGCTGCCGCGCCGTCAGCCCTGCGTCCGTCGCGCAGGCGCCGGTCGATGGCGTTGACGACGTGGGTCAGGGGCACGGTGATGAGCAGGTAGAAGAGCCCGGCGAGCACGAGCGCCGACTGGTTGCCGGTGTTGGCCGCAGCGTCCTGACCGATGCGGAACAGGTCGCGCTGGCTGGCGAGCAGGCCCAGGAAGTAGACCAGGGACGACTCCTTGATCAGGGCGATGAACTGGTTGACCAGGGCCGGCAGGACCCGTCGCACACCCTGTGGGATGACGACGAGCCGCATGCCCGACGGTCGGCTGAAGCCGAGGGCTCGTGCGGCCTCCAGCTGCCCGGTGTCGACGCTCTGGATGCCCGAACGGAAGATCTCGCCGATGTACGCGCTCGCGATGAGCGACAGGGCGAGGATGCCGAGGGGGTAGGGGTTCGGCCCCCAGATCCCGAGGCCCAACGGCGCGAGCCCGACGCCGATGAGCAGGATGGTCACGGCCGCGGGCAGCCCACGGAAGACGTCGGTGAAGACTCGTGCCGGCCACCGGAGCCATCGGCGCTGCGAGAGCCCGCAGACGGCGAGCACCATGCCGAGCACGGTGCCGATGAGTGCCGAGAAGAGGGCCAGGACGAGCGTGTTGGGCAGGCCGACGCGCAGCATGTCAGGCAGTGCTGCGCGCATCGCCTCAACGTCGAAGAACGTCTCCCACACGGTGTTCAGGGCATCCATCCGGCCCTCCTCCCGGGGTTGTCAGGTGCAGTCGGTCGTTACTCGGCGGCGGTGCCGCTGCCGGGCTTGAAGTCCGCCGGGATCTCACGGCCCGGGTAGTACTGCTTCTGCAGCTTGGCCCACGTGCCGTCGGCGACGACCTCGTCGATCGCCCTGTCCAGCGCGGCGCGCAGCTTGTCGTTGCCCGGCGCAACGGCATACGCCATGCCGCCCGGGTCGAGCTGCTTGGCCACCGAGAGGACCTTGCCACCCGAGTCGGCGGCGGTCTTCTCGCCGATCTCGGCGGGCGTGATCCAGGCGTCGGCGGTTCCGGCCTTCAGCTGGTTGAGGGCTGCGTTGTAGTCGGGGACGCGCACCGGGTTGAGGTTCGACCGCGTGGCGTAGTCGTCCTGGACGGTGCCCTGCACGACAGCCACGCGCTTGCCCGCGAGCTGGTCGAACGAGGTGATGGTGGAGCCCTTCGGCACGTCGAGGCCGAGGAAGCCGAAGTCGTACTTGTTGGTGAAGTCGACGGTCTTCTTGCGGGCCTCGGTGATGCTGATCGACGAGGACCCGACGTCGAACTTGCGCGTCTTGACCTGCGCGAGCAGCGAGCTGAACTCGGTGCCCACGAACTCGACCTTGAGGCCGAGCTTGCCCGCGACCGCGGTCAGGAGGTCGTTGTCGAAGCCGGTGAACGTGCCGTTCTTGAGGAAGACGTTCGGCGGGGCGTCCGTCAGCGTGCCGGCGCGCAGGACGCCGGGCTGCTGGAGCTCGTAGGGGTTGTCGGCGGAGCTCGCGCCCGCCGACGAACCGCCGCCGCACGCGGCGAGGGACAGGGCGGCGAGGGCGATGGCGGAGGCGGTCAGCGTCCGGCGGGACAGGTTCATGCGAGTTCCTTCTGGGATCGGGGCACGGCAGGGCGGAGCGCGCTGGGACAGGGGCGCGGCTCTGGCCTGCCCGCCGGCAGCGGTGCGCGGCGGGAGCGGGTGGCGCGTCGGGCTGGTGTCGCGGTCGACCCGCGTCCCGACTCGGGATGCGGCAGGCAGCCGCCCGAGGGGCGCTGCGGGAGGTTCGGCTCGCGAGCGCCTTTCGCGAACCTCACGTTATAGGAAGCCAAACGCCGAGTGATAACCGGTCCACCCCTCGGCACGACGGCCTCAAGAAAGACTCAAGGTTGCCGCCGTACCGTCGATCCCGTCGGGCCGCTTCGAGGGGGTGGAGCCGGTGGGGAACCTGACGTCGGTGCGCTGGGTGCGTGCCGCGGTGCTGTCGCTGCTCGTCGTGACGAGCACGCTCGCTGCCCACGTCGCGGGCGGGGGAGAGCTCCCCGATCTCTCCATGCTCCTGCCCGTGTGCGCGCTGGTGACTCTCTCGTCGGCAGCCCTGCTCCGTCGACCGTTGTCGTGGTGGTGGTCCGCGACGCTGCTCCTGACGGGGCAGACAGCGCTGCACGGTGCCCTCCAGCTGCTCCCCGTGCAGACGGTGACGGGCACACCTGGGCACCCTGCCGGAAGCACTGCCTTCCACCCGCACGCCGACACGGCCGTGACGGCACTGCGGGCGCTCACGGGATGGAGCGCCGACGCCCGGATGGTGGTGGCCCACCTCGGCGCCGCCCTGCTCGTCGGCGTGTGGCTGGCTGCGGGTGAGCGCGCACTCTGGTCGCTGGCCACCTTGGCGGCTCGCACGATGGCGACCGCCTGGCTGCGGCTGCGCCGGGCCCTGCGTGCATCGCTCGCCACCCCGTTGGTCCGTGCACGGCCGCGCCGCAGGACGTGGGCCGCTGTGGTCGTGCCACTCGCGATGGACTCGGCCCGGTCCGGCAACAGGCGGCGGGGTCCGCCGACGGGTGGCTTCGCCCGCTCCCTCTAGGCCCGTCGCATCTTGGCGTGTCGAAGGGGGCGTGGTGGAACGCCATTCCGCAACGAACCCTTTCGGACCTTCGCCAGAATCGAGCCTTGTCATGTTCCAGAAGTCACGAGTCACCCTGCGCCGCAACGTCACCCGCATCGGAGCGGGCGCGGGCATCGCCCTTGCCGCCACCTTTGCCCTGCCGGGCATCGCCTCGGCCCACGTGAGCATCCAGCCCGGGACCGTGGAAGGAGGCGAGGGCGCCGTCATCGCCGTCCGCGTGCCCAACGAGCGGGACGACGCGAGCACGACCCAGCTGCGCCTCGTCCTGCCCTCCGACAACCCCATCGGCTCGGTGCGCACCACCGAGATGCCGGGGTGGAAGGCGACCACCGCCACCCGCAAGCTGGCCACGCCCATCGACGTCTTCGGCCGCAAGGTCGACACGGTCGTCTCGCAGGTCACCTGGACGTCCACGGACGGCGTGGGCATCCGCCCAGGCCAGTACAAGGACTTCAACCTCAGCCTCGGGCCCCTGCCCGAGTCGGGCGAGCTCGTCTTCTCCGCGGTGCAGACGTACTCCGGCGGCCAGACCATCAGCTGGAACGAGGTGAGCGCCGACAAGACGACCGAGCCGGAGCACCCGGCCCCGGTCCTGCAACTCACCCCGGAGGCCGGCGCGACGGCCACGCCCGCTCCGACCGGCTCCGCCACCGGCTCAGGCACGAACGTCACGTCCGACGCGACCGGGGTCACGGCGGCCAGCAGCGCTCCCGCCGCGACTGCTTCAGGGAACGGCACCGCCTCGCTCGCCCTCTCGGGTGCCGCCCTGGTCGTCTCGCTCCTCGCGGCTGCCTTCGCCTGGCGCCGGGGCCGTGCCACGGGGCCCGTCACCGCAACGCCGATGACGGCGCCGAGCCACTCCTCGGAGCGGGCGACCGGGAGCGCACCAGAGCGAGCGTCGGAGGACGCGCGGCCCTGATCCGCGAGGAGGACGTCCCATGAGACGCACACGACGACTGTTGCGGCTGGTCCTGGTCGCTCTCGCGCTGACCTTCTCGGGAGTCGCCCTGGCAACACCGGCCTGGGCCCACGCCGAGCTGGTCAGCAGCACGCCCGCGAACGGGACGCGCCTCGAGGTGGCGCCCCGGTCGGTCGAGCTGACGTTCACCGAGTCGGTCGACCTCGTCGACGGCGGCCTGCGCCTGCTCGACGGCACCGGGTCGACGCTCGCCACGCCGGAGCCCGTCACCTCTGGTCACACGGTCACCTGGCCGATGCCGTCATCCCTGGCGAAGGGGGCCTACGTCGTGACGTGGCGCGTCGTCTCTTCGGACGGCCACCCCATCGACGGCGCCTTCACCTTCGGCGTCGGTGCCGCCCCGCCTGCGCTCCCGGACGCCGTCGGCGCCTCGTCCTCGGGTCAGGCCTCGACCGCGCCGGTCTACGTCGTGATGGCCCGGCTGGGCGGCCACCTGTCGCTCGCCGCGTTCGCGGGTGTGGCAGCCTTCCTGCTGTGGTGCGGAGCCAGCGCGCGTCACGACCCCGCCCTCGAGCGGATGGCGCGCGCGGGGATGGTCGGCGGCGCGGTGTTCGCCCTGGCGAGCCTGCTCGTCCAGGGACCCTATGCGGCGGGGCGGCCGCTCGCCGACCTCCTCGACCCGCAGCTGGTGCGGGCCACCCTGGGCACCTCGTTCGGGCTGGCCACCCTGTGGAGGGTTGCCCTGTACGGCCTCCTGGCGACCCTGGCCTGGCGGCTGCCGGCCATCACCGACGGGGCGCGGCGGCGCCTCGTCCCCGTCGTCACGGCCGGGGTCGCGGTGACGATCGCCGCATCGGGTCATGGGGCGGCCTCCGGCGCGCCCGTCGACCTGGCGGTCGTCGCCGTCCACGCCCTGACGGCGGCAACGTGGGTCGGTGGGCTTGCTGTCCTCGTCGTTGTGGGACGCTCCGTCGAACGACGGGCGCTGCTCGCCTTCTCACGGTTGGCCATGATCTCCGTCCTGACGCTGGTCGCGACGGGCGTGCTCAACTCGCTCCAGCACGTGCATGCGGTCGAGCAGCTCTTCCTGACGCGCTACGGGCTGCTCCTGCTGGGCAAGCTGGCGCTCGTGGCGAGCGCCCTCGGCGCCGCTGCCGTGTCACGGCGGCAGGTCGGCCGCAGCGCGACCCCCCTCCTCTCGGTGCGGGCCGAGGCGCTGCTCACCGTCTGTGTTCTCGTGGTCACGGCCGCCCTCGGCACGACGACACCACCACCGACGGTCGCCGCCGCGACCAGCAGCGGGCAGCAGGGCGCGCCGGCCCCGGTCGACGCCAACCGGCAGGTCAAGGTCTCCCTCGGCGACGGCCGCACGGCCCTGCTCGCCGTCCTGCCCGCCACGACGCGGGGCAGCACGCTGCGGGTCCTCGTGACGACCAGCACGGGCGCGCCGGCTGCCGTCAAGCGCGTCGAGCTCAAGCTGGGCAACCCGAAGCGGGGGGTGGGTGCCATCCCGGTTCCGCTCGTGCTGAAGGACGGGCTCTGGGAGGCGCGCTACACGTTCCCCCTGAGCGGCACGTGGAAGGCGACGCTGACCGTCGAGGACCCGAGCCTCAGGGCGGTGGTCGCCGGCGGCGACGTCGACATCGTGCCGTGACGCGGCGGACGCGTACGCGTACGCGTGGGCGAGGCGGACGCGTACGCGTGCGGTTGGGCTTGCGATCCCCGACCCCGACGCCGGCCGGAACGGCGACGGCGACCGGGGCTCCGCCCCGTCGGTGCCCTGTCGCATGACGACCCGCTGTGCGTGCACCGTGCTGACCGCCACGAGCCGGTCGGGCTGGTCGCCGTCGTTGGCGAGCGTCGTGAAGAGGCCGGTGTTCGTGCCGCCGAGAAGCTTGCGGTCCTCAGGGGCATCGATACGGGTGGCGAGCAGGCGGATGCGTCCCGCCTCGGCGTTGACGCTCGTGCCTCGAGCGGGGTTGGTGATCCTGGCCTGCACGGGGTCGGGCTGATACGTGCAGGCCCCGAGGGAGGCGACGGCGACCGTCAGGAGCGCGGCAGGCACGAGCGGACCGAACCTCATACAGGCACGGTAGGAGGCACTCGGGTCGACCGGGTCACCCTCAGCAGGTGATCGGGGCCCGGACGTACGCCGACGGCGGGCAGCGCTGCCGACTCCCTGCCCCTGGAGTCGGCAACGCCCACCTCCACCGTCGGGGCGCGGTCGCTGCCCGCAGCGCCCTCATCCGGTGGTCCTCACGCCCGTCTCGGGGTGCGGAGGCACAGGACAACGGTGCCACGCCGCCCCGCCCCGGGCGGGACATTCGCGCAAACCCCGATCGGGCCACTTGCACATTTCTTGGGACTTTCTTGCACCAATTCCGGCATTCGTGACCAACGCCCCATTTCGGCTGGTACACCTTGCACCAGCACCGGCGAGCCCCCGCGCCGGCCGACTCGATCAGGAGATCTCGCATGAGCGCACGGACGCTGGTTGCCGACGACACCGCCGTGACCGCGATGACCGGCAGTGAGCGTGCAGCGATGATCGAGCGCCTGACCCAGGCGTGCGCCACCAGCGTGGTGGCCCCCGTGCGCAGCCGCCGGAACCAGGCCAGCCAGACCGGCCGCTCGTCGGGCATGTGGCGCTGCCAGTAGCTGCTGTTGATGACCTACGCGGGCTGGTTCCGCGTCTGACGGTGACGCGGTCGTCCCACCGGGTACGCCACCGGTATGTCACCGACCCTCAGCGGCGACAGCCGCCAGCGCCCGACCAACACCGAACCTGAGTCTGAGCCGGACTCCCCGGCCGACCTGTCCAAGCCGTCCCTGCTCGCCGTCGTCAAGCGCGCCCGCCGCGAGTTCAAACGCGACAACCTGACCGACCTCGCGGCTTCCCTCACGTACTACGGGCTGCTGTCCATCGCGCCGGCCCTCGTGGTCCTCGTCGCCGCGCTCGGCCTGCTCGGCCGCGACGCCACGGCGCAGGTGATCGACCAGGTCCAGGCGGTGGCGCCCGGATCGAGTGCCGAGTTCGTCCGCACCCTCATCGGGCAGGCCCAGGCCAACCGGACCGGCGCCGGGCTCGGCGCCGTCATCGGTCTGCTCGTCGCACTGTGGTCGGCATCCGGCTACGTGTCGGCCTTCATGCGCGCCTCCAACGTCATCTACGACATCCCGGAAGGCCGCCCGATCTGGAAGACGGTCCCGATCCGGGTGGGGGTGACCGTCTTCGCCGTCGTCGTCATGGTGGTCAGCGCCGTCATCGTCGTCGTGAGCGGTCCGGTGGCACGGCAGATCGGCCAGCTCGTCGGCGCCGGCGACACCGGGCTGCTGCTCTGGAACGTCCTCAAGTGGCCCGTGCTGCTGCTGCTCGTCTCGGTGCTGTTCGCGGTGCTCTTCTGGGCAAGCCCAAACGCCCGACAGGGGGGTGTGAAGTGGATCAGCCCCGGTGGCATCATCGCGGTGCTCATCTGGCTCGTCGTGTCGGGTCTCTTCGCGGTGTACGTCGCCTACTTCTCGTCCTACAACAAGACGTACGGCTCACTCGCGGGTGTCGTCGTCTTCCTCGTCTGGCTGTGGCTCACCAACATCGCCATCCTGCTCGGCGCGGAGGTCAACGCCGAGCTGGACCGCGGTCGCGCCATCGCGGCGGGTGTGCCGGAGGACCTCGAGCCGTTCGCGGAGCCCCGCGACACCCGTTCGATGACCGACCTCGACAAGCAGGCCGTGGCGGAGGCGGAGCAGCGCCGACAGCACCGACCCAACTGACCCAGTTGACCGCACTCTCGGCGAGAGGGCCCGACGGGCCCGTGACCCGGACGGGTTGGCCGTCGTTGTCCGGACAGGCGGCGACGGCGGGAGGCGTCCGATGGGAGATGGCGACAGGTGCACGGCGGCTGGGCGCGACCCCGAATGCTCCTGCTGGACGTGGCCGGCCGCCGAGCTCGACCGGCGGCTGGCCGGCTCGTCGAGGTCGGGACGCGCGCGACGCCGCCAGCTGAGGCGTGCCGTGTGCCGTCCCGTCGACGGTGGTCGCCGCCACCGGCCGCGGCCGACCGCCTGACGCGGCCGGCGCGCTGTTGCTCGTCGCCCGGGTTCGGCCGGGGCGTCATGGTTAGGTGTTCACATGCGCGTGACTCATCTCGGACATGCCTGCCTCCTCGTCGAGCTCGCCGATCGGCGCATCCTCATCGATCCGGGCAGCTTCTCGACCGGCTTCGAGCAGCTCACCGACCTCGACGCGATCCTGGTGACGCACAACCACGCCGACCACTTCGACGCCGACCGGGCGGCGGCCCTCGTGCGAGCCAACCCGTCGGCCACCGTCCACACCGACCCCCTCACGGCCCGGAAGCTCCGTGACGAGGGACTCTCGGCGGTCCCCTCGACGCAGGGCGAGGACTTCGCCGTCGGCGACGTACGGGTGAGCCCGGTCGGTGAGCTCCACGCGTTCAACCACCCCGACATGCCGCGCATCCCCAACATCGGCGTGGTGCTGCGTGCCGACGGGGAGCCGTCCCTGTTCCACCCCGGTGACGCCTACGACGCCGAGCCCGGCCACGTCGACGTGCTGGCCCACCCGCTCAGCGCCCCGTGGGCTGCGAGCCGCGACTCGATCGCGTTCGTCAGTCGCATCGCACCCAAGGTCTTCATCCCCATCCACGACGCCCTGCTCAGCGACGTGGGGCACCGGATGTACTCCGGTCACATCGAGCAGTTCGCCGGTGTCGAGGGCCTGACGTACACCCCGCTCCGCGACGAAGAGTCCGCAACGTTCTGACTGCACTCAGGGGCCTGCATTGAGTGACGCCATGGACCTGCCTGCGCCGCAAGGCGGCCCGACCGAAGGTCCGGCCATTGCCATGCGCGGGCTCGGCAAGCGCTTCGGCGATCTCGTCGCGGTCAGGGGCATCGACCTCGACGTCCCGCGAGGCTCGTTCTTCGGACTCGTCGGCCCCAACGGGGCCGGCAAGACCACCACGCTGTCGATGGTCACGGGCCTGCTGCGGCCCGACGCAGGGCACGCGTACGTGCTGGGCCGAGACGTGTGGGACGACCCCGTCGCCGCCAAGCGGCTGATCGGGGTCCTGCCCGACGGGCTCAGGCTCTTCGACCGCCTCACCGGTCTCCAGCTGATCACGTATGCCGGACTGTTGCGCGGCATGCCGCGCCAGCTCGCGTCCGAGCGGGCCACCGAGCTCGTGGCCGCCCTCGGGCTGACGGAGGCGCAGGGCAAGCTCGTCGTCGACTACTCGGCGGGGATGACCAAGAAGCTGGCGCTCGCCTCGGCCCTCGTCCACGCTCCCAGGGTGCTGGTCCTCGACGAGCCGTTCGAGGCCGTCGACCCCATCTCGGCTGCCACGATCCGCCGGATCCTCTCTGGCTACGTCGAGTCCGGCGGCACCGTCGTGCTGTCGAGCCACGTCATGGATCTCGTCGAGCGCACGTGCACGCACGTGGCGGTGATCTCGGACGGGGTCGTGCTCGCGGCCGGTGAGCTCGACACGGTGCGTGAGAGTCGGTCACTGGAGGAGCGGTTCGTCGACCTCGTGGGCGGCCCAACCGAGGTGGTGGGTCTGTCGTGGTTGGGCATCTCGTCCGACTGAAGCTGGCGCTGCTGCGAAACATGTTCCGCCGCAGCAGAACCCAGGCGATGGGCGCCGTCGTGGGCATCGTCTACTTCTCGATTCTCGTGGCCGGCCTCGCGGTGATCGTCGGGTCCTTCCGTGGCTCCCTCGGCGCTGCGCAGGTGGTGATCCCGCTGGCTGGGGCGGCCGGCACCGTGCTCTGGACCGTGCTCCCGCTGTTCTCGTTCGGCTCCGACCCGACGCTCGACCCCGGTCGGTTCGCCACCTACTCGGTGCCGCACCGCGACCTCGTCGTGGGCCTGATCGTCGCGGCGCTGGTGAGCCTCCCGTCGATCGCGTCGATCGTGCTGGCCGCGGGAGTCGTCTTCGCCTGGTCGCACACGCTCGCGTCGACCCTCGTCGCCGTCGCCTCGACCGCGGTCGGGCTGCTCACGGCCATCACCACGAGCCGGTGGGTCTGCGCGCTGCTGACGAACGCCCTATCGAGCCGCCGCGGGCGTGACGTCATCGGGGTGCTGGGCCTCGTCCTCTTCGGGTTTGCCGCGCCGGCGATCAGGATCCTCACGAACCTCGGAGGCGGACTCGGGCAGGCCGCGGGCACGGTGTCCGGGGTGGTCGCGTGGTCGCCGCTCGGCTGGGCGTGGGCGGCACCGGGTGACGTGGCCGTGGGCCGACCGCTCATCGGCGCCGTCCGGTTCGCCCTTGCCGTGGCTCTGCTCGCCGTCGTCGTCGCCTTGTGGTCGAGGGTCCTGCGTGCGCAGGTCGAGAACCCAAGAGCAGTCTCGCGCTCCGACTCCGGCGCCTCCGCCGGCGACGACCTCGGGCTGCTCGTCCGCCTCCCGGGAACTGCGTGGGGTGCTGTGGCCGCGCGCGTCCTGACCTCGTGGACGCGCGACCCGCGCTACCAGACCAGCATGGCGATGACACCGGTGCTTCCCCTGACCCTCCTCATCCCGTTCTTCACGAGCGACATGACGTGGCCGCCCCTGCTGATGGGACCGCTCCTGGCCTTCCTCATCGGGTGGAGCGGACACAACGCCGTGTCCTACGACTCCGACGCCCTGTGGCTGCACGTCGTCGCCGGCACGACGGGCACGGACGACCGCCGGGGCCGGGCCGTCCCCGACCTGCTCCTGGCGCTCGTCCTGGTCCCCGCGTACACCCTTGTCGGAGTGGGCGTCACCGGCCACTGGGGGCTGGCTCCCGCGGCCTTCGGCGTGTCCGCGGCGTTGCTGGGTGCCGGGATCGCCGTCTCGAGCGTCATGAGCGTCGCGCTGCCCTACCCGGTTCCCGAGCCGGGAGCGAGTCCCTTCGGCACGCCGCCGGGGGCGGCCGGCATCGCGATCGTGGCGCAGTCGCTCGCGAGCATCGCGACGCTGGTGCTCTCGTCCCCGGCGCTGCTCCTCGCCGGTACCGCCTGGGATGATGGCAGTGGGGGCCCGGGCTGGGCCTCGTGGGGGACAGCGCTGGTGGGCCTCGCCCTCGGGTCCGTGGTGGCCGTGGTGGGAACCGGGGTGGGAGCCCGCATCTACGACCGCCGGGCGCCGGAGCTGCTGTCCTCTCTCCGCCGCACCTGACGGGCCTGGTCGGCCGCACCCGACGTACGAGTTGAGCCGTAATGTCCGAATTGTTCACTGTCGCAATCGATCCGGCGCAGCTCACGCGAAGCAATTTTCTTGTTTTGCGTCGGCTGTGATGTGACTGAGAGCACACTGCAGATCAGACAACAGCAAGGAAGGAAGCGGGGGACAGAGGGGCCTTTGGCTCCCTGGGGGAACGAGTCGCGGGGGCGACACCCAGACCGCAAGCAGCCGTGGGGGACACGTAGGCGCGCGGACGATGGGTCATGCCATGCCGTTCCTCCAGGAACAGCCTGAGGGGTTGTGCGCAGATGGTCTGCCAGTGCCCGGCACTGCCGCCAACGCACGCGACACACCGCTCCGAACGTCTCCCGCCGAGGGTCTTGGGTGGTGCTCCGTGCACCATCCGGGCCGAGGGGTAGCCGACGAGCTCGGCCACCCCGGCGGGGAACCGGGCGACGTAGTCCGGGCGACATGGGCGGGGAGGGCCGATGAGCGCAGTGGTGAGCGACGCGATCGCCGTGCACGAAGCGATCGCTGTCCAGCTCCTGGGCGGGGTGAGCGTGCGCGTGGACGACCGCGAGATGGGCCCCCGCGACATCGGTGGCACCAAGGTCCGGCACCTGCTGCTCGCCCTGCTGTTCGCGGACGGTGTGCCGGTCCCGAAGGACGACCTGATCTCCATGCTGTGGCCGGGTGAGCGTGGATCTGCTTGCGGCGCAACGTTGGAGACGTACATCTGCCTCTTGCGCAAGCGGCTACGTCCGGCTGGCTCTCCGCGATGGAGCCCGATCGAGACGGGCTCGGGGTGCTACCGGCTCGACGCCGACATCGTCGACCTCGACCTGCATCGCCACCGTCGCCTCGTCGAACGTGCGTTGTCGCAGGCCGACAACGAGGCGGCCCTGGTGCAGCTGCGGTCGTCGCTCTCGCAACTGCTGCGCCCGTTCCTTCCCGGAGAGGGAGATGCGGCCTGGCTCGAGGACGCACGGTGGCGCCACGGGCGACAGCTGCGCGCCTGGCTCGTCGCCGCAGCCGAGAAGGTCGTCGACGTCGCACCGGCGGATGCCGCCACGTGGGCGCGTGCCGCGATCGAGCTCGACCCGCTCGATGAGAGCGCCTGGTGGGCCCTGCTGCGCAGCGCCGAGGTCCAGGGCCGGCACGCCGACGGCCTGCGGTCCTACGAGCAGTGTCGTCGACACCTTGCCGACGAGCTCGGCTGCCAGCCGGGCCCGCGGCTCCAGGAGATCTACACCCGGCTGCTCGGGGGCCCGTCCGAGACGGCGCCGGACCTGGCCCAGCTCATCGAGTCGGTCATCTGTCTCTACGTCACCATCGCGGGCGAGACGCCCACCCTGGTTGCCGGCCTGCCGACCGGCGCCGGCGCCGGCGGTCCTTCCGTCGAGGACGCCCGCCGCAACATCGACGCGTTGCTCCGGGGCCTGTCCCGCGCCGACGCCGTCACCCCGACACGCGCCGACTCGCGCGTGCGGCCCCTCACCCGCGGGCGCCGACCGGCGCCCCCTGTCAACAACTCACAACGCCAAACAGCAGTTCTCACGAGATAGGGATGCCATGAACTGGATCACTGGCAGGTCACCCGGAGTGCCGAAGACACGGTCCCTCTGGGGTGTGCGCCGACAAGTCGGCGCCGCGTGGCATCCGACGGTGGCCACGCGTTTCCGTCGTGTCGCCGCGGCCTCGGCCGTGGCCATCCCGATGGCCATGCTCGCCCCCTCGGCCTCGCTCATGGCGAGCGCCGCGGTGGCCCCCGTCGGCCAGGGCTTCACGGTGACGCCGTCCGACCTGGCGTTCATCCTCAAGCAGATCAAGATCGCCGAGCAGCACGCAGCCACACTCACGGCGGCCAACCCCTGTGGCACCCTCGTCGGCCCGGGACCCAACCAGATCCCCGACCGGCTCTCGGCCTACGGCCTGCGTACCGTCGACGGTTCGTGCAACAACCTCTTCCCGGGCCGCGAGACCTTCGCCGCAGCCGACCAGCCGTTCCCACGGCTGACCACGGCGAAGTTCCGGAACGCCGAGGCCAGCCCGAACAACTTCTTCGGGCCCGGCAGCGGTGTCATCCCGGCGAACGGCGGCTACACGCAGAAGCTCAACAACAACCTCGTGTTCGACACGCAGCCGCGTGTCATCAGCAACCTCATCGTCGACCAGACGTCGACCAACCCGGCAGCCGTGCAGGCCGCCGGGTTCCCCGTGCGCACCCAGGGCAACGCGGGTGTCGTGCCGTGCACCACCGACCCCGACCCTGCGGCGGTGCCGCCTGTTGTCGGGGTGCCGGCCGGCTGCACGCCGTCGCACAAGACCCTCTTCATCCCGAACGTGACGACTGACGTCGGCCTCTCGCCGCCGTACAACTCGCTGTTCACCTTCTTCGGCCAGTTCTTCGACCACGGCGTCGACCAGACGGTCAAGAGCGGAGGCACGGTCTTCGTGCCGCTCCGCGCAGACGACCCGCTGCGCACCCTCGGCCCGGACGGCAAGGCCGGCACCGGTGACGAGGTGCCCGCGAGCCAGGCCTTCATGGTGCTGACCCGAGGCCAGAACCAGCCCGGCCCTGACGGCGTGCTCGGCACGTCCGACGACGTCCAGGACGCCAACAACACGGACTCGCCCTGGGTCGACCAGAGCCAGACCTACACCTCGCACCCCTCGCACCAGGTCTTCCTGCGCGAGTACGTGCTCAACAACGTCGGACGTCCCGTCTCGACCGGCAAGCTCCTCGGCGGGCTCGCGGCCGGTGAGCAGTACGCCGGCTCGCCCGACGGGCGCGAGGGCATCGGCACGTGGAAGTCGGTCAAGCAGCAGGCTGCTGCGATGCTGGGCCTCCGGCTCACCGACGCCGACGTGACGAACATCCCGATGCTCGCCACCGACCCCTACGGCAAGTTCATCCCGGGCCCGGCCCGTGGCCTGCCGCAGTACGTCACGGCCACCGGTCTGGTCGAGGGCAACATCGCGGCCCCCGTGCCGGTCCCGGCGAACGCGCGCCATTTCGACACGCCGTTCCTCACGGACATCGCGCACAACGCGGACCCGAGCCCGGTGGACACGGACAACAACCCGGCCACCCCGCCGGTGGCGCCGGTTCCGGACGCCGACGGGGTGCCCTCGGCGAACTTCGCCGCGCAGCCGGCCGGCACGTACGACGACGAGATGCTCGACATGCACTTCTCCTGTGGCGACGGTCGCTGCAACGAGAACATCGCGCTGAGCTCGATCCACCAGATCTTCCACTCGGAGCACGACCGCCTCGTCGACGACATCAAGAACACCCTGACGAACGACGCGTCGCCCGCGGGCGTCGCCGCGCTCGCCGAGTGGAAGACCGCCGCCGGTGCCGCAGGGTGGAACGGCGAGCGCCTGTTCCAGGCCGCCCGGTTCGTCACCGAGATGGAGTACCAGCACCTGGTCTTCGAGGAGTTCGGCCGCAAGATGCAGCCGCTCATCCGTCCGTTCCACGTCTACAACCCCGACGTGAACGCGGCGATCCCGGCTGAGTTCGCCCACGCGGTCTACCGCTTCGGTCACTCCATGCTCGACGACCAGGTTGCTCGCACGAACGTCCTCACCGGGGCGGACAACAGCCTTCCGCTGCTGACGGCCTTCCTCAACCCACCGGAGTACTACAACGGTGGCGGTCAGGGCATCACGGGCACGTTGACACCACAGCAGGCGGCCGGACAGATCATCATGGGCTCGGCCGACCAGGTCGGCAACGAGCTCGACGAGTTCGTCACCGAGACGCTGCGCAACAACCTGCTCGGGCTGCCGCTCGACCTGGCCGCGATCAACATGACGCGCGCCCGGTCCGAGGGCATCCCGCCGCTCAACGACGTGCGGCGTCAGATCTTCGCGCAGACGAACGACGGCCAGCTGGCGCCCTACACCAGCTGGACGGACTACGGGCAGCACATGAAGCACCACGCGTCCCTGGTCAACTTCGTCGCCGCCTACGGCACGCACCCGACGATCCGCGACTCGGGTCCTGACGGAGTGCTGGGCAACGCCGACGACGTGACCACCCTGGCCGCGAAGCGGGCAGCGGCGCAGCTCATCGTCGACCCGCCGGCAGGCTCAGTTCCGCCCGCCGACGCAGCCGACTTCATGTTCAGCACCGGTGCGTGGGCGACGCCTGCCAGCGGTGTGACGACCACGGGCCTCGACAGCGTCGACCTGTGGGTCGGTGGCCTCGCCGAGGTGACCAACCTCTTCGGTGGCCTGCTCGGGAGCACGCACAACTACGTGTTCCAGACGTCCATGGAGAACCTGCAGGACTTCGACCGGCTGTACTACCTCAACCGCACGCCGGGCATGAACCTGCGCACCCAGCTCGAGGGCAACAGCTTCTCCGAGATGATCCAGCGCAACACGGACGGCACCAACTCGCTCAAGTCCGATGCCTTCGGCACGGCCGACTGCAAGTTCCAGATGTCGTTCCTGAACCTGCCGACGAGCTCTCCGAACACGCTCGTGCGTGCGGCGACTCCCACCGTCCCGGCCAGCATCACCGGCGCGGGGTCCGTCGTGGACGACCCGAACACACCCGACTGTGACGAGAACCTGCTCCTGCTGAAGCAGCCGAACGGCACCATCCAGTACCGCTCCGTCAACGCTGTCGACCCACCTGGCATCAACGGCCAGAGCGTCTACAACGGCACCACGGCCGTCGACCGCATCAACGGCGGCAATGACAACGACACCTTCTGGGGTGGCGCAGGCAACGACGTCATCGAGGGCAACGGCGGCGACGACGTGGCGCTCGGCGGCGACGGCAACGACATCATCACCGACCTGAGCGGTGCTGACGTCCTCAAGGGCGGTCCCGGCAACGACGCCATCGACGGAGGAATCGGCGACGACATCTTCATGGGTGGCGACGGCCAGGACTTCATCAACGGCGGCGCCAACGACAACGAGACGTTCGCCGGTCCCGGCAACGACTTCATCATCGCCGGCCAGGGTGCCGACGCCGTCTTCGGTGACGGTGGCGACGACTGGATCCAGGGCGGTTCGGGCCAGGACCTGCTCCAGGGCGACCACGGCGCACCGTTCTTCGACGACCCGGGCCAGGTCGCGCCGGGCAACGACATCTTCGTCGGTCAGGTCGGTGAGAACGACTACGACGCCGAGGGTGGCGACGACATCATGTCCCAGAACGCGGCCGTCGACCGGAACGCCGGTGCAGCCGGCTTCGACTGGGCGACCCACCAGTACGACACCGTGGGTGCGGACGACGACATGGAGATCAACAACAACCTCGTCGGCGTGCCGATCCAGGTGGTTGTCAACCGTGACCGTTGGCAGGAGGTGGAGGCCAACTCCGGCTCCGCGTTCAACGACGTCATCAAGGGCACGAGCACGGCACCGATCACCATCGGTGGCGCAGGCTTCGCGGGCTGCGACGTGCTCGACCAGGCCGGCCTCAACCGGATCAGCGGCCTCCAGCCGCTGCTGCCCGCCCTCACGGGTGACGCGGCTCCGGTCATCGCGGCCTCGGCCGCCGGGTTCTGCCCGGTGACCGGTCCGGTCTGGGGCGACGGCGACATCCTCATCGGCGGTGCCGGCAACGACACCCTCGAGGGACGCGGCGCCGACGACATCATCGACGGCGACAAGGCCCTCACGGTGAGGATCAGCGTCCGCAACGCCGCAGGCGTCGAGCTCGGTTCGACCGACCTCATGGAGCGCACCGCCCAGACCGGCACCTTCGGTCCGGGAACCGCGGGCATGACCCTGCAGCAGGCGGTCTTCGCCGGTCTTGTCGACCCGGGCAACCTGGTCGCCGTCCGTCAGATCACCGCAGCCACGGCCGCTCCGGACTGCTCGGCCACCGCGCCGGCTCCGACGGCGACCTCGGTCAACTGCGACACCGCCGTGTTCAGCGGGCCGCTGTCCAACTACAGCATCACGTCCGTCGCCGCCTCCGGCACGACGCTCGCGAGCATCCGGGTCACCCAGACCGGTGCGAACGTGGCCGGGCAGAAGGTCAGTGACGGCATCGACACCCTGCGCAACATCGAGCTGCTGAAGTTCTCCGACGGGACGGTGCCGCTCACGGTGCCGAACGCGCCGACGAACGTCACGGCAACGGCCAGCGCAGGCGCCACCACCACTGGTACGGCCACGGTCAACTTCACCGCTCCGGCGGCGACGGCCTCGCCGATCACCAGCTTCACCGTGGTCGTGCGGAATGGCGCAACCGTGGTCCAGACGATCACCGGCATCCCCGCGACGGCGACGAGCCGCGTGGTCACCGGACTGGCCAACGGCACGACGGTCACGCTGTCGGTGAGCGCGGTCACCGCGCTCGGCAACGGCCCCGAGGGCACGTCCAACGCGGTCACGCCGCGTGGTCTCGCCGGAGCGCCCACGGGAGTGGCGGCAACCGCCGGCAACGCCCAGGCGACGGTCAACTGGGTCGCACCCGCGGCTGATGGCGGTTCGCCGATCACGGGTTACACCGTCGTCGTCCGGCGTGGTGCCACGACGGTGAGCACGAACACGGTCGCCGCAACCCTGCGGACCTTCACGGCCACCGGGCTCACCAACGGGGCTGCACACACGTTCACGGTCTCCACGGTGAACGCCTTCGGGCCCTCGACGGCCGTGACCTCCAACACGGTCACTCCGGTCGGCGGCGTGCCCGGCGCACCGACGAACGTGACCGCGTCGGCGACGTCAGGTGCGACGACTACTGGCGCAGCGACGATCAACTGGGCAGCTCCGGCGCCCAACGGCAGCGGCCCGATCACGAGCTACACCGTCGTGATCCGAGTCGGCACCACCGTGGTGCGCACGGTCACGGGGATCGCCCCCACGGCCACGAGCAGCACGCAGACCGGGCTGTCGAACGGCAACACGTACACGCTGTCGGTCAACGCGGTCAACGCGGCCGGTGCGGGTCCGGCGGTCACGTCGGCCGCCCTCACCCCGCGCGGTCTGCCCGGCACGCCCACCGGCGTCACGGGCACCCCGGGGCCGAACGTGGTCACGGTGGGGTGGGTCGCTCCGAGCAACGGAGGATCGGCCATCCTGCGGTACGAGATCGTGATCACGCGTAACGCCGGCACGGTCAACGTCGGCACCGTCACGGCTGCTCCGACTGCCACGTCGTTCGCAGTCACCGGGATCTCGAACGGGTTGCTGTACACCTTCCGCGTTCGGGCGGTCAACGCCCTCGGAACGGGTGCACTCTCGACCGCGGTCTCGGCCACGCCGCGAACGGTGCCAGGTGCACCGGTCATCGGCACCGCTGCCTCGGGCGCTGTGGGTGGCGCCGTCACGGCGACGGCCAACTGGACGGCTCCGGCCGCCACGGGCGGCTCACCGATCACCGGTTACCGGGTGTCGGCGTTCCGCATGGCAGCAGACGGCGTCACGGTGGTCGGCGCGCCGACCGTGGTGACCGTGGCGTCGACGCTCCGCACCGCTGCAGTGACGCTGGCCTCCGGCAACTACCGGTTCAGCGTGCAGGCGGTCAACGTCGCCGGCAACAGCGTGGCCTCCGCGAGGTCCAACCTCGTGACGGCCCGGTGAGCCGGGTGGGGGCCCTGCCCGCCAGAGCCCCCACCGCCTGACACAGCACGACCGGGTGCCCCGGGTCCACACGGACCCGGGGCACCCGGCTGTATGCGTGGCGCGAGCACCCCTGTGCCGCAGTCAAACTCCGCACGTCGTATGCCGTATGCCGTACCTGCGGTCCCGCAGTACCGGCCCTCGATACCCTCGGGAAGACTCGCTCCCGATCAGACCGGTCGGCTGGACCGGACCGTCGAGGTGTCGATGAGGAGGGCGTCACCGTGGCGCACCAGGGTGTAGGACGTGACCTCCTCGACCCGTCGTCCGTCGCTGAAGTCGTATCGCACGGTCGCGGTGACCGAGTCGGGTGAGCTGCCCCTGACCTGGTGGGTGCTCACCTTGTCGACGGAGCTCCAGAACGCCTCGTACGTCTGGCGATTCGTGGCCGTGGTCTCCTGGTAGCGCGGGGAGAGACGCGCCCAGCCGGCGTCCCGGCCATCCGGCAGCAGCGCGTAGTAGTCGCGCACCGCACGCTCGAGCTCCTGCGCGGTGGCCTGCGGCGCGACTGGGGTTGTGGTCGTGGTCGTCGGGCGTGGGGCCGGCGTCGTCTGTGCGGCCGCGCCGCTCGTCGGCCGGGAACTGGCGCGCGTGGCCGACGGCGACGGCTTCGACGAGGCGACCGAACTGGACGACGCCGGCGCGGCCGTGCCGGTCGGGGTGCCCCCGTCGCGCGAGAGGACGAACGCGACGCCGCCGGCCACCAGCAAAAGGGCGATCAGAGCGGCGAGCAGCCAGGTGCGGGAGCGACTTTCGCCGGACGGGCGAGCCGCTGCCGGCCCGGGGCTTGGACGGGCAGGGGGTTGGCGCGACGGGGGCTCGACGTCCCGAGGTGGTGCGACCGGCTCTGGACGCGTCGCTGCGAGCGGCGGGTGCGACGCTGCTGCAGGAGCCGCGGGCAGGATCCGGGTGCGCTCCTGCGCGGCCTCGAAGACGATCGTGCGACCGGCGGCGACCGCTGCGAGCGAGCGGGTCACCTCGTCCATCGGCGGCCGCTGGCTCGGATCGGGGTCGAGCATGCGCGCCAGCAAGGGTGAGACCGCGCTCTCCCTCGGCTCGGTGACGCTGCCGGAGGCGACCCGGTGCAGCAGTGCCATGGCGTTGTCGGCCTGGCCGAAGGGGGGCGCGCCTTCAAGGGCGGCGAACAGCGTCGACCCGAGGGAGAAGACGTCGGAGGCAGAGCTCGACGCGGCTCCGCGGGCGACCTCGGGGGCGAGGTAGGCGGGCGTCCCCGTCACCAGCCCGGTCGAGGTGAGCGAGGCGTCGCCGAGCGCGTGCGAGATGCCGAAGTCGGTGATGCGGGCTGTGCCGTCGTCGCCGACGAGGATGTTGCCCGGCTTGACGTCGCGGTGCACGATGCCGGCGTCGTGCGCGGCGGCGAGCCCGGCGGCGACCTCGCTGCCGAGGCGGGCGGCCTCGTCCACGGGCAGCGTGCCGGTCTCGGCCAGCACGTCCTGGAGGCTGCGCGAGGGCAGGAACTGCATGACGAGGCAGGGGCGTCCCTCGTGGTCGACGACGTCGAAGACGGGGACGGCGTTGGGGTGATGGAGGCGTGCGGTGATGCGTGCCTCGCGCATGGCACGCTGCCGCGCCATGTCGGCCTCCGCGTCGGGAAGGCCGACGGGCGAGTGCAGGAGCTTGACGGCCACCGTGCGGCCCAGCCGCTCGTCGCGGGCGCGCCAGACGTGTCCCATGCCGCCGGCCCCGATGCGATCGAGCAGGCGGTAGCGCCCGGCGATGACCAGGTCAGGCTGCTCCGTCACGATGCCCTCCTGTCAGCACCTCGCACACGGTCGGTCGGGCCGCTGAGCGGCTGTGGTCAATTGTTGGCCGGTTGTGGCCTGTTGTTGGCCTGTTGTTGGCCGGGTCAGGCCAGGTCGACGGCGAGGTGGGCAGCCCCGATGATGCCAGCCTGGTTGCGCAGCTGGGCGGCGACGATCGGGCAGCGCGTCTTCAGCTTGGGGATGAAGTCGTCGCCGTCCTTGCTGATGCCGCCGCCGACGACGATCAGGTCGGGGGAGAAGAGCTTCTCGATCGTGTCGTAGTAGGTCTGGAGGCGCTCGACGTACTCGTCCCACGACAGCTTCTCGATGTCCTTGCGGGACGACGCGGCACGGTCCTCCGCGTCGTAGCCGTCGATCTCGAGGTGGCCGAGCTCGGAGTTGGGCACGAGCCGGCCGTCGTGGATGAGGGCGGAGCCGATGCCGGTGCCCAGCGTCGTGAGGATGACGAGGCCCTTCACGCCCTTGGCGGCGCCGTAGTACAACTCGGCAAGTCCCGCGGCGTCGGCGTCGTTGAGCACCGTGACGGCGCGGCCGGTGTGCTCCTTGATCAGCGCCTCGGCGTCCGTGTCGATCCACGTCGGGTCGATGTTGGCGGCGGACAGGACGGTGCCACGGATGACGACGGCGGGAATCGTGACCCCGATGGGGGAGTCGCCCGTGACGTCGGCGAAGTGGTCGACGATCTCGTCGACGACCTCGGCCACGGCGTCAGGCGTCGCCGGCAGCGGGGTGTCGATGCGCAGCCGCTTGCCGGCGAGCTCGCCCTTCTTGAGGTCGACGGGTGCGCCCTTGATGCCGCTGCCGCCGATGTCGATGCCGAGAGGCGTGCCCTTCTTGGCCATGGTCCCTGCTTCCTTGTCGAGGACGATGAGGTCGTTCGGGGTGGTGCGAGTGCGTGAGTCCGACTGTGCGTCAAGGCAGTCGGGGACGGACCTACGGCTGGGCTCCGTCGGCGAGGGTCAGGATCTCGTTGCCGTCCTCGGTGATGAGGATCGTGTGCTCGAACTGCGCCGAGCGGGAGCCGTCGCGGGTGACGACGGTCCACTTGTCGTCCCACATGTCCCACTCGTGCGTGCCGAGGTTGAGCATCGGCTCGATGGTGAAGGTCATGCCGGGCTCGATGACGGTGTCGTAGTGGGGTGCCGCGTCGTAGTGCGGCACGATGAGGCCCGAGTGGAACTCTAGGCCGATGCCGTGGCCGGTGAAGTCGCGCACGACCCCGTAGCCGAAGCGCTTCGCGTAGCTCTCGATGACGCGGCCGACGACGTTGAGCTGGCGTCCGGGGCGGGCGGCGCGGATGCCGCGCATCATCGCCTCGTGCGTGCGCTCGACGAGCAGGCGTGACTCCTCGTCGACGTCGCCTACGAGGTAGGTGGCGTCGGTGTCGCCGTGCACACCGTCGACGTATGCCGTCACGTCGATGTTGACGATGTCGCCGTCCTCGAGGGGGCGGGCGTCGGGGATGCCGTGGCAGATCACCTCGTTGACGCTCGTGCACACCGACTTGGGGAAGGCCTTGTAGCCGAGTGGCGAGGGGTAGGCGCCGTGGTCGAGCAAATAGGCGTGCGCCACTGCGTCGAGCTCGTCGGTCGTCACGCCCGGCGCGATCGCCCTGGATGCCTCGACCATGGCGTTGGCGGCGATGCGCCCGGCCACCCGCATCTTCTCGACCAGCTCGGCGTCCTTGACGTGGACGTCGCCGTCCTCGCGCGGGTTGACCACGTCGACGTAGTGCGGGCGCTCGATCGTTGCCGGCACTGCTCGGCGCGGGCTGACGGCGTGCGGGGACACCCGCGGGTGGAGCAACGGCATACGGTGGAGTCTAGGTCGTTCACGGGTGACGTCCACGACGGGCGTTCACGAGACGGACCCCTCGTCCGGCCCGCCATCCGTGACGAGATCCCGAGAGAAGGAGTGCGCACGTGAGCTTCTGGTACAACGTCGACACAGGCAAGGTCGAGACCGACGAGAACCGCAGCCGCGGCGAGCAGGTGCTCGGGCCGTACGCGTCGGAGGCAGAGGCGCGGGCCGCTCTCGACACGGCGCACAAGAAGACCGAGAGCTGGGATGCCGAGGACCGCGAGTGGAACGAGCGCGGTGCCGGCGGCTCGGGCACGGGTGACGACTCGACGCCCTGACGACGCAGCCGCTGTCTCGCCCGCCGGGTCGGTGACCTGGCGGGCGAGTCGCTGCTCAGGACTCGAACGAGTGCTCGGCGTCGGGGAAGGCACCCGACTCGACGTCGGCGGCATACGCCCTGGCTGCGTCGAGCAGCGTGCCGCGGAGATCGGCGTACTTCTTGACGAAGCGCGGTGCCTTGCCACTGCGGAGGCCGGCGAAGTCGCTCCACACGAGCACCTGGGCGTCCGTGCCGTTGCCGGCGCCGATGCCGATCGTCGGGATGGCGAGCACCTCGGTCACGCGCGCCGCGACGGGGGCGGGGACCATCTCGAGCACCACGGCGAAGGCACCCGCCTCCTGCAGCGCGCGGGCCTCGTCGACGAGCGCATCGGCGGCGTCGCCGCGGCCCTGCACGCGATAACCGCCGAGCTGGTGCTCGCTCTGCGGCGTGAACCCGACGTGTGCCATGACCGGGATGCCGGCGTCGGTGAGGGCCTTGACCAGGGGGACCATGGCGGTGCCGCCCTCGAGCTTGACGGCGTGGGCCAGCCCCTCCTTCATGAGGCGCACGGCGCTGGCGAAGCCCTGCTCGATCGACGCGCCGTATGAGCCGAAGGGCATGTCAGCGACGACGAGGGCACGACGGGCCGCCGACGAGACGGCGCGCACGAGAGGCACCATCTCGTCCAGCGTGACCGGAACGGTCGTCTCGTAGCCGTAGACGTTGTTGCCGGCGGAGTCGCCGACCAGCAGCACCGGGATACCGGCCTCGTCGAAGATCTGGGCGGCGTACATGTCGTATGCCGTGAGCATCGCCCAACGGCGGCCCTCGGTCTTCATCGCCTGCAGGTGCGGGATGCGCACGCGTCGCGGCGTCGGTGCGGAGGCGGCCGGCTCGTCGGCCCTGCTGCCCGTGCCGTAGGGACTTTGCTCCTCGGGCGGGTCAATGCTCATGACCCGGAGCATAACGGCGGGGTTCTGGGGACCGGTCGGCGTGTGTCCACCCTGATCCCTCTGCGGCAGATGCGTTCTGTATCTGACCCAGAGGCATCTTGGGAAGGGTTCCAGCCCGGCTCTTTACGAAGATTTTACGTTCTTTAGGCTGAACCGCCCTGTGGCACAACTTTTTTCATTATTTGGGCGCCTAGCGGCCAGATTGTCCGAGGTCTGTGTTGTCATACCCGAGGCGCCTCATGTGCGGCGCCTGTGACCAGGAGGATCATTTTGAACAAGCGCCACTGGAGCGCTGTCTCGGGGCTGGCCGTGGGGGCGCTCGTCGTCACCGGCCTCACCGCCCCGATGCAGGCTCAGGCAACGCCCGTCGCGAAGGCACCGGTGAGCGGCGACCCCGCGGCAGCCCAGGCCACGCGGCACGACAACCTGCCCAACCCCCTCGCCGACGCCCAGGCAGCCGAGCGCAAGGACGCTGTCTCGAAGCTTCTCAAGGGCGAGGCGACCACGAAGACGATCAACGGCAACCGCGTCATCGAGGTCAAGAGCAAGGGCACCGACAAGAGGGGCAAGCCCAAGAAGTCGAAGTACGTCAACTACCCGGTGAACCGTGAGGAGGACATCTTCACGATCCTCACCGACTTCGGCGACAGGACGATGCCGGCCACCGGGGGCGCGGCCGGTCCGGTGCACAACCAGATCGCGCAGCCCGACCGCAAGTGGGACGGCAACGCCACGGACAACAACTCCACGTACTGGACCAAGGACTTCAACCGCCAGCACTACATCGACATGATGTTCGGGCAGGGCGAGTCGTTCCGGGACTTTTACCAGAAGCAGTCCAACGGCCGCTTCCTCGCCAAGGGCGACGTGTCCGACTGGGTCACCGTGCCCTACAACGAGGCGCGCTACGGCCACAATCCCGTCAAGGACGACGGAACGAGCGAGGCCGACGGCTACTGGAGCTACATCAACGACTCAGCTCAGGCCTGGTTCAACGCCCAGAAGGCGTCCGGCAAGACCACGGCCGAGATCCGCACCTACCTGCAGCAGTTCGACAAGGTCGACCGCTACGACTCCAAAGGCGACGGCGTCTACAACCGTCCCGACGGCTACATCGACCACTTCCAGGCCATCCACGCCGGTGAGGGCGAGGAGGCCGGCGGCGGCACCGAAGGTGAGGACGCCATCTGGTCGCACCGCTGGTACGCCTACTCCAACCTGCAGGGCAAGGCCGGCCCCGACGGCAACAAGCTCGGTGGCATCCAGATCGGCGACACCGGCATCTGGATCGGCGACTACACCACCGAGCCCGAGAACGGTGGCCTCGGTGTGTTCGCCCACGAGTTCGGGCACGACCTCGGCCTGCCCGACCTCTACGACACCCAGGGCGGCGACAACAGCACCGCCTTCTGGACCCTCATGAGCGGCGGCTCGTGGCTCAACCACGGCAAGGACTCCATCGGCACGACCCCCGGCTACATGGGCCCGTGGGAGAAGCTGCAGCTCGGCTGGCTCGACCACACCGTCGTGCCGTACGGCAAGAACACCACGGTCAAGCTGAGCCAGGCCGACCTCGCCACGAAGAGCGGCTCGGTGCAGGCCCTCGTGGTCCCGCTCCCCGCGCGCACGGTGACGACGAAGCGCAACACCCCGCACTCGGGCACGTCCGAGTGGTGGAGTGGCTACGGTGACAACCTCAACTCGACGCTGACCCGCACGGTCGACCTGGCGGGCGCGACGTCCGCATCGCTCGGCGCCTACGTGCAGGGCAACCTGGAGGCGGGCTACGACTTCCTCTACGGCGAGGTGTCCACCGACAACGGCACCACGTGGAAGCAGCTCTCCGAGGACACCGGCAAGTTCGCCTGGTCGCCGAAGACCTGGGACCTCTCGGCGTACGCGGGTCAGAAGGTGCTGTTCCGCTTCCACGTCATGACCGACGGTGGCGTCTCCAGCGAGGCGTTCATCGACGACATCACGCTGACCAAGGACGGCGTGGCCGGCACGGTCGACGACGTCGAGTCCGGCGCCGGTGCGTGGACCGCCAAGGGCTTCACGGTCAGCACGGGCACGACCTCCAAGGGGGTCAACGACTTCTACTTCGCCGAGAACCGCGTCTACAGCGGCTACGACGCGACGCTGAAGACCGGCCCGTACAACTTCGGATGGGGCACGACGAAGCCCGACTGGGTGGAGCGCTTCCCGTACCAGAACGGCATGCTCGTCTGGTTCGCCAACGGCGAGTACACCGACAACAACACGTCGGCGCACCCGGGTGCCGGTGAGATCCTGCCAGTCGACGCCCGTCCGGCGCCGATCATGCTCAACAACGCGAACGGCACCCGCACCATGCTGGGCAACCGGCGCCAGCCGTTCGACGCCACGTTCGGCCAGGAGAAGACTGACGCGGTGACCTTCCACCGCAACGGCGTCGCCACCAAGGTGCCGTCGCAGAGGGCTCTCCCGACGTTCGACGACCGTGACCCGAACCGCTACTGGACGGCCGACAACCCGTGGGCGTCCACCAAGGTGGCCGGCTCGGGCACGACGATGACCGTGGCCAAGACCCGACAGGGCGGCAACGAGCTGCAGGTCGACGTCAAGTTCAAGTGACCTCTCGGCCATGAAGCGAGGGCCCCCGGGGCAACTCCCGGGGGCTCTTCGCGTCCACCCGCGACCACCGACGTCGGAAACTGAGCACTCGACTGGTCGGTGGGATCGAGCGCCCAGTTCCCGACGGTTTGGTGTCGGGAAGTGAGCACTCGACGGGTCGGTGGGATCGAGTGCCCAGTTCCCGACGACGTTCGCTTCGGTTGGGGGGGCGGACGGCATACGGGGGCAACGGCGTCCACAAAACGTGTCACGTCACATGCACGAAACAGCGATGCGGCAGGATCGACACATGAACCGTCAGGAAGAGTTCGTGCTGCGCACGATCGAAGAGCGCGACATCCGCTTCGTCCGTCTCTGGTTCACCGACGTGCTCGGCACCCTGAAGTCGGTGGCTGTCGCGCCGGCCGAGCTCGAAGGCGCCTTTGCCGAGGGCATCGGCTTCGACGGTTCGGCGATCGAGGGCTTCGCGCGCGTGTTCGAGGCCGACATGCTCGCGAAGCCCGACCCCTCGACGTTCCAGATCCTCCCGTGGCGCGGTGACCCGCCCGGCACGGCCCGCATGTTCTGCGACCTGCAGCTGCCCGACGGCACGCCCAGCTTCGCCGACCCGCGGCACGTGCTGCAGCGCGCCCTGGGCAAGGCGGCCGACCTCGGCTTCACCTTCTACACGCACCCCGAGATCGAGTTCTTCCTGCTCGAACAGGGGCGCGGGCCCGACGGTCGCCCGGTCCCGGTCGACGACGCCGGCTACTTCGACCACGTGCCGCACGGCACCGGGCACGACTTCCGCCGCGCGGCGATCACGATGCTCGAGAACATGGGCATCTCGGTCGAGTTCAGCCACCACGAGGGTGCGCCCGGCCAGAACGAGATCGACCTGCGCTACGCCGACGCCCTCAGCACGGCCGACAACATCATGACCTTCCGCACTGTGGTCAAGGAGGTCGCCCTGACCCAGGGCATCTACGCGACCTTCATGCCCAAGCCCTTCTCCGAGCACCCGGGTTCGGGCATGCACACGCACCTCTCGCTCTTCGAGGGCGACTCAAACGCGTTCTACGAGGCGGGTGCGCCCTACCAGCTGAGCAAGGTGGGCCGGCAGTTCATCGCGGGGCTGCTGCGCCACGGCGCCGAGACCGCGGCCGTGACGAACCAGTGGGTCAACTCCTACAAGCGCCTGTGGGGCGGGGGAGAGGCGCCGGCCCACCTGACCTGGGGCCACAACAACCGTTCGGCGCTGGTGCGTGTGCCCATGCACAAGCCCAACAAGGGCCAGTCGACGCGGGTCGAGGTGCGCTCGCTCGACGCCGCCTGCAACCCCTACCTCGCTTTCGCCGTGATGCTCGGCGCCGGCCTCAAGGGCATCGAGGAGGGCTACGACCTGCCGCCCGAGACCGAGGACGACGTGTGGAGCCTCACCGACGCAGAGCGTCGCGCCATGGGGATCAAGCCGCTGCCCGCCTCTCTCGGCAGGGCGCTCGAGGTGATGGAGGAGAGCGAGCTCGTCGCCGACGTCCTCGGTGAGCACGTGTTCGACTTCTTCCTGCGCAACAAGCGACAAGAGTGGCTCGACTACCGTCACGAGATCAGTCAGTTCGAGCTGAACCGCTACCTCCCGAGGCTCTGACGCGCCCGACTCACATGTCATCACGCACCAGCACCACAGAGGGAGCCCTCGCGCGTCTCGGCTTCGCCGACCCGAAGCGTGCGGCTGGGCTGCTCGACGACCACGCGCTGCTGCCCCTTCGGGCCGCCTTTCCCGAGGGCCAGCTCGACGACCTCGTCGCCGTCGTCGGTGACACTGCCGATCCAGACCAGGCACTGTTGGGCTTGGTCAGGGTGGCGGAATCCCTTGCGGCCCAGGGTGACCCAGCGGATTGGGGTATCACTGCTTTTGCCCGCGAGCTCTCGACGGCTGGGGTGGGCCGCAAGCGCGTCCTCGGTGTGCTCGGCGCCTCGACGGCCCTCGTGGATGAGCTCGTTCGCCACCCCGAGCACTGGGTCGACTGCGTCAACGCGGAGCGACGGCCGGGGGAGCAGGTGCGCAGCGACCTCGTGCACGCGGTGACCGAGGGCCGGGGTGACCGCGCGCCGCTCGACGCCCTGCGCATCGCCTACCGGAGGGGCCTGCTCCGCATCGCGGCTCTCGACGTCACCGCGGCGGACCCCCTCGCCGAGATGCCCGCGGTGGGTGAGGCATTGGCCGAGCTCGCCGAGGCAGCCCTCGATGCCGCCCTGGCCATCGCACGCGAGGAGTACGGCGACGGCCACGAGGCCTGCCGCCTCGCCATCATCGGCATGGGCAAGACCGGCGGCGGTGAGCTCAACTACGTCAGCGACGTCGATGTCATCTTCGTCGCCGAGCCGGCCGACGGCGTCGACGAGGAGACCGCGCTCCAGGTGGGCACAGCGCTGGCCACGGCCACGATGCGGGCCTGCTCGACGCCCACGCCCGAAGGAAGCCTGTGGCCCGTCGACGCGGCGCTCCGGCCAGAGGGCAAGCAGGGACCGCTCGTCCGCACCATCAGCAGCCACAAGGCGTACTACGAGCGATGGGCCAAGACGTGGGAGTTCCAAGCTCTCCTCAAGGCGTGGGTCTCCGCCGGCGACAAGGAGATCGGGCTGCGCTACAAGGCCGAGATCTCGCCGATGGTGTGGGAGGCCGCCGGCCGCGACCACTTCGTCGAGGACGTCCAGGCCATGCGCCGCCGGGTCGAGCAGCACGTGCCGGCCAACGAGGCGGCGCGTCAGCTCAAGCTCGGGCCGGGTGGCCTGCGCGACGTCGAGTTCAGCGTCCAGCTGCTCCAGCTCGTCCACGGCCGCACCGACCCCAACCTTCGTTCCGCCACCACGCTCGAGGCGCTCTCCGCCCTGGCGAGGGGTGGCTACGTCGGTCGTGACGACGCGGCCACGCTCGACCGCGCCTACCGCCACCTGCGCTGCCTCGAGCACCGCATCCAGCTCCACCGGTTGCGCCGCACCCACCTCATGCCCGTCGCCGAGGCGGACCTGCGCCGGTTGGGGCGGGCCATGGGTCACCGCACCCACCCCGAGCGGGCCGTGGTCGCCGACCGGCAGGCGTCGGCGCGCGAGGTGCGGCGGCTCCACGAGCGGCTCTTCTACCGGCCGCTGCTCGTCGCAGCCGCCAAGCTGAGTCCCACCGAGGCGCGCCTCAGCCCCGAGGCGGCCAAGCAGCGGTTGCTCGCGCTCGGCTTCCGCGACCCGGCCGGCGCGCTGCGCCACATCGAGGCGCTGACCACCGGGGTGAGCCGGCGCGCGGCGATCCAGCGCACGCTGCTGCCGGTCATGCTGGGGTGGTTCGCCGACGAGGCCGACCCCGATGCCGGTCTGCTGTCGTTCCGCCGCGTGTCCGACGAGCTGGGCACGACCCACTGGTACCTCAAGATGCTCCGCGACGAGGGTCGCGCCGCAGACCGTCTGGCGCACTGTCTCGCCCGCAGCAGGTATGCCGCAGACCTCCTCGTGCGCTCGCCCGAGAGCGTCTCGATCCTCGGCGACGACAACGGCCTGGTCCCGCGCTCGCGCGAGGCGATCACCTCGACGATGCAGTCGGCCGCCGGTCGTCGCGAGTCCGCCGCTGACGCCGCGGCCGCGGTGCGGGCCATCCGCCGCCACGAGCTGCTGCGCATCGTGATGGGCGACCTCGTCGGCGTCACCGACCTACCCGGGGTGGGCGCGGCGCTGAGCGACCTCACGGGCGCCACCATCCAGGTGGCGCTCGACGTGGCCGTCAAGGAGGTGGAACGCCGCGAGGGCGAGCCCATCGGCGGCGACGTCCTCGTCGTCGGGATGGGGAGCCTGGGCGGGCGCGAGCTCGGCTACGCCTCCGACGCCGACGTCATGTTCGTCCACCAGCCGCACCCCGGATCCGAGGAGCAGGACGTCCAGGCCCGAGCCACCCTCGTGGTGCAGGAGCTGCGCAAGCTGCTGTCCGGGTCTGGGCCCGACCCCGTGCTGGGCCTCGACCCAGACCTGCGACCCGAGGGCAAGGCCGGCCCGCTCGTGCGCAGCGTCGACTCGTTCCGCACGTACTACGAGCGGTGGGCCCTGACGTGGGAGTTCCAGGCGCTGCTGCGTGCCACCCCGATCGCCGGGCCCCAGTCGCTCGCCGACGCCTTCCTCGAGCTCATCGACCCGCTGCGCTGGCCCGAAGGGGGCATCGACGTGAGCCAGGTGCGCGACATCCGCACCATGAAGGCCCGCGTCGAGAGCGAGCGGCTTCCGCGGGGCGCGGACCCGCGGACGCACCTCAAGCTGGGACGCGGTGGACTGAGCGACGTCGAGTGGGTCGTGCAGCTCCACCAGCTCCAGCACGCGTACGCCCGCCCCGCCCTTCGCGTCACCGGCACGATGGCCGGGCTGTCAGCGCTGGCCTCCGAAGGCCTGGTGTCGGCGGAGGACGTCAAGGACCTGCGCGAAGCGTGGCGCCTCGGTTCGCTGATGCGCAACGCCGGTGTGCTGTGGCGGGGGAGGCCGATCGACAGCGTCCCGTCCGACGTCCGTGACCTCGACGGCATCGGTCGGATCATGGGCCGTCCGGCGGGCGAGGGGGCCGGCTTGGCCGAGCTGTGGCGACGCGTGGCGCGCCGCTCCCGCCACGCTACTGATTTCAACTTTTACGACTCCGCACCTAGGGGTAGCGTCATCACGTGAGTTCGAGTCAGGGGACGGGAAGCGTCATGCCGACGTATGCCGCCGTCCTCCGCGTCCCGCGGTTCCTGCCGATCTTCCTTGCCAACGCCCTGTCCATGTGGGGCGACTACATCGCGCGCGTCACCATCGCGGCGGTGGTCTTCGAGCGCACGTCGTCGCCGCTGGCCACGGCGACGACCCTTGCCGTGAGCCTCGTGCCGACCTTCTTCGGACGCAGCCTGATCGGGCCGATCGTCGACCGGTTCCCCTACAAGTGGGTGCTCATCTGGTCGCACCTGATGCGCGCCGCGTGCGTGCTCGGGTTGATGTGGCTCGTCCTGCAGGGCTCTGCCCTCTGGGGGATGTTCCTCGTCCTCTTCGCCCTCGAGCTCATCGGGGGCGCCTCGTCGGCGTCGAACATGGTGCTGGTGACCGACCTGTTCGAGGACCGGCACCTCTACGCCAGGGCCGTCGGCCTCGGTGCCATGTCCGAGCAGTTCAACCAGGCCATCGGGCTGGCCGTCGGCGGCGCGCTGGCCGCACTGCTCGGTCCTGAGACGGGCCTGCTCCTCGACCTCGTCACCTTCGTCGTGGCTGCGATCGTCATCCTCTTCGTCGCGCCGCTGCGGCCCGTGAGCGGCGACCGCGGCCGAGGCCTCCGCGGCTTCGTGCGTGACCTGTCGACCGCGGCCGGCGACCTTGCCCGGCACCCGGTGCTGGCGCGGCTGGTCACGCTGAGCGCGGTGGCCTGTCTCGGCATCGCGGCGCCCGAGGCGCTGGCCATCCCGATCGCCGGCCAGAACGGCTGGGGCGGGGTGCTCATGGCAGCCCCGATCGTCGGGGCCGTGGTCGGGATCCTGCTCATCGGTCGCCGGGACGTGCACCAGCAGAACCGGTCGATCGTGCCGCTCGCGCTGGCCATGCCACTGCCGCTGCTCCTCACGGCGCTCCACCCGCCGACGTGGGTGGTGGCCGCGCTCTTCTTCGGCTCCGGCATGCTCCAGGCCTTCATGGTGCCGCTGCAGGCGACCTTCGCGCTGGTCACGGAGCCCGAGCTGCGTGGTCGCATCTTCAGCCTGGCCGGTTCGGTCTCCATCGCTGCGGCCGGCGCCTCCTACCTTGCAGCCGGGTGGGTCGGCCAGCACCCCGACCCCCACTGGGGCGTCACGATCTGCGCGGCCGTGTGCCTGGCCCTCGTTGCCGTGATCGCCGCGACCTGGCCGCACCGTCGGGTGCGCACTGCGGTCGACAGGGCGTACGCGCCGACGACCTCCCACGCAGCCTGAGCTGCCCGGGAGGTCGCCGAGAGGTTCGCGCTCGCGCGGGACGCGCGAGTCGGTGGGTCAGCGGTGCATACCGTTGGCGGCCAGCATGGCCCGCCACGTCGCCGGCCACGTGATGCCGGTGGCCGGCAGGTGGTGGGCGCTCTGCCACGTCTTGAGGCGACTCGCGGTCGTCGAGAGGAAGTTGCCCGTCGCCGAGACTCCGATGACCTTCTGGAGCGTCTTGACGGCCTGCCCGGACATGCCGGGCCTCAGCACCATTCCCGAGCGCGGAACCATCTCCTTCAGCAGCGCGCTCGCCCCGGTCGGCGCCGTGACCGTGGGGTAGCTCGGGCAGCGCGTGGGATTGGGCGCTCCCCAGCCGATCGACCAGTTGAGGTCGGGGAGGCGGCAGGGGCCCCAGTCGACGGGTGCGACCTGCTTGCTCCAGAACGAGGTCCGCCCCAGGGCACCCTCCCAGGACAGCGAGATGTGGATGTGGTTGCGGTGGCACGTCGTGTCGTAGGCGGTCGTCTGCGTCGTCGCGCAGGTGCTGTACGGACGCCAGCCCTCGGCGGTGCGGTAGGAGCTCCACATCTTGTTGTCCCAGATGAGGTACATGACCCCGAGGCGACGGGCGTTCGCGTACGGGTTGCCCGCGGCGTCCTTGGCCAGCAGCCACGAGATGAGGGCGTTGGCATTGGCGCGCTGCGTGGTGTCGCGCACGTTGAAGAAGGTGTCGACGGCGCGTCCGTCGTAGTGCTCCGACGGCTTCGTCGCCGCGGTGCAGGACCGCACGAGTCCGTACGTGTTGCCGTACGTGGTCTTGACGAGCTGCGCGAGCTTGATCGTGCCGGTGCGGTTGCGCATGTCGCAGGCCACGCCGGGCACGTACGGGGCGAGTCCTTCGATGGTCTTGGGCAGGCCGGTGGGCGTGGCTGGCACGGGTGGCGCTGGGGCTCCTCCGGCGGTCGCTGCCGGAGCCGCGGACCAGAACAGGGCGAGGGCCGCGACGACTGCCAGCAGCAGGCTCAGGGTGCCGTGCCGCGAACGGCGTCGTGACAAGGTGGCGTGGTTCATGACGGGTCTCCGAAACAGGGTGTGCGGGATCCACCCGAGCGCGAGGCAGGGCGGCAGGGCGCGAGGGGTGTTGGTTGTGTTGTGATCCCGGCTGCGTGGAGAGGGCCGTCAGGGGCCGCGAACGCCGGTGGGCCAATTAGAACCCATTTGTCCGGTTACCGCACAGTCATCGCCGAAACCGTGGGACCGACACGCCGCGATCTGATGGTGACTTCTGTCGGCTGTCAGGTGGCTCTCAGGTTCGGCGGTCACATGTCAGTCATCTGCCCCCAAGACGCCGCGGATACACGAATTGCATTGCGCCTAAATGGAAAAAGGCTGAGAGTTCCGGCCTAAACCCCTGTTTCAGAGCGGTCGAGTCGTAGCCTGAAGCCATCGACCGGTGCGTGCCTCGGGGGGCGGGGAAACCGGTCGGGGGGAGTACCACTGGAGAACTGGTTGGGTCTCCCCTGGCTAGGAGGGCTTTGGTGCCTGGGGGTGGGGAGAACATGGTCGACGACGTCGTCGGACCCAATGACATCGTGGCGTGGCGAGGTCCGGACACCGATCCGGTCAGATCACTGCTGCACGACCTGAGAGAGCCGCTCGCAGCGATCCTGCTGCTCTCGGAGACGTCGCAAGGAGATGTGCGCGAGCGCCTGATCTCGATCCAGGAGCAGGCCTCCTGGCTCGCCGAGGTGGTCGCGGCCAGCCTCGAAGGCGCCGCCGGAGACCATGCGGCCGACATCGACGCCCGGGCCCTCGCCAACGAGGTCGCGGGCCGGGCACGGATGTCGACGACCACGACGATCGACGTGGAGGTCGTCGGCGATGGGCGCGTCCTGGCGCGTCCGGTCGCCCTGGCCCGAGCCCTCGGCTGTCTGGTCGACAACGCCGTCCGGGCGGCCGGTCCGGCGGGCCACGTCCTCATCTGGGTGGGCAGCTGCGACGACGGCTTCCACATCCGGGTCCTCGACGACGGACCGGGCCTCGGGCGTCTGGCTCCCCGTACGTCGATCGGACTGGCGACGACGCGGGCCATGGTCGCGGCCTGCCGTGGTCGGTTCCGGCTGGCGGCGCGCCCCGACGGCGGCGCTGCGGCGGACATCGCGCTGCAGTCCTGGTCCGAACCCGACGCCGTCGCCCTGTGAGCGGCGGCCCGTCATGAAGCTCGTGCTGTGCGACGACCACGAGCTGATCCTCGACACGCTGGGCGCCGCCCTGTCGGGACTCGGCTACGACGTGGTCACCACCCAGTGCCCGGCCGAAGGGCTCGAGGCCGTGCGCGAGGTCCAACCCGACGCCTGCCTGTTGGACGTCAACTATCCCGACGGGTCGGGCCTCGACGTCCTCCCCCTGATCCGACAGGCCTCGCCGGGCACCAAGGTGCTCATCTTCTCGGCTGACACGTCGAGCAGCGCGGTGCGCACCGCGATCGCGCTCGGTGCGTCCGGGTACGTGCGCAAGGACCGAGGACTGCTGCACCTCATCGAGGCGATCGACCTCGCCATCGGGGGACACCTGGCGGTGGAGCCCGGTGCCCTCCAGGCGGCGCTGCGCACGGTGGACGCGGCCGACGACCCCCTCTGGACGTTGAGCTTCCTCACCGACCGCGAGTGGGAGGTGCTCCGCTGCATCGCCGACGGGCTGGGCACCGACGAGATCGCCGCGTTCCTCAACGTCCGTCGAAGCACGGCGCGCACCCACGTGCAGAACCTCCTGACGAAGATCGGCGTGCACTCCCGGCTCCAGGCCGTGGCTCTCGTCGCCGCCCACAGCGCCGACATCAACTGGCCGCCGCACGTCCGGCGAGCCTGACCCTCTTGCGATTCCGCCACCGAAACCGTTCGGGCGTAATCCGTTTGACGTAGGCGCGGGTCCCTCGGGCGGGGGGTCCGGTGGGTGGGCAGCGACGGCACCCTGAGTGTCATGAAGCAGGATGCCGCCGTCGTCCTGGTGGACTCACGCCAGGGGTTCATCGACGCTTTCGCGCTGGTCCTCCAGGCGCATCGGCGACTGAGGTTCGCCGGCGCAGCCCCGTCGGTCGACGTTGCCGTCGCCCGAGGACTCACCCGGGGGTGCGACGTCATCGCCCTGGGTCTCGACGAGCGGAACGGCATCGAGGACATCGGGCGGCTCTGCGCCGTCGCGCCGGACGTCGGCGTGGTCGCCCTGGTCGGGCCCGACGGAGAGCGCCTGCTGCTCGAGGCCCTGATGGGCGGCGTCCGAGGCTGGGTCCTGCGGCGGTCCGGGGTGAAGGAGCTCCTCGAGGCCCTCGAGGAGGTGGCAGGGGGCGACGCGCACCTGCCCGCCGAGCCCGTGCGGTCGCTCGTCGCGGCCACCCTCGTGCGGCCGCCCATGTCTGCACCTCTGAGGACCGAGTCGCTGACAGGTCGCGAGGCGGCAGTCCTCGACTGCCTCGCCGCGGGAATGACCAGGCACGACATCGGGACGGCGCTCAACCTCTCCGACAACACGGTCCGCACCTACGTACGGCGCATCCTGCGCAAGCTGCACGTGCACTCCGCCCCGGCCGCGGTGGAGCTGGCGACGAGCGCCCGTCATGGTTGAGGTCGCGCGCCGGACCCATGCGGGTCGTCGCCCACAGCCCACGCCCGGGCCGACGGCCAGGGCCACGTCCGGGCTGCCCGCGGTCGCCGCCCCGCCTACGTCGGTCCCGGGGGACAACCCGCATGCGGCCGTCATGCCGCTTGTCGTGCCCTTCACCCGGGCGCGGATCTGCCCGGAGGCGCAGCAGGCCGTCGTCGACGTCCTCGCCTCCGGCTGGGTGACGTCCGGAGAGCAGGTGGTGGCGTTCGAGCGTGAGTTCGCGCAGCACCTCGGCGTCCGGCACGCAGTCGCCGTGAGCTCGTGCACAGCCGCGATCGAGCTGTCCCTTCGGGCGCTCGCACTGCCACCCGGGTCGAAGGTCCTGATGTCGGCGGTCACCTTCTGCGGGGCCGCCTCGGCGATCCTGCACGCCGGGCACGTCCCGGTCCTGGCCGACGTCGACGACCTCACGGCGATGCCGAGCCCGCGCACCGTCGCGGCGGCCGCAGCGGAGTGCGGCGGCGTCGACGCGCTCGTCGTCGTCCACCTCGCCGGCCTGCCCACCGACGTCGTCGCGCTCGCGGCCGCGGCAGGAGTCGACCTGGACCACGTCGTCGAGGACGCGGCACACGCGCTCGGCACGGTCGTGGGGGAGGCGCCTGTCGGCACCATCTCGCGGGCCACCTGCTTCAGCTTCTACGCCACGAAGAACCTCGCCATCGGGGAGGGCGGCATGGTGACGACGAACGACGACGACGTGGCCGACCGCATCCGGCAGACCCGGTTGCACGGCATGTCGGCCGATGCGTGGCGGCGCTACCTGCCAGGGGGCGGCTGGCGCTACGACGTCGCCGTCGACGGGCTCAAGGCGAACATGACCGACGTCCAGGCCGCCATCGGACGGGCGCAGCTGCGTCGTTTCGACGTCGACCAGGCCCGGCGGGCGTCCGTCGCGGCACGCTACGACGCGGCCCTGGCCAACGTGCCCGGCATCCGTCGTCCGCTGCGGCCCTCGGCCGGCCGTCATGCCTGGCACCTCTACGCGGTGCGCGTCGAGGCGGACTACGGCATGGACCGGGACGCGCTCATCGTTCGCCTGCGCCAGCAGGGGATCGGCACGTCGGTCCATTTCATCCCGCTGCACCGCCTGACTTGGTTCGGGCAGCACTGCGTGATTCCGGCAGGAGGGCTGCCGGGCGCGGACGGGGTGTTCGAGCGCATCCTCTCGCTGCCGATGGATGGGGTCGTCACCGACGACGAGGTGGACCTGGTCTGCGCCGCACTGGCGGAGGCCACACAGAGGGGAGATGTGCGGTGAGCACGACACTGAACTACTCATGGACACCGGCAGAGATCGGCTTCATCCCGACCCTGCAGAAGGGGCTGCGGACGCTGATCGTCGGTGCGGGGCAGGCCGGCCGAGGCCTGGCCCGGGACCTCGAGCGTGTGCCCGACTTCGGGCTCGCGCCGATCGGCTTCCTCGACGACGACACGACCAAGAGGGTTGTTCGCAGGCTGCCGGTGCTGGGCGCGCTGAGCGACCTGCTCGCCGTGATCACGGTGCAGCGCGTCGACGTCGTGCTGCTCGCGATCCCCGGGCTCCCCGCGGCGCAGGTCCGCCTGCTTGCGACGACGGCGGCCCGCGTGGGTGCGAGCGTGCGCCACCTGCCCTCCTTCGTCTCCCTCCTGCAGCGCGACGTCGTGGGGACGGACCTGCGTTCACTCGAGATCGGCGCCCTCATCGGACGGCCGGAGATGCACGTGGTCTCGCCGGAGGTCGAGGGGACCATCCGCGGTGCGCGCGTGCTGGTGACTGGCGCCGGAGGGTCGATCGGCAGCGAGCTGTGCCGCCAGGTCAACGGTTTCGGACCCGCGCGGCTCGTGATGCTGGACCACGACGAGTCCAACCTGCACCGGCTCCAGCTCGAGCTGACGGGCTCGGGCCTGCTCGACACCGACGACCTGGTGGTCGCCGATATCCGCGACGCCCACCGGGTGACCCAGGTCATCGCCGACGTGCAGCCGGACGTCATCTTCCACGCGGCGGCGCTCAAGCACCTGCCGATGCTGGAGCGGCACCCGTGCGAGGGCGTCAAGTCCAATGTGCTGGGGACCCTCAACGTCGTGCGCGCCGCCGTCAGCCACGGCGTCGGACGCTTCATCCTCATCTCGACGGACAAGGCCGCCGACCCCGCGTCGGTGCTGGGGGCGACCAAGCAGCTGGCGGAGCGAGTGACCAAGCATGCCGCGACGGGCCGCGACGGCACCGTCGTCGCGGCGGTCCGTTTCGGCAACGTGCTCGGCAGTCGCGGGTCGCTGCTGTCGGTGCTCGCCGAGCAGCTCCGCAACGACGATCCCTTCACGGTCACCCACCCGGACGTCACTCGCTTCTTCATGACCATCGAGGAGGCGGTCGGGCTGGTGCTCGAGGCCGCCCACCTCGCCCGCGGCGGCGAGACCTTCGTGCTCGACATGGGCAAGCCGGTCCGCATCGTCGACCTCGTCGAGAGCTACGCGCGCCAGCTCGGCATCGACGACGTCGACATCCTCTACACCGGTCTGCGGCCGGGGGAGAAGCTCCACGAGGCCCTGTTCGCCGACGGCGAGACGAGGGAGTCGACGGCGCACCCACGCATCTCGAGCACGTCGTCGGCGCCTCTCGACCCCGACTTCGACGTCCACCTCGACGAGCTGTTCGACGCGGCCTCGCGCAACGCCGTCACCGACGTCAAGGCCGCCCTCGGCGTGATGCTCGACAACTACGTGGAGGCCACGGGCCCGACGGCCCACATCGCCTTGGCCCCCTACCCGGACGACTTCTGAAACCTTCCGACGAAAGAGGACACCGTGGATCTGACCGTCATCGCCGCCACCGGGCCGGACGCCGCCCCCGCGACGCCCCGTCCCGCGCGACGACCGAACGCCGCGACCGTGCTCGATGCGCCCGGTCTGCGGGCCGACGAGGCGACGCTGCACTCCCTCGAGATGGGGGCCGCGGGGCTCGACCTCGCGGCGCCACCGGTCGTGCTGCCGGACTTCCACCACAAGCGCACGATGGAGATGCCGTCGAGCATCGCGGTGGCCACTCGCGGCACGATCCGCCCCACCTTCACGAGCTCGTCGGTCAACTGCGGGATGGCGCTCATCGGGCTCGGCACCGACCGTCCCGACGCCCGGGCCGTCGACGAGTTCTACCGCGCCGTGCGGGAGCGCTACCCCTACCCGACCCGTGGCGGTCGCGAGCTGACGGGCGCCGAGGTGGTCGCCGCGGCGACCGACGGCGCTGCGTTCGCGGCCGAGCGCTGGGGGGTCGACCCGGCCGAGCTGGAGCGTATCGAGGAGTCGGGGCGCGTCGATCTCGAACAGTGGGGTGGGTCCACCCGGCTGCGCCGCGAGGTGCCGGCCCTCACCTGGCAGCTCGCGCGCCTGCGGTTCGGCACCGTCGGGCCGACGAACCACTTCATCGAGCTGCAGCAGGTGGAGGAGGTGCTTGACCCCGCCGCGGCCGAGCTGCTCGGGATCCGGGAAGGGCAGGTGACCCTGCAGTACCACGCGGGGGGAGGGGTGCTGACGGGCGAGATCGGGCACCTCTTCCAGCGGCGGCGCGACACGGCTCGTGTGATGCAGGCAGCCATGGCCGTGCAGAAGCCGCTCTTCCACCTGGCCACCGCCCGCTCCGCCGGGCAGCTGCGCGAGCGGATGCGCCTCTACTTCGCCCGTGGTTGCGTGCCCGTCGAGCTCGGCAGCGACGAGGGACAGCGGCTCATGCTCGCCAACGCCGCCGCGATGAACTACGGCTTCGCCTTCCGGCTGGCCACCTATGCGGCGCTGCGCTCGATCGCGCTGCGCGTCTTCGGCGGCGAGCCGGGGCAGCTCGTCGTCGACTCACCGCACAACTCGATCTACGAGGAGCAGGTCGACGGCCGGGTCGCGGTCGTGCACCGGCACAACTCCTGCCGCGCCTTCCCGGCAGAACGTATGCCGGAGGGCTCGGTCTTCGCGACCACCGGGCAGGCCGTCCTCCTGCCGGGCACGCACCGGACGTCGTCCTACCTCGCCGTCGCCGGCGAGCGCTCCGCCGACAGCCTCCACTCTGCGTGTCACGGCGCCGGCACGGTGATCGACCAGTTCGAGGCCGACGGGCGGTCCACGCTGCACGTCGCCGGACACACGACCCGGCGCTACCGCTACGGCGACACCGCTCCGGCCCAGACACCACACCTCGACGACCACGGGGTCGATGCGGCTCTGTCGGTGCTGACCCGGCACCGCATCGTGCGTCCCGTCGCACGGATGCGCCCCTTCGCAGTCCTCCACTGACTTCGACGCAGACCTCGACTCTCGACCTGCCACACCCCACCACCCCTTGAGGAGCCGACCATGCACCGTCGAGTGGCGCTCGCTGGCCCAGCCGCCGTCGTCCTGGCGCTGAGCCTGCAGCTCAGTGCGGCACCGTCCGCGTCTGCAGCCACCTCCTGGTGGGTCGACAACACGGCGGCGGGCTGCAGCAACACCGGGCCCGGCAGCGCCACGACGCCGTTCTGCACGATCTCCGCAGCCGCCTCGAAGGCGGTGACACCCGGAGACACGGTCACGGTGCGTCCCGGCACCTACCCGGAGCAGGTCACCGTCGGTGCCTCCGGGGCGGGCGGCGTGCCGATCACCTTCGTGGCTGCGGCCCCGGGCGTGGTCGTCGACGGCACGCGAGACCTCTCGACCGCAGTCTGGACGCCGACCACGGGAGGCACGTTCAGCACGCCGTACGCACCTCCGAGCGTCCCCAAGCAGGTGTTCGTCGACGGCGCCCGCCTGGCGGCGGGCACGGGCGCGAGCACGCTGGCGGCCGGTTCGTTCTTCTACGACGCGGCGGCCAAGGTGCTGCACGTCAACCTCGGCGGCTCGACGCCGAGCGGGCGCGCCATCCGGGCCGGCGCGCAGACGTACGGCTTCAACGTGGTTGGACGCACCGACGTCACCATCGCCGGCTTCGCCACGACCGGCCAGAACGGCGTCGGGCTGCGCGTCAGCGGCAGCAGCTCCGTGACGCTGCGTGACGACTCGAGCGCCGTCAGTGCCAGCTACGGCATCCTGCTCGAGGCGTCGAGCTCGGCGGTGACGGTCTCCGGGGCGAGCGTGACCTCGTCGGCCTCCATCGGGATCAAGCTGAGTGCGACGACGGCCTCGACCATCTCCGGGTCCAAGGTCACCGGGTCGGGCAACCACGGCATCTCGCTGCAGGGGTCGACCGGCAACGTCGTCCAGTACTCCGAGACGGCCGACAACGCCGTCACGTCCGGCACCGCCACCGCAGCAGGCGTCGACGTCAGCTCGGGCTCGACGGACACCGTGCTGCGCGGCAACGTGTCCCACGGCAACCAGGACAGCGGCTTCCAGGTCTACAGCGCCTCCGCCCGGGCGCTCGTGCTGCGAAACGTCAGCTGGGGCAACGGGAACCACGGTTTCGACACGCTCGGGTCGACGGACGTGCGCTACCTGTCCAACACGGCATACGGCAACCACGACGACGGCATCTCGATCGAGGGCCAGAGCACCGGCGCGACGCTGCGCGACAACATCAGCGTCGACAACGGCCTGTCCACCGGCCGCCACGACCTCTACGTCGAGCAGACGTCTGCCACGGGCCTGACGGCCGACAGCGACCTGCTGTGGAACAGCGAGTGGGTGCCGGCAGCGCGCATCGGGCTGTCGCGCTACCAGACCGTCTCCGAGCTGCGGGCCGCGACGGGCATGGAGGCGGCAGGTCTGGGCAGCGACCCGGTGTTCGCGGACGCGGCAGCCCACGACTTCCGCCTCGGCGCCCAGTCGGCCGCCGTCGACTCGGCGGACGTGACCGCCCTCGGCTTCGAGAGCAACGACGCCGCGGGACAGGCCCCTGTGGACGACCCCACCGTCGTCGACAGCGGAACCGGGACCCCCGCGTACGCGGACCGCGGAGCGTTCGAACGCGTTCCGCAGCCGGGGGACTCGGCGACGAACGCACCCCACGCCGCCCTCGTCCTCTCCGCCACGACCGGCCAGGTGCCGCCCTCGGTGCCCGTGACGGCCGACGCCCGTGGCTCGAGCGACGTCGACGGGCAGGGGATCGCCAGCTACACGTTCGACTTCGGTGACGGGACGGTGATCGGGCCGCAGGCCTCGGCCGTCGCGTCGCACGACATCGCGACGGTGGGCACGCACGTCGTGCGCGTCACCGTGACCGACGTCGGAGGACTGACCGGAACCTCGGAGATGACGGTCACCCTGACCGACCGGCCCCGGGTGGTCTACCACGTCGACGGGGCCGACCCCACCTGCTCCGACGCCGGCGGCGGCACGTCGCCACCGTTCTGCTCCATCGGCCGGGCTGCCTCCGTCGCCCTGGCCGGTGACACCGTGCTCGTCGAGCCCGGCGACTACCGGGAGCAGGTGACACCGGCCCACACCGGCATGCCCACGGCTCCGCTGACCTTCCGGGCGCACGGCGTCGTCCGCGTCCTCGGGTCCAGCGACCTGTCCGCCAGCACGCTGTGGACCGCGACGTCCACGAACGCCTGGAAGGCCCCCGTCGCGAGCTCCGCCCCGATCACCCAGGTCCTGCGCAACGGCTCGCGGCTGACGCCCGCCTCGAGCAGCACCACGACGACGTCGGGCACCTTCTTCTACGACGCCGCGGCGAGCACGCTGTACGTCGACGCCGGCGGCGCCAACCCGGCCCTCGGAGCGACCCTGGAGGCCTCGACCCGGACCTATGGCTTCAAGCTCTGGAGCGCTCGCTCCGTGGTGGTCGACGGGTTCACGACGCAGGGACAGAACGGCCCCGGCGTCAGCATCCAGGACTCGTCGGACGTCGTCGTGTCGTCGGCCGTCGCCAGGCTCGAGTCGAGCTATGGCATCTCCTCCGACCGCTCCAGCCGCACGGCCGTCTCGGGGGCGACGACATCGGACAACGGCTCCATCGGGATCCGCATCGCGACGAGCCCCGACGCCCTCGTGTCCGGCAACGTCGCGTCCTCGAACGGCTTCCACGGCATCAGCATCCAGTCGAGCACCGGCGCGACCGTCTCCGGGAACGTCGCCCATGACAACGTGCAGCCGACCCAGCGCCTCGCCGACGGCATCGACGTCAGCCTCGGCTCCACCGGTGCCCTCGTCGAGCGCAACACCACGTATGCCAACCAGGACTCCGGCATCGAGATCTACACCGGTTCCGACAATGCGACGGTCCGGCGCAACATCTCCTACGACAACGGCGACCACGGCCTCGACTGCCTCGGCTCGGTCGGGGACAGGGTCGTCGGCAACACCGTCGTCGGGAACTCGACCGCAGGGATCAACCTCGAGGGCGGCTGCTCCGGGTCGGTCGTCGCCGACAACGTCAGCATCGACAACGCGGTCGCCAGCACGCGCACCATCGGCGACATCAGGCTCGACGAGGCTTCGGCGCCAGGATCGACAGTCGACAGCAACCTCGTCTACCAGACTGCGGGCGGGCCTCTCTACGAATGGAGCTCGGCCCCCTACTCGACCGTGGCCGCGTTCCAGACCGCCAGCGGCCAGGGCGGGAAGGACCTCGGTGCTGCACCGCGGTTCGTGGACCAGGCGGGCCGCAACCTCGCGCTGAAGCTCACGTCGCCCGCCGTCGACAGTGCCGACCTCGGCGTTCCGGGGGCTGCTCCGGCCGACCACGACGGCATCGCGCCCGTCGACGTGCCGTTGATCCCTGACAGCGGGGCGGGCACACCGGCGTACGGCGACCGCGGCGCCCTCGAGTACCACGGCTCGCTCCAGCCCACCGGGCCCACGGCTGCCCTGTCCGCGTCGCCGGCCACGGGCCGCGCGCCCCTGACCGTCCAGCTCTCGGCCGCCTCCTCGACCGAAGGCGACAGCCCCCTCGCCAGCTACACGTTCACCTGCGGCAACGGCGGGACTGTCGGTCCGCAGTCGGCGGCCACGGCCTCGTGCACGTATGCCGTCGCAGGCAGCTACGCCGCTTCGGTGCGGGTCGTGGACCAGCTGGGCCTCGACTCCACCGCTACGACGGCCGTCCCGGTCTCGCCTCCGTTCGCGCCGCCGACGGCCGCACTGTCGGCCTCACCGCCGTCGGGTGTCGTGCCGTTCACCGTGACGCTGTCGGCAGCTGCGTCGACCGACCCCGAGGGGGGCACCCTGACCTATACGTTCGTGTGCAGCACCGGTGGCACCGGCACCCCCCAGAGCTCGCCCACGGCCGTCTGCAGCTACGCGAAGGCAGGGACCGTCACCGCCTCGGTGACCGTGCTCAGCGGCGTCAGCCGCCGCACCGCGACCGCCACGACGACGGTGACTGCTGCGGCGAACAAGCCACCGACGGCGGCCATGACCGTGGCGTCGCCACCTGGGCCCGTGGCGCCGACGACAGCGCGCTTCGACGCGTCCGCGTCTCGTGACCCGGAGGGTCGGCCGCTCACCTACACCTTCGCCTGCGGCAACGGAACCTCGGTCGGGCCCCAGAGCTCCTCGACGGCCACCTGCAGCTACCCCGCGGGCGGCTCGTTCAAGGCGAGCGTCACGGTGACCGATGACGCCGGGCAGAGGGCGACGAGTCCCACGGTGACGCTGGCCGTCGCGGCGAACAAGCCGCCGGTCGCGAGCCTCGTCGTGACCCTTTCGGCGCCGCGGGCACCCACGGTCGCCACCCTGGACGCCTCCGGGTCCGTCGACCCCGAGCAGCACGCGCTGACGTACACGTACACGTGCGGCAACGGGACGGTCGTCGGGCCCACGTCCGCACGCACCGCAACCTGCACGTATGCCGTCGGCGGGAACAACATCATGGCTCGTGTCACGGTGACCGACGACACCGGCCAGAGCGACACGGCCTCCGCGAAACTCCGCCTCTAGCGCACCGAGATCGTGCCGGCACCCCGCCCGGGGGGCCGAGCCCGGATGGTGCCTGCCCCCAGCGCGGCCGGGGCGACGACCACTTCCCCAACCCCCCAGTGGGAGCGTCGCCCCGGTCGCCCGTCGCCCATGGCGCGGCCCCCGCCGCGCCATGGGCAGGTGTGCTGTCGCACACGTCGGCCGACCGCGCGCACGTCGGCCGACCGCGCCCACGCGGGCCGGGGACGGCAGCGCCGGTCGCCGCCGAGCGGGGGTCCGTCGTTCGACGTAGGCGGCTGTCCCCTCGGCACGCGATGACCCTCCGGGAGGGCACATCTAGCGTCGAAAGAGACACCAGTGCGGTTTCGAGAGGGTGGGGACATTGACGATCGACGACGCGTTCGGCCGGGTCATCAGGGGACACTGGCTGCTGATCCTCCTGTGCATCCTGGCCCCCTACGGCGTGGTGTCGTACGTGAGCCGCGGCGAGCCTGACGTGTACGAGGCGGTGGCCCGGGTCCAGATGGGCACCGAGCTCGCCGCCTCCAACGTCCAGGCGGACGCCACGAGCCAACGGGTCCTCGGCATCGCGACGAGCCCCGGTGTCGTGCGCTCCGCGCTCGACAAGGCCCGACTGCGCGCCGACGCCAACGACTTCGCAGCCCACTACATCGACGTGCGACGGGTGGGCGTCTCGCCCGTCATGGAGATCGTGGTGTCGGACACGAGCCCGGCGCGCGCGGCGACGATCGCGAGGTCCATCACCAACGACGTCATCAAGGTCTCCAACGTCGGCGACCAGCCGACGAGCAACCAACGGCGACAGGGTGTGCAGCGTCAGCTCGACTCCCTCGCCCGCCAGCGCAGCAGGCTCGCCGGTCTGCTCAACACGGCCGGCCCCGGCGCCGTCCTGGCGATCCAGGCACAGCTGACCTCCCTGACGACGGCGCAGGCCGAGCTCGAGCGGCAGATGTCCGACCTCAACCTGGCCGCACCCTCTCCGACGCACGCCGTCCTGCTCGACCCGGTGCGCGTGCCGAAGCTGGCCCTGCCGAAGCAGGACACCCAGCGCGCTGTGCTGGCCGCCCTCATCGGGGCGCTCGTCGGCGGCGGGCTCGCAACGGGGCTCGAGGCCCTTCGTCCGCGCCTGCGTTCGAGCCGTTCCATCGCGCGCACGCTCGAGGTGCCGCTCGTCGGGCACCTGCCGCGACTCGACCTGTCACGCCGAACCACGAGTGCGGCCGGCCCGATCGCCGACCGGCTTGCCCTGCTGGCCCGGAGGTACGACGCGAGCAACACCCTCGCCGTCCTCGTGGACCCGCGGGACGAGCCTGCGGCGAGGCCGGTCGCCACCCTGCTCGGTCCCGACGGCGAGAAGGCGCAGCACCGGGTCACCTGCTCCGTCGTCGGTCGCGGGTGGGTCGAGCCCGGCACCTCACCCGTCGTCGCGGTGCTCACACCGCGCCACGTCAAGGTGCGCGACCTGGTCGACACCATGTCGTTCGTCGACGCGCTGGGCTGGCCCGTCGTGGGGATGATCAGCTACCCACGCCGCTGGTTCTGGCAACGGCGAACCCTGAAGCGTGCCGCTGCGAAGCACGAGCAGCCGGTCGCGACGGGACTGCCGTGGACCGTCCTCCCCTGGAAGACCCCGCGGCCCGAACCCGTCGTCCCCACCATGCCCGTCGTCACGAAGCCGGCCGGCACCGCGAAGCCGGCCGGCACCGCGCAGAACGGCGTCAACCACAGCGACCACTGGAACGCGACGGATCCGGGAGAGGTGCTGCACCGATGAGCGTGCGGATGCGTACAGCCGGGCTCACGGTCGAGGTCTCCGCCGTCGGCCCCGCGGCGGCGCGGTGGACCCGCGTGGTGCGGGAAGCGTGCGCCGGCCAGGAGCTCGAGGACGAGGGGCCCGGCGGACAGTCCCTCGACGGCCAAGGGCGCGGCAACCAGGAACACGGCGGCCCGGAGTCCTCCTCCCGGGCCCGGGCCGTCGACGTCGTCGTCACCGTGGCGCAGGGCGAGCCGGTCGTCCCGAGCGGACGGCACCGGCTGGTGACGCGTGGGGCGTGGACCGACGGGCACGAGGTGATCCTGCAGGACGCCTGCGCGAGCGGGCTGGACCTCGTCCTGCACCCGCACGGAACGCGGCTCCAGGTGGTCGTCCACCCGGCGCCGGCCTGGCGACACCGGGCGCTCGGCCTCGCGGCGCCCGACCGGCGGCTGCTGCTGCACCGGGCGGTCCTGCTGCAGTTTCCCGCGCTCTGGTGGGCGGGTGTGCACGGCCGGGCTCCGCTGCACGTGTCGGCGGCCACCGTCTCGGGACACGGCGTGGTGCTCGCGGGTCCCGGCGGCGTCGGCAAGTCGACCCTGGTGGCTACGCTCGACGCCGCCACCGGGGCACCCGTCAGCGACAACATCTGCACGACCGACGGCACCGAGCTGCAGGGCCTGCTCGAGCCGGCGCGCACCACCTTCGGCACGGGTCGGCGGATGCCGCACGGACGGCGTGAGTCCGGCTGGGTCCGGCACTGCGACGCCGTCGTTCCGGACGCGATCCTCGTGCTGCGGCGCGGGGACACCGACGACACCGCCGTGCGCCACCTCGACCACGAGGCGGCGGCCCGCGAGCTCGTGGGCGGCACCTATGCGGCGGGCGAGCTGCGCCGCTACTGGGCCTTCGCCGCCACCCTGGCCCTCGCCACCGGGCGAGGTCCGGCCCACCCACCGGTCGTCGAGGTGTCCGACCTGCTCGCGCGGCGGCTGCCGGCCTACGAGGTCCGACTGCCCTCCCGCCCCGGTCTCACCCTCGAGGAGCTCGTCACCCGCGTACGCGCGATGCCGGTGCTGACCGGCGAGGAGGCCTGGCGGCCATGAGACGACGCATCATGCACATCGTCACCCGGTGCGTCGCGGGCGCTGGTGGGGTCGTCGTGCGCGGCGCCACGGCGCTGGATCCCGAGCGCTACGAGAGCATCCTCGTCACGGGCACGCGGGAAGGCGTGCTGCTCGACCGGGCGCGCGCCGCCGGCGTCGAGGTCGTCGTCGTGCCCGAGCTCGTGCCCCAGATCAACCCCTCGGACGACGCGGCCGCCCTGCGCCGGATCCTCGGACTGGTGCGCACGCACGCCCCCGACGTCGTCCACACCCACTCGGCCAAGGCCGGCGTGCTGGGACGGCTCGCCGCGCACCGCGCCGGTGTCGGCCTCATCGTCCACACGCTCCACGGCTTCCCGTTCCACGAGTTCCAGAACCCGGCGCCGCACGCGGCCTACGTCGCGGTCGAGCGCCGGCTCTCGAGGATCACCGACGTCTATCTCGCGGTGGGAACCGGGGTGGCGGTGGAGGCCCTCCGGCGGGGACTCGCCCGGCCCGAGCAGCTGCACACGGTGGGCCCGGTCGTCGACGACCCGACGGTCGTCCTCGACCCGGCGACGCGTGCGCGCGCGCGTGCGGTTCTCGGGATCCCGGCCGACGCGCAGGTCGTGGGCACCGTCGGTCGCCTCGACCACCAGAAGGCGCCCGAGCACCTGCTGCACGCCGTGGCCCGCATGCGCTCACGCGCGCTGCTCGTCTGGGTCGGCGACGGCGAGCTGGCAGCGCGCACGGCCTCCGACGTGCACCGCCTCGGGCTCGACGACCGGGTACGCCTGCTCGGCAACCGCAACGACGTCGCCCAGCTGCTCCCGGCGTTCGACGTCTTCGCCCTCGCCAGCCGCTACGAAGGTCTGCCCTGCGTCATCGTCGAGGCCCAGCAGTGCGGCATCCCCGTCGTGGCCACGGCCGTCAACGCCGTGCCGGACGTCGTGGTCCCGGGGGAGACGGGCCTGCTCGTGCCGCCCGCCCGACCCGACCTGCTCGCAGCAGCGCTCGACCATGCCCTGACGCATCCAGACGAGGCGCGGGTGTGGGCCGCTCGGGCCCGTGAGCACCTCGGCGCCCGCTACGACGCCCGCACCGCCGGCGAGGTCCTCGACCACGTCTACACGCAGGCCCCGAGCCGCCGCAGCCACCTCTTCGTCCGTGCCGAGCTGGGACGGGCGTCGTGACGCTGCCCCCAGCCGCAGGTCTCCTCGTGCCGACCGGGGCCGTGGTCGCGTGGCCGTGCGAGCACGCCGACGGCGTACGCGTCCGGCGGGCTCCCGCGGGCACGGTGGTGGCGCTGGCCGACCGCAGGCCCGGTGGCCGACGGCGTCTGCGCCGGGCCGCTGCCCGGCTCGGTGTGCGCATCGACGCCGAGTTCGTGGTCCTGCCCAGCTGGCGGCTGGCCTCGTTCGTCATGAGCGACGACGTCGTAACCCTCGCGTGGCTGGTCGAGACCTTCCTGGCCCCTCCTCCCGGTGTCGCCCTCGGGCACTCGGCGGTCCATGGGATGAGCCGGCTGGCGCGGCGCGCGATCGCCCACCCGGGCGGTGCGGCCGCGGTGCGGCTCGTCGTGGCGGCAGCGGTGCCCGGTCGACTCGTCATCGGGACACGGACATGACCACCGCGGTCGTCGAGGGTCGAGCGGCCGACCTGCTTCGGGCGACGCTGCGCGACCACGCGGGTCCGGGCCCGAGGCGGCTGCTCGTGGTCGGGCTGTCGCGCGACGATCATCCCAAGGCGACCGTCCTCGTCTTCCGGCCCCCCGACGCACGACCGGGCCTCGCGCTCAAGGTCGCCTTGGTGCGAGGAGCGGTGCCTGCCGTGCTCGCTGAGACGGCAGCACTGACCGCTGCGGCACAGCTCGGACCCGACCTGGTGGGAGGCACCGTGCCCCGTGTCCTCGACTGCCGTCACGACTCTGAGGGCGCCGTCCTCGTCACGACCGTCGTCCCCGGCGTGCCGATGGCCGTGGACTACCACCGGTGGCGACACACGGCGCGGCCCGCCACGGTCCGGGGCGATCTCGACGCCGCGGTCTCCTGGCTGGAGCAGCTCGCACGCGTGCCGGTGCCGGAGCAGGTCACCGGTGGACCCACTGACCGGGTGCCGACCGACCCCGCCGCGCTGGCTGCGCGGTTGGCTGCCCGCTGGCCGGGCGATGCGGAGGCGAGAACGGTCGAGGCTGCCGTCGAGGCCGTCGCGGACGAGCTCGCCCTGCCGGCCGACCTGCCCCGCACCATGGTGCACGGTGACTTCTGGTGCGGGAACGTGCTGCGCGCGGGCGGCCCCGTGACCGGTGTCGTCGACTGGGAGCACGCGGAGGTGGGCGGAGATGCGCTGCGCGACGTGACCCGCTTCGTGCTCGCCTACCTGCTCTACCTCGACCGGCACACGTCTCCGGGACGCCGGGTCAGCGGCCACCCGGGTCTCGTCGCCGGCTCGTGGGGCGAACCGGTCCGCTTCGCGGCCTCCGGTGCCGGCTGGCTGTCCGAGCTGGTCCAGGCCGTCGTCTCCGGCCACCTGCGTCGGACCGGCAGGGACCCGGGCCACTGGCGTGAGGCGCTCGGCCTCGCGGCCGCGGAGGTCGCCGCGACCGCCGACGAGCCCGCCTTCGCGCGCCGGCACCTCGCGCTCGCGGGAGAGCTGCTCCCGTGCTGACGACCACGGGGCCACGAATACTGGCGGCCGGCGCAGCAACCACGGCGCGCGGAGCCCACCCCGCTGACCGCTATCCGCTCGGCGACCCGTACTTCTCCCGCGGACCCCGCCACGTCGCATACCTGCTCGGGGTGGCCCTGGCCGGACTCCCGCTGCTCGTGCCGAGCGGACCGGGCAACACGGCCATCGCCGACGTCGGCATGGTGATGGCCGTCGTCGCGGTCGTGGTCTGGCTGAAGCGCGAGGGCGTTCCGGTGCTCGTGCCCTACGTGCTGCCGGTCACCCTGCTCATGGTCGCGGGTGCCGTGGCCGCCTACCACGTGCAGGTCGGTGTGGCACTGCTGCCCGTCCTGCAGGACCTCTTCCTCCTCGCTTGGGGTGCGGCCCTGGCCAATGCGATCCGCCGCCGTCGCTGGCTCCTCGAGGGGCTCCTCCGCGTCTGGGTGTGGTCGAGCGTCCTGTGGGCGGCGGTGCTCTGCACGGGACGCATCGCGGGGATCAGCTGGATGGCGGGAACATCGGCCAAGGACGGAGGCCGCGCCTCCCTTACCTTCGCCGACCCGAACCTCGCAGCCAACTACTTCCTCCTGGGCCTCGGGCTCCTGGTGGCCACCTCGGTCGTGCGTCGAACGTTCGTCCGCATCCTCGCCGTGGCCGTCCTCCTCCTCGCCCTGGTCTTCACCGGCTCGAACGGAGCGGCCGTCGGCCTGGCCACGATGACGTGTGTCGGCCTCATCGTCTCGCTCGCCCGTCGCCGCAGCGTGCTCGCCGCGGCCTCGACGGCACTGCTCCTCCTGGCCGGCGTGGCCCTCGTGGTGCCCCACGTCGACGTCAACCGGGTCGGCGCCATGGCGTCCGACAGCGTGCAGGTGCTCCGCGACTCGCTGGGCCGCTCGGGGGAGTCCAGCGGGTCGCGGGAGCAGCTGGCCACCGAGACCATCGGCCTCTACCTCGGGGGCGACCTCGTCGGCGTCGGCCCGGGCCAGACGAAGGCCGCGCTCAAGGGGGCAGGTGCGGCCTACGTCAAGGAGGCCCACGACGACTACCTCGCGACGCTCGTCGAGCGTGGCGCGCTGGGCGGGGTCGGACTCGTCATCCTGCTCCTCGCCGTGGCTGCACGCCTCGGGCGCCTCGTCACCGGGCGGCAGTCGAAGTGGGTCCGTGAGCTCGTGCCGCGCCCGGAGGTGCTCCTCGGTGTCGGCTGCGCGCTCGCCGTCGGCGCCCTGTTCTACGAGGTGCTGCACTTCCGGCACGTCTGGGCCTTCCTGGGACTCGTCGCCGGGATCGACCCCGGCGCCACGAGAGACCGCCTCCTGCACGTGCCGCGGACGTGGTGGCGATGATCCGGACCCGCACCCTCGAGGTGCGACCCAGCGTCCTGCGCGGCGAGACGGCCAGGTCGGTCCTCGGCAACGTCGGCGCTCGCGTGGTCGCGCTGCTCTCCGTCGCCGTCGTGACCGTGCTCGTGGCGCGCGTGGGCGGTGCCGGCGACGTCGGCCTGCTCGCGCTCATGCGGGTGCTGCCTGGGCTGGTTGGGGTCGTCGCCACCTGTGGCCTGCCCGGTGCCATGGGCTACTTCGTCGCCGGGGCGGACTCCCGGCACCCCGGCCTCTGGCCGACCATCATCTCGTTGATGGTGCTCGGTGCGGCGCTCGGCACCGGCGTCTGGCTCCTGCTGACGCCGCTCGTGCACGACCGGCTCATGCCGACCACCACCACCCTCACCGTCCTGGCCACCGGTGCGACAGTCGCGACGCAGCTGCCCGTCGCCGTGGGCAAGTCCTGTCTGCAGGCGCTCGGCGACCCGCGCGGGTCCAACATCGTGACCGCAGCCGAGGAGGCTGTCTTCGTCCCGGCGTTCGTGGCGATCTGGGCGCTCGGCGCGCGCGGCGGACCCTTGCTCGTGACCTCGCTGCTCCTCGCCGATCTCGTCGTCGCGGCGTACGCGTGGGTAAGGATCGGGCGTCGCGTCCACGAGCAGGGTGGCCGTCTGGCCGGTCGGCCCGACCTCGCGCTGTCCCGCCGCGTGGCGGCGTTCGGTGCCCGCAGCCAGGTCGGCGGCATCCTCAACCTGCTCAACCTGCGTCTCGACGTCGTCGTCCTCGGCGTCCTCACCGGCCCGGCCCAGGTGGGCGTCTACGTCGTCGCCTCCAAGTACGCCGAGCTGCTCCGCCTGCCCGGCCTCGCGCTCACCTGGGTCACCTACCCCAAGTTCGCCGGGCGCCGGGGCGGAGCGTGGCACCACGACTGGCTGCGGGTCGGTCGCCTCGTCGCCATCGGTGCGGTGGCCGCGGTCGTCGTCGCCTCGAGCGCCGCCGTCGTGCTTCCCTTCGCCTACGGCGAGCTGTTCCGTGACGCTGTCTGGCCCGCCGTCTGGATCTCGCTCGGTCTGGTCCTCGAGCCAGCGGCCGGGGTCGCGTCGGGCTACCTCCTCGGTGCAGGCCGGCCGGGGCTCAGCTCTCTGATCCTGGGGGGCGGCTTCCTCGTCACACTGGCCCTCGACCTGCTCCTCATCCCACGACACGGGTCTCTCGGTGCTGCGTGGGCGAGCGCCGTGGCCTACCTCGTCACCGACATCCTGCTCGTCTGGGCGTGGCGTCGGATCTCAGTGAGGTCGACGTGAGCCGGCACAGGTCGGGACGACCGACCCGCCCGGCCGCCGCGCTCGTGGCCCTTGTCGCGCCCGTCGTCCTCGGCGCGGCAGCCTGCACCGAGGGGTCCGCCGCGACCCCGTCCACGCCACCGAGCGCATCGGCGATCGTGCGGCCGCAGTACGCCGCCCTCGCCGCAGCCGTGGCTGCGCACGGCGCGAAGCCCTGGGTCGAGGCGGACCTGATCAAGGCCTGGGTCGCCGGCCCCGACCGCTACGCGAAGGTCATGGACTCGGTCGTGGCGCTGGCGGGTCGGCAGGGGGTGGCCGGCGTCAAGATCGCCGACGAGCTCGGCTACCAGGACGGCACCGACGCGACGACGGACCTCGCCTTCCTCAGCGCAACCACACGTGCCCTCCACCAGCGGCTGCCCGGCCGCAAGGTCGCCGTCGACCTCATCGTGCCCGAGCTCGGCTGTCTCAGCTGGGTCGGGGTGCCCGCCTCGGTCGTGGGTCCCGACTCCGCGACCAGCCGCGGCACCTGCGGCTCCGACGCGACGACCGCCGACCCGGCGGTCGCGCTCACAGCCGTCGACCGCTACGTCGCCCAGGGCGGCCTCGACATCGTCGACCTCAGCGCCGGTCTGCGCACGGAGTCCGAGTACTCGGCATGGGGCACCACGCGTGACGACGCCATGGCGGCCGCCTGGGACGAGGCGTCACGACGGTGGGGCGGCACGGTGCGGCTCCAGGCGCGCAAGGCCTTGGCGCACCCCGGCACCTACCAGGGCACGCGGGTGTCGGCCGAGGCGGACGTGCACACCTACGTCGACGTGCCTCTCGCCCACGGCGCGCGGGCCGTCGACATCTGGACGTGGAGCCAGCCCTACAAGGGCGGCACGTACACGTTGACCGACCCGAAGCTGGCGCCCAACGCGCTCACCGCGGCCCTGCTCGACCGACGCCGGCGGGGCGTCGAGCTCTGGACCCACATGACGCCGTCGTCGCTTCAAGTCGGACTCGACCAGGACGTCGCTGCTGCGGTGTCGATCTTCAGCGGCGTGCTGGTCGCGTCGGGAACAGGGTGATCCCATGACGACGAGCCACGCCGTCCCCGAACCGACCACCCCGGGAGCACGTGTCGACGGCACCGCCGCAGGCGACACGGCACGGGGGGCCGCGAGATCCTTTGCAGCAGAGACTGTTCCAGCGGTGGGCGCGATCTCCTGGCAGAGACGAGTGCTCGACGTGGCCGTTGCGCTGGTCGGTCTCGCGGTGCTCGCGCCGGTCCTCGTCGCCGTGGCCTTCACGGTACGTGTGTCCAGCCCCGGACCGGTGATCTTCCGCCAGGTCCGCCTCACCCGTGGCCGAAAGCCCTTCACGCTGTACAAGTTCCGCACGATGCGAGTCGGCACCGACGGACCGGAGGTGACCGGCAGGGGAGACCCGCGCGTGACCGCCCCCGGCCGACTGCTGAGGAAGACGAGCCTCGACGAGCTGCCGCAGCTGGTCAACGTCCTGGCCGGCCAGATGACCCTCGTCGGCCCGCGTCCCGAGACGCCGGCGTTGGCCGAGCGCTACCCGACCGACGTCGCCTGGGTGCTCGACGAGACGCCCGGGCTGACAGGCCCCGCCCAGATCAGCCTTCGCGACGACGTCTCCGTCGTGGCCGTGCCCGAAGGGCCCGTCTCTTCGGGGACTCCCGATCCCGAGGCGCTGGAGCGCTGGTACGTCGAGCAGCTCGTGCCTCTGCGGGTGGCGGTGGACCAGACGTTCCTTCGGCGGCCGACGCTCTGGGCGACCCTGCGGGTCGTGGCGTGGACCGCTCGTTACATCGTCACGGGGCGACCGCCCGTGATCCGGCTCGACGGCTGACGAGCGGGTCGCACCGGGCGTTGAGGCACTCGCCGGTCCGGAGGTCGAACTCGAAGTTGTGGGCGAGGCAGCGCAGCACACCGTCGCGAATCACGGCCCCGTGTGCCAGGTCCTCGCCGGCGTGCGGGCAGTAGCGGCTGACCTCCCACTCGTGCCTGCCGTCCGCGCAACGCTCGGCGAGCGTCACCGTGTCGTCGGGGTCGCGCTCGGTCTCGTAGCGCTCCACCTCGTCCAGCGCCGCCGCGTCGGCGTGCTTGAGCAGCCCCACGAGGTAGTCGTTGTAGCGGTCGGGGTCGCGCCAGCAGGAGATGCGCAGCGACAGGAAGAGGTCCTCCCACCGCGCCCGGCCGGTGAGCACCGCGTCCAGCCAGCGGGCCTCGACGGTGATGCGGTAGCCGGGGGCAGGCGCGCTGCCGGTCAGGTCGACGCTGCACCGGGTCGGTCCGAGCTCGACGTCCCACGTGCCGCCGTCCTCGCCCGCGACGACGAAGCGCACCGTCATGCCGATGCGGTGCAGGAAGTAGTCGGAGAGGGCTCCGAGCTCCTCGAAGTGCGTCGCGAAGCGCTGGGCCAGGCCGCTGCCGCGGGGTGGGTCGGGGAAGGCCGCGTAGACGGCTGCGACGTCGGCCGCCCGTCGCTCGGCGTAGTTGTCGAGGTAGGCGTGCAGGTCGTCGGGCAGGCGTCCCTCGGACCCGAGGTCGGTGTGGTCGCCGGCCAGCCGGAAGCCGTCCCAGTGCGCGTCCGGCTCGACGGCGCCGGTTCCGACGTCGAGGCGGTCGCCGGGCAGCAGCCGGACGACTGCCTGGTCGCGCAGGCGTGATCGCAGGTAGGCGGCCGCCTGAGCCGTGTCGGGGAAGATCCCGGGTGGCGCGATGCGGTCGTTGTGATGGGCCAGGGTCGGGTCCAGGAAGCAGGGCGGGCCGGCATACGGCATGACGACCTTCGGGGGCGCCGCCCGCAGCAGCCGGCTGACGGCCTTGAACTTGCCGAGGCGCTTGTCGGCGCTCATCGAGGCCACCACGTCCGGGGGGTACTCGTAGCAGATCGGGTGCCACGACGCTCCGGACATCTGGACGCCCATGAGGTCGATCGGCCGGCCCACCTCCTCGACGGCGCGGCGCAGCTGGGCCGGGGTCAGCCGGGCGTCGTTCGTGTGGAGGATCGCGTGTCCGGCCACCGACAGGAGCACGGCGGCGTCGTGGCACATCGGCGACTGCTCCTGGATGACCGTCATCCAGTCGCCGTGCCGGTTCAGGGCGAGCCGCTCCCAGCGGTCCAGCTCGATGACGACGTTGCGGATCCCGGCGCCGCGGATGCGCGAGATCATCTCGGGCGCGGGATAGCGCGGGATCACGATGCGCACGTGCGTCGGCAGGATGGCGAGCAGATCGAGGTCCAGGTGGTCGAGGTGCTCGTGCGAGATCGTCACCCAGTCGGCGTCGAGCACATCGGGCCGCAGCAGGTGCGAGTTGTCGGGGAACGGGAACCACGACCCGAGGAAGGCGCCCTGGGGCGACATCCACGGGTCGCAGAGCAGCGTCAGGTGCGCGGCTTCGATGCGCAGCCCCGCGTGTCCGAGCGACGTGACCACCGGTGCTTCCATCCCGCCATCGTCTGATCGCGCCGTGTTGAGCACGACCCGCTCCGGGCCGAGGACGGATTACCGCAGGTGCTGTAGGACGGGGTCTCCAGGACCACGCCAAAGGATCACCGCGTCACTGTTCCACCTCACGCAGCAGTGACGTAGCCGCCGCGAGGGTCGCTCGTAAGGTGGCTCCCGCCACTCGCACGTCACTGCTCCACCACGCGCAACAGTGACGTGGCGCTACTCCGGGAGTGCCCTCCGGGCCCCACCCGGGCCGGAGTCCCTCCACTCGTCACGAGCCCAGGATCCCTGTCGTCGCGTCGTCCCTACGGCCGTCGAAGAAGTGGTCGAGCACCCGGCCGAACAGTTCGCTGTCCGCCTCGTCAGTGCTCGCTCGCTCGAACAGGGTCAGGCACGAGCGCAGCTTCGTCGCGTCGATGCCGCCCAGCACCTCGACCGGGTTCGTCGTCTCCAGAGCGTCCAGCGCCACGACGCACTCACGCAGCCGCGGCCCGAGCAGCGAGTGGCGCAGGTAGGCGCGTGCCTCGGGAAGGCCCGACACGGCATACGCCCTCGCCATGTCGCTGTGACCCAGACCGGCCACCTGCGGGAGGACGAACCACATCCAGTGGCCCGCTTGTGGCCGGCGCGCAGCTCGGCGAGGGCAGCGGCGTACGCGCCACCACGGTCCTGCGCCTGCACGAAGCGTTCGAGGTCGAAGGGGTCGTCGCTCATACCTCCCTCCTACCCGACGCCGAAGGGCGGCCCACCAGTGGTGGACCGCCCCTCGGGATGTGCTGCGATGCTGTTCGCTGCGCTCCGCTCAGAGGTCGCTGAACCTTCGTTCGACCTCTGGCTGCGCTGCGCTCCGCTCAGAGGTCGCTGAACCTTCGTTCGACCTCTGGCTCCGCTGCGCTCCGCTCAGAGGTCGCTGAACCTTCGTTCGACCTCTGGCTCCGCTGCGCTCCGCTCAGAGGTCGAAGTACATCTCGAACTCGTGCGGGTGCGGGCGGAAGCGGATCGGGTCGACCTCGTTCTTGCGCTTGTACTCGACCCAGGCCTCGATGAGGTCGGCCGTGAACACGTCGCCCTCCAGGAGGTAGTCGTGGTCGGCCTCGAGCGCGGCGAGGACCTCGGGCAGCGAGCCCGGGACCTGCTCGATCGCGGCGTGCTCCTCGGGCGGCAGCTCGTAGAGGTCCTTGTCGACCGGCTCCGGGGGCTCGATGCGGTTCTTGATGCCGTCGAGGCCGGCCATCAGCTGCGCCGCGAAGCAGAGGTACGGGTTGGCCGACGGGTCGGGCACGCGGAACTCGATGCGCTTGGCCTTCGGCGACGTGCCCGTGATCGGGATGCGCACGCACGCCGAGCGGTTGCGGGCCGAGTAGACCAGGTTGACCGGGGCCTCGTAGCCGGGCACCAGGCGGTGGTAGGAGTTCACCGTCGGGTTCGTGAACGCGAGCAGCGACGGGGCGTGCTTGAGCAGGCCACCGATGTACCAGCGCGCGATGTCCGACAGGCCGCCGTAGCCGCGCTCGTCGTAGAAGAGCGGCTCGCCGTCCTTCCAGAGGGACTGGTGCGTGTGCATGCCCGAGCCGTTGTCACCGAAGAGCGGCTTCGGCATGAACGTCGCGGTGTGGCCCTGCGCCCAGGCGGAGTTCTTGACGACGTACTTGAACTTCATCAGGTCGTCGCCGGAGTGGAGCAGGGTGTTGAAGCGGTAGTTGATCTCCATCTGGCCCGCGGTGCCGACCTCGTGGTGGCTGCGCTCGACGTTGAGACCGACCTCCTTGAGCTCGAGGCAGATCTTGTCGCGGAAGTCGGCGAAGTGGTCGACGGGGGAGACGGGGAAGTAGCCGCCCTTGTAGCGCGTCTTGTAGCCCCGGTTGCCGCCCTCTTCCACGCGGCCGGTGTTCCACGCGGCCTCGACGGAGTCGAGGTAGTAGTAGGACGCGTTCGCCTTCGTCTCGAAGCGCACGTCGTCGAAGATGTAGAACTCGGCCTCGGCGCCGAAGTACGCGGTGTCGGCGATGCCCGTCGACTTGAGGTACTCCTCGGCCTTGCTCGCGATGTTGCGCGGGTCACGGCTGTAGCGCTCGTCGGTGAACGGGTCGAGGATCGAGAAGTTCATGACCAGCGTCTTCTCGGCGCGGTACGGGTCGATGAACGCGGTGGCCGGGTCCGGCACCAGCTTCATGTCGGACTCGTGGATCGCCTGGAAGCCGCGGATCGAGGACCCGTCGAACATCTGACCAACGGTGAAGAAGTCCTCGTCGACCGACTCAGCCGGCACGTTGAAGTGCTGCATGACACCGGGCAGATCGCAGAACCGAATGTCGACGAACTTGACGTCCTCGTCCTTGATGAACGTGAGGACCTCGTCAGCTGAGCTGAACATCCAACCTCCTATGTGGGGCGAGGTCGCCACCCGGCTCACGGGCACTCGTTCGAGCGCCAGAGATCGAGGGACGGCCCCGTGCTGTCGTCGACGACACTAGCGACTGGCGATTTCTCGGCAGTGACCCGCATGTTTCGCGGGTGTTACGGAAGCACAGGGCCGGGCAAAGGGCGCGGCTCGCGTCTCGTTACGCTGGTGCCGTGGTGGACCGCAAGGATTTCGGCTCCTGGCTCGAGGGCCCCCGAGCGCGCACGAGCACCGACGGGCAGTTCCGGGGGCGTGATCTCGGGCTCCCTCAGAAGGGCCCGGGCTCGGTCGCCGGCTTCGGCATCCGCCTCGTCGGGGTGCTCATCGACTGGGGCGTCGCCTCCCTCATCGCGAGGGGCCTCTTCTCCGTGCCGCTGCCGTTCTCGCAGCCCCCCGCCACGGGTGGTCAGAACTTCGTGGTGCTCGGCGTGTTCGCCGTCATGCACCTGCTCCTCGTCGGCACCCTCGGCTACACCATCGGTCACCGCGTCGCCGGGCTGCAGGTGCGCTCGCTGTCGTCCGGTCGGGTGATGCCGGTGCAGGCGATCGTGCGCACGATCCTGCTGGGCATCTTCATCCCGGCCATCGTGTGGGACCGCGACGGGCGGGGCCTGCACGACAAGGTGCCGGGCACCGTCGTGGTCCGCACCCGCTGACCATCTGGACGAATCGAGAATGCGATACCCCGCTTCCCAACCCAACATCGAGAAAGCGATCCGTCCGATCGGACGGATCGCTTTCTCGATGAACAGGGAGAAGTCGCCAGCCGGGTGGGCTTGCGTATGCCGCCCGGTGGACTCACTTGCCGCGCAGGGCCTTCCGGTCCATCCGGGCGCGCGCCGGGTCGACGCCGGGCGGCAGGGGAGCGCGCATGCCGCCGAGCGCCTTGAGGCGCTTGTTGACCATGGCCATCTCGTCCTTGGTGATCTGCGGCTTGAGGCGCTGGACCTTGCTCGCGAGCTTGGGCAGGGGCACCTCGTTCTCGCCGGAGCCCACGCGCAGGGTGGTGACCGGCACGCCGGGGGCCACGCGCTCGACGCGCTTCTTCTCGGCAGCGAGCAGCTTCTGCACGCGGGAGGTGGGGCCCTCGCCCACGAGCACCACGCCGGGGCGGCCCAGTGCGCGGTAGACCATGGCGGCCGAGCTGATGTCGCCCGCACGGGCGACGTCGGCGGCGACCGGCTCGCGGTCGGTGTACCAGCCGCGGCGGATCGAGGTGAGCGCGGCGCCGGCGGCGCCGGCCTGGCCCTCGATCTGGCTGTAGGCGGCGCGTTCGGCACGACGGCTCATGATGATCGTGGCGGCGAGGACGCCGAAGAGCACGCCGAAGATGCCGAAGATCCAGGGCAGCTTGACGATGAAGCCGACGACGAGGAGCACCCCGAAGACGACGAGGAACGTCAGCAGCATGTACCAGCCGATGACCGGGTCAGCCTGCTTGGAGACCCGGTAGACGTCACGGATCTGGGACAGCCGTCCCTGCTTCTTCTCCTGGGGCGCGCTGCTCGCGTCGCCGTCCTTGTTGCGTGCCATGGTGCTCAGGATACGGCGCTCTGCGCGCGGGCCACCAACGACGCCGCCTCCTGGCGGGCGGGGGACTCGGCAGCCTCGGCGAGGTGCGACAGGTGGGCCGGGATCTCGCGGCCCCACTTGCGCATCGCAGTCGCCCAGAGGCGGCCGGCGCGGTAGGACGAGCGGACGAGCGGTCCGGCCATGACGCCCTTGAAGCCCATCTCCTCGGCGACCTGGGACCAGTGCACGAACTCCTCGGGCTTGACCCACCGGTCGATCGGGTGGTGCAGCTTCGAGGGCCGGAGGTACTGCGTGATCGTCAGGATGTCGCAGCCGGCGTCGTGGAGGTCGCGGATGGCCTCCTCGATCTCGACGTCGGTCTCGCCCATGCCGAGGATGAGGTTGGACTTCGTGACGAGCTGCGCCTCGCGCGCCATCGAGAGCACCTTGAGCGACTTCTCGTAGGTGAAGGCGGGGCGGATGCGCTTGAAGATGCGCGGCACCGTCTCGAGGTTGTGCGCGAACACCTCCGGGCGCGCGTCGAAGACCTGGCCGACGAGCTCGGGCTTGGCGCCGAAGTCGGGCGGCAGGATCTCGACGCCCGTGTTCGGGTTGAGCAGGTGGATCTGGCGGATCGTCTCGGCGTAGAGGCCGGCGGCGCCGTCGGGCTGGTCGTCGCGGGCGACGCCTGTGACGGTCGAGTAGCGCAGGCCCATCTGGGCCACGGACTCCGCCACGCGGCGGGGCTCGTCGAGGTCGAGGGAGGTCGGGCGCCCCGTGGCGATGTCGCAGAAGTCGCAGCGTCGGGTGCAGACGTCGCCACCGATGAGGAAGGTGGCCTCCTTGTCCTCCCAGCACTCGAAGATGTTGGGGCAGGCGGCCTCCTGGCAGACCGTGTGCAGGCCCTCGGACTTCACCATCGAGTGGAGTGCGGTGTACTCGGGGCCCATCTTCGCCGTGGTGCGGATCCACGAGGGCTTGCGCTCGATGGGGGTCTCGGCGTTGCGCGCCTCGACGCGCAGCAGACGACGGCCGTCGGGAACGACAGACACAGGGGCTCCTTGGTCGGGATTTGCTGCTCCGGACAGGTTACGCCTGATCGACAACGCCCCCGACCACGCCCGTATGCCGTGGGGCCGGGTCAGCAGTCTCCGTGCGCGCGCACCTCGGTGAGACGCGCGGACAGGAACGCGTGCTCGGCGTCGTTGCCCGCGAGGGCGAGCGCCTCCTCGTAGGCGGTCGCGGCATCCGACCAGGCCCCGAGGCGGCGCAGCAGGTCGGCCCGGGTGGCGCTGAGGTAGGGGTAGGTCGCCACGGTCGGGTCGTCGAGGAGCGGGGCGAGCGCCGCGAGCCCGGCCTCCGGTCCGTCGCGGAAACCGAGCGCGGCGGCTCGGCCGAGCGCCACGACCGGGGAGGGCCAGAGGCCGAGGAGCACGTCGTAGAGGCCGACGACCTCGGCCCAGTCGGTCTCCTCCCAGGTCGGCGCCTCCGCGTGGACCGCGGCGATGGCCGCCTCGACCGTGAACCGGTCGGGCGGCCCCTCGGCGAGGGCCTCACCGACGAGTGCGGCGCCCTCGGCGACGAGCTCGCGGTCCCACCGTGACCGGTCCTGGTCGGCCAGCAGCACGAGCGCCCCGTGGTGGTCGACCCGGGTGTCGCGTCGGGCATCGGCGAGCAGCATGAGCGCGAGCAGGCCGGTCACGCCGGTCGCCTCGGGCAACAGTCCGTGCAGCATCCACCCCATCCGGATCGCGACGTCCACGAGGTCCTGCCGCACGAGGCGGCTGCCGCTCGGCGCAGTGTGACCCGTCGTGAACACGAGGTGGAGAACGTCCGTGACAGGTCCGAGGCGGGCCGCCAGCTCGTCGGGAGGAGGCACGCGGTACGGGATGCGGGCGGCCGCGATCTTCTTCTTGGCACGGGTGATCCGTGCGGCCATCGTCGACTCCTGCACGAGGAATGCCCGAGCCACCTCGGCCGTCGACAGGCCGCAGACCAGGCGCAGGGTGAGTGCCACCTGGGCCTCCGGCGCGAGCGCCGGATGGCAGCAGGTGAACACCAGGCGCAGCCGGTCGTCCGGCACCGGGTGGTCGCCCATGGCATACGGCTCTGTTGCTCCCTCGTCCTGCTCGTCGACGACGAGCATCGGGAGCAGGCGGCGCCCGTGCGCCTCGCGGCGGACGACGTCGCGGGCGCGGTTGCCCGCGACCGTCGTCAGCCAGCCCCCCGGCCGCCGGGGTATGCCGTCGGTCGGCCACCGCTCGAGCGCTCGCTCGAAGGCGTCCTGGGTGCACTCCTCCGCGAGGTCGAGGTCGCGCGTCACCCTCGCGGTCGAGGCGAGCACCCGGGCCCACTCGTCCCGGTGCGCGCGCGCCACGGCGGCGGCGACCTCGGGCGGTGGCACGGACGTCATGACGGACTGTTCAGCCGTGGTCGACGATGGGGCGCACCTCGACGGCCCCGTGCTGCTCTCGCAGCTCGGGCAACATCCGAGCGAGGGTGACGGCGGCGTCGAGGTCGGGCACGTCGACGATGTAGAAGCCGCCGAGCGCCTCTTTCGTCTCCATGAACGGCCCGTCGGTGACGATCGGCGTGCCGTTGCCCGACGCCCGCAGGGTCGTGGCGGTCGTCGCCGACTCGAGCTCCTCACCGCTGAGACGCCCCGCGCCCGCAGCGCGGGAGAAGGCGATGTGGCCCGCCTCCTTGGCCTCGAGCTCCGGGGGAGTCTGGGCGTCCCACTCCTGCTCGCTGCCGTAGATGAGGACGAGGTACTTGGCCATGTCGGTCACTCCTTGGTTCGTGTCTGCCGGACTGTCCGGCTACCCCAACGACGAACGGCTCGCGCCGCCATCGACAGGTCCCGCAGGACGATCTCGCTCCGCTCAGGCCACGTCGCGCCGGCGAAACGTGAGCACGCCCACGACCGCGAGGGCGACCCCGACCACCAGCAGGAAGACCCAGGAATGGGTGTACGAGAGCGGCTGCGGGGCGAACGAGCAGGTGCTGCCCTCGCACGTCTGGGCGAAGTACGTCGAGCCCTTGCCCAGGAAGGCCTCGATGTTCGTGCTGACGGTCCAGGGCTTGAGCCGGCCCTGGAGGAAGGCCTGCGCCGCGATGAGCTCGACGCCGACGGCATACGCGAGAAGCACGCCGACGACACCGGCGGTGTAGCGGAGCACGAGCGCCAGGGCGGCGCCACAGACCCCGGCGAGGACCGCGATCGCCACGACGCGCAGGAGCAGCTGGGGGACCGAGTCCGTGACGGTGGCGGGCTCGGGCAGCACGAGCTCCTCGCCCGGCCGGTTGACCACCGCGACCATGCGCGCGCCGAGGTTGGTGAGCAGCGCGAACACCACGGCCAGGGCGGCTCCGCCGAGAGCGACTGCGGAGAGCTTGCTCAGCGCGACCTTGGTGCGCCGTGGCTGGAAGGTCAGCCAGTTGCCCATCGAGCCGGTGGTGAACTCGGCCCCGATGGCACTCGCACCGAGCACGAACGCGAGGAAGGCGACGAGGTAGGCGGCGGAGGTCGCGATGCCGGCCGTGATGACGTCGGCCACGGGTGGCACCAGGCCGAACTGCTCGAGGGTGGGCTCGGTGGGCGCGGTGATCGAGTCGCACCCGAAGTCGATGGACTGGTCGCCCGACCGTTCCCGTTCGGCCGCCTGGTCCTGCCGGCACTGGGCCAGCATCTGGGGCAGCTGCTCCTTGAAGTCGGCCTGCTGGCGCTTGGTGTCCGCGACGAGGGCCTTGTAGTCGTCGATCTGCTGCGCGAGGCGCTCCGGCGTGCTCGAGCTGTAGGCGTTGTAGACGGCGGCCCCGGTGAAGAGCACGAGCGCGACGACGGCCACCTTGGTCAGGCGCCGCCACCAGAGCCGTCGCAGCTCGACCCCGACGAGACCGGCGAAAGAGGTGCCGGCCGGCCGCCGCTGCGTGCGCGGTCGCTCGTCCGAGGGGAGCAGGGTCTCGCTCATGCCGCACCGCCTCTCGTCTCGGCGGTCGCAGTCGCGCCACCCGCCGCCCGGTCGGCTTGGCTCCCGAGCCCCTGGTCCTCGGTGAGGGCCAGGAAGGCCGACTCGAGGTCGGGGCGAACCGGCACGAGCGCGCTGACGTACAGGCCGTGGCCGGCGAGGGACCGCGTGATGGCGGAGGGGTCCTCGGCGCCGACGAGGAGCTCGTGCCCGTCACGGGTCAGGGTGAAGCCTTCGGCCTGGAGGATCTGCGCGGCGCGCTCGGGGGAGGCCACCCCGACGCGCACCTGCGTCTGCCCCTGCCTGCCGAGGATGTCGGCCACGTGTCCCTCGGCCAGCAGGGTGCCGTGGCCGATGATCGAGACGGTGTCGGCGACCTGCTCGACCTCGGCCAGGATGTGCGAGCTGACGAGAACCGTCTTGCCTTGTGCCCCGAGCGACTTCATGGTGTCTCGGACCTCGCGGATGCCGGCTGGGTCGAGCCCGTTGGTCGGCTCGTCGAAGATGAGCAGGTCGGGGTCCTTGAGAAGAGTCGCCGCGATCGCGAGGCGCTGCTTCATGCCGAGGGAGAAACCGGCATACCGGTCTCGACCGCGGTCACCGAGGTGGGTGGCCTCGAGCACATCGTCGACGCGCTGTCGGGGGCTTCCGATGGCGCCGGCGAGGAGATTGAGGTTCTGCCGGGCGGTGAAGGCGGGGAAGAACTTCGGGGACTCCACGATGGCGCCGACACGGTCGATGACGTGGGGGAGTCGCCTCGGCACCGGCTCACCGAAGAGCTCGGCCGTGCCGGAGTCTGCCCGAACGAGGCCGAGGAGCATCCGGATGGTCGTCGTCTTGCCGGACCCGTTGGGCCCGAGGAAGCCGTGCACCCCTCCGAGCGGCACCGCCATCGACAGGCCGGTGACGGCGACCCGCCGCGAGCCACGGGACAGGTACGTCTTGCGTAGGTTGACGGTGCGGACGGCGGCGTCCATCGATCCCCCTGGTTCGACCGGTTGGTGGTCGCCACCATAAGGGGTCGCTCAGGCGAGTGCGCGGCGGTTGGGCTGCAGTGTCGGCAGGATGTCGGTGAGGTGCTTCTCGACGTGGGGGAGGACCTCGGTCACCGGAACGTCACGGCCCAGCTCGAACGACAGGGAGGTGACGCCCGCCCCGACGATGCCGCACGGGATGATCACCTCGCCCCACGACAGGTCGGGGTTGCAGTTGAAGGCGAAGCCGTGCATCGCCACCTGGCGGCTGACGCGGATGCCGATGGCCCCGATCTTGCGTCGCGGCCCGCGGTCGTCCTCGGCGATCCACGTGCCGCTCTCGCCCTGGACACGACCGGCCTCGACGCCGAAGTCGGCGCAGACCCGGATCATCATCTCCTCCAGGTGGCGCACGTAGCCGACGACGTCGATCGGCGCGGGGAGCCGCACGATGGGATAGCCGGTGATCTGTCCCGGACCGTGCCAGGTGATCTTGCCGCCGCGGTCGACGTCGATGACGGGGGTGCCGTCGTTGGGCCGTTCCTGGGGCTCGGTGCGCTTGCCCGCCGTGTAGACCGCGCGGTGCTCGAGCAGGTAGACGGTGTCGGGCTCCTCGCCGGCGACCACCCTTGCGTGCGTGTCGCGCTGCACCTGCCAGGCCTGCTCGTAGTCGACGAAGTCGGGGTCGAGGCCGAGGTGCACGAGACGCATGCGGTCAGGGTACGCCGTGCGGCATACGATGCCGGAATGCCTCCAGTCGATCCGGCCCCGTCCACCACCCTCCGTGTCGGGCTCGTCGGCTACGGCATGGCCGGCCGGCGCATCCACGCCCCTCTTCTTTCGCGCGCCGGGCTCACTGTCGCGGCCGTGTCGACGTCCGACGCGGCTCGGGCCGACCAGGTGCGGGCCGAGCTGCCCGATGCCGACGTCGTGCCGGATCTCGAGACGCTGCTCGGCGTCGACGGCCTCGACCTCGTCGTGCTCGCGTCGCCGAGCGGGGTGCACGCCGAGCAGGCCCAGCAGGTCATCGAGGCGGGCCTGCCGCTCGTCGTCGACAAGCCGCTGGCGGTCGAAGCGAGCGCGGCGCTCGACGTCGTCGACCAGGCGGCTCACCACGGAGTGCCGCTGACCGTGTTCAACAACCGGCGCTTCGACCCCGAGCTGGCCGCGCTGCGCGCTGTCCGCGACGGCGAGCTCGTCGGTGAGATCTGGCGTGCCGAATACCGTTGGGACCGTTGGCGCCCCGTGGCCAGGCAGGTCTGGCGCGACCAGATCCCCGCGAGCGAGGGCGGGGGTGTGATGCTCGACCTGCAGAGCCACCTCGTCGACCAGGCCGTGCTGCTCCACGGTGAGGTGGAGTCCGTCTACGCCGAGGTGGACTCGCGCACCACGGTGGCCGAGGACGACACGTTCCTCGCCTGCCGCCACACCTCTGGCGTCGTCAGCCACATCATGTCGAGCGCCGTCAACGGTGCGCCGGGGCCGCGTGCCCGAGTGAGCGGGTCGGGCGGTGCCTACGTCATCGGCCGCCAGTTCGACGAGGTGAGCTCGTTCAGCGACTTCGAGAACGACGGCGACCACGTGGGCTGGGTCGTCAGGGGTGACGAGCGTGAGCCGGGGCCGGTCGTGACCGGCGCCGACCAGGCCGACTTCTACCGGGCTGTCGCCGCTGCCCTGGCCGACCACGACCCCCAGGCGACCATGCCGGTCGACCCGCGTGACGCCGTCCACGTGCTCGCGATCATCGACGCCGCCCGGATCAGCGCGCGCGACCGGCGCGTGGTCGACGTGGTCACGCCCGGGCAGACTCCCTGAGCGACCCTGTGGATGGCGCGCTCTCGGGTGGCGCCGACGCTGGTTGCATGAGCGGGTGATCGAGAGCGCGTCAGAGGCGACCCGGAACCTGCACGACGACATCGCTGACAAGGGTGACGTGCCGGACGTCCCCGACGTGCCGGGTCACCGCCTCGACGCGGTGATCGGAGCGGGAGCGTCGGCCGTCGTCTGGTCGGGCGTCGATGCCACCGGCCGCCCGGTGGCCGTCAAGGTGCCGCACCGGGTCCGCGACGAGGTCGACGCCCGCCAGGCCCTGGTCGAGCAACAGGTCCTGACGGCGGTGCACCACGAGCACCTCGTGCCCCTGCGCTCGGTCGTCCCGCTGCCTGATGGGCGCGAGGCGCTCGTGTTCGACCTCGTTCGGGGCGCGCTGCTGCGAGGGATGGTGGGCAGCCGCGGCCACCTGCGCCCGGGCGAGGTGGTCACCGTCCTCACTCCCGTCTGCGAGGCAGTGGCCCACCTGCACTCGGCCGGCGGCATCCACTCCGACATCTCGCCCTCCAACATCACCATCACCCCGGCCGGCCGACCCGTCCTGCTCGACCTCGGGGCGGCCCGCGTCGCCGGCGGCGGGCCGGGCGCTGTCCACGGCACTCCTGGCTTCGTGGCACCCGAGGTGCTGCTCGGCGACGAACCGGGCGACGCTGCAGACGTCTATGCGCTCGGGGCCGTCGCGTGGTTCTGCCTGACCGGCAACGGTGCCCCTGACACGATGGCCCGGCTCGACCTCGAGACGGTCGTGAGCCACGTGGGTGTCGAGCTGGCCGAGGTCATCGCCCAGGCCATCGACCCCGAACCCGAGCGTCGTCCAGGCGCCGCCGAGCTCGCGATCCGGTTCTACGAGGCGGCGCCCGCCGAGCCGGTCGAGGTCGTGGTGGGAGCCGACCAGGCCTCGGCCCTCACCCACCGACTTCGCGCCGAGGCCGAGCGGGACGCTCCGCCGGTGGCCGTCCCCGTCGGTGCGCGTTGGCGCAAGCGCATCCTTGCTGCTGCGCTCGTGGCCGTTCCGGCTCTGGGCGTCGCCGGGTGGGCGCTGGCCGCCAGACAGCAGGGGCCTGCCGCCCCCCACGTGGTGGTCACGACGCCCGCGACGGTGCAACAGCCCCCGAGGCCCTCGAGCTCGCCGGCGACGGCCCCCGCACCGCCACGCCCGGCAACGGCGGCCGCAGCCGCGACGGGCGTCATTGCCCAGGCCCTCCCGCGCACGACGAGCGCCGCCCGAGGCCCAGCGGGGGAGCCGACCCCGCGTCCATCCGACCGGTTGGTCCTCGAGCCCACGAGTCCCGAGCAGCACCCCGAGGACCTCCTCCAGGCGCTGAGCGACCGACGGGCGCGCGCGCTGCTCAGCCTCGACGAGCCTGCACTTGCCGCCGTCCATGCGCCCCACTCGGCGAGCGCCACCAGCGATGTGGCGCTGCTGACGCGACTGCGCGAGTCCCGGGTGCGGTGGGAGGGCCTACGCCTCGAGGTGGCCGAGGCGACCTACGTCTCGGGTGACGGCGCCCACGCGGTGCTCCGGGCCCGAGTGGACTGGACGGCATACGTCGTCGTGTCAGGCGACGGTGCGCGTGCGCACCGGCCGGCCGACACCGGCCGCCTGCTCGACTTCGGCCTGGCCCGGGGTCCTCAGGGCTGGCGGCTCACGGGAATCACGAGCGCACCAGCCACCTGACGGCCTCCGAGAGGTCGGGGTGCTCGAAGGTGAAGCCGCTGGCGAGCAGCGCCGCCGGCTCGAGTCTCTGGCTCGCGACGACGTAGTCGGCGAACTCACCGATGACGGCACGCAGCGCGAAGCGTGGAGCGGGCAGGATCGCAGGTCGTGACAGCACCGCACCGATGGTTGCCGCGATCTCCTTCTGCCGAGCGGCGCCCGGCGCGGCGGCGTTGAAGGGCCCGACCAGCTCGGGATGGTCGACGAGGTGGGTGAGCACGCGTGCCTCGTCGTCGAGGGTGATCCACGGCCACCACTCCCGACCTGAGCCCATGGGGCCTCCCAGGCCGAGCCGGCCGAGCAGCAGCACCGGCTTGAACGCGCCGCCGTCCGGCGCCATGACCAGGCCGGTGCGCACGTAGGCCACCGGGATGCCGGCGTCGACGGCGGGCTGGGCCGCGTGCTCCCAGCCGGTCACGAGGCCGGCGAGGAAGTCCTGACCCGGTGGGCTCTTCTCGGTGAGCACCTCATCGCCGCGGTCGCCGTAGTAGCCCACCGCCGACCCGTTGACGAGCCGGATGGACCGGCCGGTGCGCTCTCGGTGGGCCACGAGCGCGCGGGCCACGGTGCTGGTGGCATCGGTGCGGGACTGTCCGATCGCTCGCTTGTGGTCGTCGTTCCAGCGCCGGTCGCCGATGCCGACGCCGGCGAGGTTGACCACGGCGTCGATGCCCTCGAGGGCGGACTCGTCGAGCCGACCGTGCGCGGGGTCCCATTCGACCTCACCGGGCCCGCTCGGCTGGCGTCGCACCAGGCGCAGCACCTCGTCGCCCCGAGCCTCGAGATGACGGCGAAGCGCGCCGCCGATCAGTCCGGACGAACCGGTGATGGCGACGCGCCTCGTCATGGCGTGCTCCTCATGCGATCGGGCCTCAGGCCTCGAAGCGACCCTCTTCCAGCCGCGCCTTCATCGTTCCGAGGAAGCGGGCGGCGTCGGCACCGTCGACGATGCGGTGGTCGTAGGACAGGGCGAGGTACATCATCGAGCGGATCGCGATCGTCTCGCCGCCGTCGGCGTCGGTGACGACCACGGGACGCTTGACGATCGCACCGGTGCCGAGGATCGCGACCTGCGGCTGGTTGATGATCGGCGTGTCGAACAAGGCGCCTCGGCTGCCGGTGTTGGTGATGGTGAAGGTGCCACCAGCGAGGTCGTCAGGCGTGATCTTGTTGCTGCGCGTGCGCGCCGCGACGTCGGCGATCGCGCGGGCGAGCCCGGCGATGTTGAGGTCACCGGCGTTCTTGACGACGGGGACGATCAGGCCCTTCTCCGTGTCGACGGCGATCGAGAGGTTCTCGGTGCCGTGGTAGACGATCTCGTCGCCGTCGATGCTCGCGTTGACCATCGGGTGCGCCTTGAGTGCCTCGGTGGCGGCCAGGGCCAGGAACGGCAGGAAGCTGAGCTTCGTGCCCTCGCGGGCCTCGAAGTCGTTCTTGACCTTGGCTCGTAGGCGAGCCACCTTGGTGAGGTCGACCTCGACCACGGTGGTCAGCTGTGCCGACACCTGGAGCGACTCGACCATGCGCGTGGCGATGACCTTGCGCAGCCGGCTCATCTTCTCGCGGGTGCCGCGCTTGGGCGAGACCTGCGACGCCGCGGCTGCCGGAGCGCTCGGGGCGGCCGAAGGGGCAGCAGCAGCCGGGGCCGCTGCGGGGGCGGGCTCGGCTGGTGCCTGGGCGGCCTTCGCGGCCTCGGCGGCGTCGAGCACGTCCTGCTTGCGGATGCGCCCGCCGACACCGGTGCCCGTGATCGAGCCGAGGTCGACACCGTGCTGGGAGGCGAGCTTGCGCACGAGGGGGGTGACGTACGCGGCAGCGTCGTCACGCGACGAGCCCCCGGCAGGTGCCGCGGACTCGGGCGACTGCTGTGCCGGGGGACGCTCGGCGTCCGCCGGCTTGCCGGCCGGCTCGGGCGCGTCACTGGCAGCAGTGCTGGCCTCCTCGGCCTTCTCCTGCGCGGGTGCTGCCTGCGCGGGTGCTGCCTGCGCGGGTGCTGACTGCTGAGGAACCGACTCCTGCTTCGGGGCCTCCTGCTTGGGGGCCTCCTGCTCCGGGGCCTCCTGCTCCGGGGCCTCCTGTTTCGGGGCCTCCTGGGCAGGGGCAGACGCCGGGGCGCCGCCGATGACGGCAAGGTCGGCGCCGACCGGGACGGTGTCGTCCTCCTGGACGAGGATCTTGGTCAGGGTGCCGGCAACGGGAGAGGGGATCTCGGTGTCGACCTTGTCGGTCGAGACCTCGAGCAGCGGCTCGTCGACGGCTACCTCGTCGCCCTCGGCCTTGAGCCATCGCGTGACGGTGCCCTCGGTGACGGACTCGCCGAGCGCCGGCATCGTGACCGTCTGGCCCTCGCCACCCTCGGACGACGACGCACTCGCCTGCGGCTGCTCCGCCTGCGCCGCCTCGGGCTCGCTCGTCGCCGCCTGGGGCTCCTGCTCGGTGCTGGGCGCCTCGGGGACGGCCGGAGCGGGAGCTGCCTCGGGCTCGGGAGCCGACTCGGCTGCTGGCGCATCGCCCCCGCCGGAGGGGGCAGCGCCGTCGCCGATGACTGCGAGGTCGGCGCCCACGGGGACGGTGTCGTCCTCCTGGGCCAGGATCTCCTGCAGCGTTCCCGCCACGGGAGACGGGATCTCGGTGTCGACCTTGTCGGTGGAGACCTCGAGCAGTGGCTCGTCGACCTCGACCTGGTCACCGACGTTCTTCAGCCAGCGGGTGACGGTCCCCTCGGTGACTGACTCACCCAGGGCCGGCATGGTCACGCGTTCTGACATGACGTGTTTTCTCCTCTTCCCAGTGTCTGGCTCAAGCGTGTGCGTGCAGGGGCTTCCCCGCCAAGGCCAAGTGTGCCTCGCCGAGCGCCTCGTTCTGTGTGGGGTGCGCGTGGATGAGACCGGCGACGTCCTCGGGGTGCGCTTCCCAGTTCACGATGAGCTGTGCCTCGCCGATCTGCTCGCCCATGCGGGCGCCGATCATGTGGACCCCGACCACGGGGCCGTCGACCTGGCGGACCAGCTTGACGAAGCCCTGGGTGCCGAGGATCTGCGACTTGCCGTTGCCGCCGAGGTTGTACTCGTAGGTCGAGACGTCGCCGTGCTTCTCGCGCGCCTGGGCCTCGGTGAGGCCGACGCTGGCGATCTCGGGGTCGCAGTAGGTGACGCGCGGGATGCCCGACTCGTCGATGACGGCGGGTGCGAGGCCCGCGATCTCCTCGGCGACGAAGATGCCCTGGGCGAAGCCCCGGTGGGCGAGCTGGAGCCCGGGAACGATGTCGCCGACGGCATACACGCCCGGGACGTCGGTGCGCAGCCGCTCGTCGGTGGGCACGAACCCGCGGTCGACGTTCACGCCGGCGGCCTCATAGCCCAGGCCCTCGGTGACCGGGCCTCGCCCGACGGCAACGAGCAGCAGGTCTGCGTCGATGGTCTCGCCCGACTCGAGCGACACCGTGACGACGTCGCCGTGCTGGGTCGCGCCGGCGAAGCGGACGCCCGTCTTGAAGGCGATCTTGCGCTTGCGGAAGGAGCGCTCGAGCTGCTTGCTGATGGCTTCGTCCTCGGCGGCCACGAGACGCGGCAGCGCCTCGACGATCGTCACCTCGGAGCCGAAGCTCTTGAAGACAGAGGCGAACTCGACGCCGATGACCCCGCCGCCGAGCACGACCACCCGTGCCGGAACGTGGTCGATCGCGAGCGCCTGCTCGCTCGTCATGATGCGGCCGCCGATCTCGAGGCCGGGCAGCGACTTCGCGTAGCTGCCGGTGGCGAGCACGATGTTGCGGCCGGTGACACGGCGGTCGCCGACGACGACGGTGTGGGGGCCGTCGAGGACGCCCTCGCCCTCGACGTACTCGATCTTGGCGGCCTTCACGAGCCCCTGCAGGCCCTTGTAGAGGCGGCCGACGACGCCGTCCTTGTAGGCGTTGACGCCGGACATGTCGACGGACTCGAAGGTCGTCTTGACGCCGAACGACGACCCCTCGCGAGCGACATCGGCGACCTCTGCGGCGTGCAGCAGGGCCTTGGTGGGGATGCACCCCTGGTGCAGGCAGGTGCCGCCCAGCCGGCCCTTCTCGACGAGGGCCACCGAGAGGCCCAGCTCTGCCGACCGGAGGGCACAGGCGTAGCCGCCCGACCCCCCACCGAGGATGACGACGTCGTAGTCGCCTGCGGCATCAGCCGACATGCATGGGCTCCTTCTGGTGGATCGCCGGGTCCGACCGTCGTGCAGCGGAGTCCGGGACGTGCGGATGGACGTACGGGTGGGCGTGCACACAGCATCTTGTCATTGATCGTCTGGGACGTCACAGGCAGGTCACGCCTCGCGGCGAGGTCCGCTCGTACGCACCGTCAGACCACGTACAGTGCCGCCATGGGCTGGTTCTCGCGACGCGGCAGCCGTAAGGGCGACGGCCGTCAGGGCCGCTCGGACGGTCCGCAGATGGCGATCGACCGCAAGGCGGTCGAGGTGCACCTGCGTGCCTTCGTCGAGTCCAAGCGTGGCGTGGAGGCGTACGTCGAACCGGCCACCAGCGTCACCACGACGACCATCGTCCTCATCGCCTGGGACGGCGAGTGGACCCGTCGTGCGGTCGGTTCCGCGAAGGACGGCTTCGAGATCAGCCAGAAGCTGGGTGTCCCGGTCTACGACGTCAACAAGACCGGCTACCCCAACCGCATGCGCGAGTGGAGCAAACGTCGCCGTCAGGGCGACGCGTGACCTAAAGGGGTGGACCCGTCCGCCTCTGCCTGACAGGGTGAAAAGAGTTCAGTCCGTGCCGGATCCGGCGCCACAGCACACAGGAGGTCCACCGATGTCCCAGCAGGACGGCTCAGAGAGCGGCCCGAGCGAAGAGATGAAGGCCAAGTTCCGTGCGGCGCTCGACAAGAAGCATGCGCACGGCGGCAAGGACGTCTCCGACGACAACGACCGCTCGAAGGTGCACGGGGCGCACGGGCCCGCCAAGGCGCAGCAGATGTTCCGCCGCAAGTCAGGCGGCTGAGGGCCCCACCTCGTCAACCGGCGAGCGGCCACGATGTGCCGCCTCACCGATGTCGAAAGGCCAGGACGCGCCGCGCGTCCTGGCCTTTCGACGGTCACGAGGGGGCCACGAGTGGCCTCTCGCCGGTAGTGGTGGCTGTCAGAGATAGGACTCGGCGACACCGACCAGGGTGCGCACGCCGAAGCCGGTGCCGCCCTTGGGCCAGTAGCCGGCGGGGGCCTTGTCGTTGAACGCCGGCCCGGCGATGTCGAGGTGGCTCCACGGGATGCCCTCGCCGACGAACTCCTGCAGGAACAGGCCGGCCGTGAGCATGCCACCTTCGGGGCCGCCCTTGTGGGCGAGGTCGGCGTTGATCGACTCCAGACCGGGGCGCAGCTCGGCCGGCAGGGGCATCGGCCACATCGCCTCGCCGACCGTCTGAGCCGCCTCCAGCACGCGAGCGCGGAACGCGTCGTCGTTCGACATGACGGCCGCCGTGTTGGCCAGGGCGACGACCTGGGCGCCGGTCAGCGTGGCGACGTCGACGATCGCGTCCGGGGTGGTCTCTGAGGCCAGTGCGATGCAGTCGCCGAGCACCATGCGGCCCTCGGCGTCGGTGTTGAGCACCTCGACCGTCTTGCCGCCGCGCATCGTCACGACGTCGCTCGGCCGCTGGGCCGTCGAGCTCGGCATGTTCTCGGCGAGACCGAGGTAGCCGGTGACGGCGATCGGCAGGCCGAGCTCGGCGATGGCCAGGACGGCCCCGGCGACGGCTGCGGCACCGGCCATGTCGCACTTCATCGTGATCATGCCGTTGGCCGGCTTGATGCAGAGGCCGCCGGAGTCGAACGTGATGCCCTTGCCCACGAAGGCGATCGACGCCTTCGGGCGGCTGGGGGCGTAGCTCAGGACGGCGATGCGCGGCTCGTTCGCCGAACCCTGCCCGACGCCGACCGTGCCGCCGAAGCCGCCGGCGCGAAGGGCCTTCATGTCGTAGGACTTCAGCTTCACCTTGCTGCCCTTGATGCGCTCGGCGAGGGAGTCGACGAACGTCTCGGGGTAGAGCAGGTTGGGCGGGAGGTTCACCAGGTCGCGGGTGTACGCGACCGCGTCACCGAGCGCGGCCGCCCTCTTGACCGCCTTGCGTGAGGCCGCGTCGGCCGGACCGACCAGCGCGACCGCAGCGACGACGTCGGTGCTGGTCGTGCCGGCCTTCGAGACCGCATACGCCCCGAGGGCAACACCCTCGGCGACGGCCGAGACCAGCTCGACCGACGTGCCCGGAACGACGACCGCGACCTTCTTCTTCTTGCCCAGGGCTCGGATGGCGGCGCCGAGTCCCTTGCGCACCTCCTCGAGAGCGGCGGGCGCGGACGACAGGGCGCCCACGCCGGCGAGGACCACGAGCTTGGCCGTCACCTCCGGCACGGCAGCAAGGGTCGTGACCTCGCCCACCTTGCCGGCGAGCTCGAGGTCGGCGACGACCGACTTGAGGTGCGAGACCGTCTTGCGCGGCAGCCCGTGCCCGGGAGCCAGGCCGGCGCCGCTCTCGCCCGGCACGATCGCGACGACGAGCGCGTCACAGGGCGTGTCGGCGGCCGAGCGGTTCGAGATGGTCAGGTTGGCCACGAGGACTCCTTTGTCGGTGTGCATCAGGACGCGCGATGACGTCGCGCCCTCAGGATGAGTCGGCGTGCGCGTGCGCTCGGGGTCGTGCGCACCACGCTGCCGCTGGTGGCGGCGTTCGATGATAACGAGCGCAAGGGCGCCACCCGGCGAGCGGTAGGTTGGCGCCCATGACGACAGCGACGTCGGGGACCGCCTCCCCGCTGACCTCACCCCTGCACGACCGCCACGTCGCCCTCGGCGCGAAGATGGCCGACTTCGGTGGCTGGGACATGCCGATCGAGTACCCCGGTGGCGGCGTCGTCGCCGAGCACACCGCGGTGAGGGAGCGCGTCGGCATCTTCGACGTGAGCCACCTCGGCAAGGCGTCGGTCGTGGGGCCCGGCGCGGCGGACTTCGTCAACTCCTGCCTGACCAACGACGTGCGCCGCATCCAGCCGGGCTCGGCGCAGTACACGCTCTGCTGCGACGAGTCGGGTGGCGTGGTCGACGACCTCATCGTCTACCTCAAGTCCGACGACGACGTCTTCCTCATCCCCAACGCCGCCAACACCGCCGAGGTCGTGCGTCGCCTCCAGGCGGCGGCACCCGAGGGGATCACCGTGACCAACCTGCACCAGGACTACGGCGTCATCGCGGTCCAGGGCACCAGGAGCGACGAGGTGCTCGAGTCGCTGGGGCTGCCGACGGGCCACGACTACATGTCGTTCGTCGAGGCCGACTGGCAGGGCCACCCGGTCATCGTCTGCCGCACCGGCTACACCGGTGAGCGTGGCTACGAGCTCGTCCCGCGCTGGGACGACGCCCCCGCGCTCTGGGACGCGCTCGCCACTGCCATGGAGCCGTTCGAGGGCAAGCCGTGCGGCCTCGGGTCGCGTGACACCCTGCGCACCGAGATGGGCTATCCCCTTCACGGACAGGACCTTTCGCTCGACATCTCTCCGGTCCAGGCTCGGGCCGGCTGGGCCGTCGGCTGGAAGAAGGACGCCTTCTGGGGCAAGGAGGCCCTCGCGGCCGAGAAGGCCAACCCCACCCGGCTCATGCGCGGCCTTCTCGTGACGGGACGCGGTATCCCTCGGGCGCACTGCGCGGTCTCGCGCGACGGTGAGGCGGTCGGCGAGGTCACGTCGGGCACGTTCTCGCCGACCCTCAAGCAGGGCATCGCCCTGGCGCTCCTTCACCCCGACGTCGCTGACGGCGAGACGCTCTCGATCGACGTGCGCGGTCGCCCACTCGAGGCGACGGTCGTCAAGCCGCCCTTCGTCCAGGTGCAGGTCCGCGAGGCCTGAGCCGCCGACCCAAGACGTATGCCGGGTGGGCGCCCTCTGCGCCCACCCGTGACCTCTCGACGATCGGGGCGTGTCGAGCGGCCGGTGTCAGGGTGTTCAGCGGAGGAGCTCAGCCCCGACGGAGGCGCTGACGAGGGAGGCGGCCAGCGAGATCTCGATGGCCGCGCCGATGACGTCGCCGGTCACGCCCCCCAGCCGGGGCACGGCGTGCCGACGGACGGCGACGGCGGCACCGGCGGCGACCGCCACGACGAGCGCGTGAGCTGCCGCGACGGCATACAGCGACTGCTCGGTGGCGTGCCCGGCAAGAGCGCCGGCCCCGGCCGCGACGACGGCGACCACGCTGACGAGGAGTGTCAGGGCACGCCGGGAGACGGTGCCGGCCACGCCCTGCCCCAGACCCTTCGGCCGAGCGGCCGGAATGCCGCGTCGGGCGCACAGCGCGCACGCGAGCCTGCTGGCAACCAGGGCGGTCACCGCCAGCGAGGATCCGACGCCCGTGGCGAAGAGCGTTGCAAGACAGGCGGCGTCGAGCAGCAGCGTGAGCACCAGCGCAGCAGCCCCCGCCGGGCCGGTGTCGCCCCGACGCATGACGTCGAGCGAGCGTGCAGGGTCGTGTCCGGAGGTCAGGCCGTCGGCGAGGTCGGCGAGACCGTCGAGGTGCAGGGCCCGGGACAGCAGGGCGGTGACGACGAGGGCGAGGCCCGCGGCGACTGCAGCCGGCAGCACCGAGATGCCTGCGAGCAGCCCGAGACCGACCCAGACGAGCGCGGCGGGAAGGGCCGTGACCGGTGCGAACAGCATCGCGCCACCCAGCACCCGCTCGTCGACTCGGCGCGGCGGCCCGACGCGCAGGGCCGTGAACGTGCCGAGCGCGAGCCGCCAGGCATCACGCATCGAGCGTCCTCGGCCGCGGCTGCGTCGGCACCACGGGCGCGTCCGACAGGTCGATCACGCGCCCGGCCACCACGAGGTGGACGCCCGCCGCCACCGACGAGACCTGGGCGTTCAGGCGCCCGAGCTCGTCCTGGAAGAACCGCCCGGACGCCGTCGTGGGGACGAGCGACCAGCCGACCTCGTTGGTGACGACGACCACCGGCACGGTTGCAGCGCAGAGCGACTCGACGAGCCGGTCACCGGCGGCGTGGACGACCTCGGCGGCGGCGACGAGGTCGTCCCACCCTGACTCGTCGACGAGAGCCGTGAGCCAGGTGCCGAGGCAGTCGACGAGCAGCGGCCCTGCGGCGGTGTCGATCGTGGCCGCGACGTCCGCGGTCTCGACGGTGCGCCACGACTCCGGCCTGCGCGTGCGGTGGTCCGCCACCCGACGGCTCCACTCGGGGTCGTCAGGTGTCGCGCGGCGGCCGGTCGCGACGTAGGTGACCGACTCGGACAGCCAGAGGAGGTCTTCGGCGTGGCGGCTCTTCCCACTGCGCACGGGTCCGGTGACCAGGGTCGTGGTGGCGGCTCGACGCGGCGCCGCAGACGTCATCGCGCCCCACCAGCGTCCTGCAGCGGCTTCTCGGCGGTGGGTGCGAAGACGACGGGCACTCCGAACGCGGCCCGCCGGGCGCCCCGACGGAAGACGCGAAGCAGGGCTGGACCGCCCACCAGCACGAGCACGGCGTTGAGCACTCCGCGGGGCAGGTCCCAGCCGAGCGAGGTGGTCACGTAGAAGAGCGCGTAGTGACCGAGGTTGTCGACGAGCGACGCCCCCGGCACGAAGCCCATGCCGGTCGGCGCACTGGTGCCGAGGAACGGCCAGAACCACAGGTTCATGAAGACGCCGTACGCGAGTCCGGTGACGAGGGCGTACGCCGCCACGAGCCAGCGCTCGGCGCGGCCGCCGGCGCGGACCGGGAGGAGTCCTGCCCCGAGACCGATCCCGCCCGCGCAGATCATCTGGAACGGCAGCCAGGGCCCCACGCCGCCGGTCAGCAGGGCGCCGGTCGTGACAGCCAGCGCACCGGACACGAAGCCGACGCCTGGGCCGAGCACGCACCCCGCGACGATGACGATGAAGAACATCGGCTCGAGGCCGGCCGTGCCGGCGCTGAGCAGTCGTAGGGCGCCGCCGGCTGCGGCGGCCACCCCGAGCACGGCGATGGTCTTCGCGTCGAGGCGCCCGGCGGTGACCTCGGCGAGGCAGACGACGGCGAGCAGGGCCAGCAGCAGTGCGAACAGCCAGGGGGCGTCGTTGCCGTGGTCGCGGGCGACGTCGCCGGTGACGAAGAAGGGCCACGTGAAGGCGACCAGGCCGACGACACCCACCACGGCGACGGCGACGACGGCCGGCCAGCGCAGCGGGATGACGCGACGGGTGGTCATGCGATCCGCTCCAGTGCACCCGCGACCTCGGCGACGGTGAGCCAGGTCTGGGGGAGCAGCACCTTGGTGACCTGGGGGGCGAAGGCCGGCGAGGACGACAGCACCTCACGGGCGGGTCCGTCGGTGACGACCTCGCCGTCGGCCAGGATGACGACGCGGTCGGCGATCTCGGCCGCGAGCTCCACGTCGTGGGTGGCGAGCACGACGGTGGTGCCGGCCGCGGCGAGCCCCGTCAGCACCTCACCCAGCCGTCGCTTCGCTCCGTAGTCGAGCCCACGGGTGGGCTCGTCGAGCAGCAGGACCTCGGGAGAGCCGGACAGGATCACCGACAGGGCGAGCTCGAGGCGCTGGCCCTCCGACAGGTCACGGGGGTGCGTGGTGGGGTCGATGCCTCCCGAGATGCGGTCGAGGAGGGCGCTGCAGGTCCCGGCGGGGGCGGCGAAGTCGGAGTCGGCCGCGGCGCACTCGCCCACCACGGAGTCGGCGTAGAGGAGCAGCTCGGGCTGCTGCGGCACCAGCCCGACCGTGCGCACCCGGTCTCTGGGCAGCGTGGCATGGGGGTCCGTCGCAGCGGCCCCGACCCTGACGCGGCCGGCGGCAAGCCGGTGCTGGGCGGCGATGGCACCGAGCATCGTCGACTTGCCGGCCCCGTTGCGCCCCATGAGCGCGGTGACCGAGCCTCGCGAGACGGTGAGGTCGATCGCATCGAGCACCGTCCTGCCGCCACGCCCGACCCGCACCCCGTTGAGCACGACCGCGTCGTCGGGACCGATGACCCGACGGTCTGACGTCGTGACAGGTGTGGACCCTCCCAGCGCCTCGCGCAGCGAGGCCGCCTTGCGACGGGCGTCCCGGATCGACAACGGGGTGGGGGACCAGCCGACGAGCCGCGACAGCCCGACGACCGGCGGGAAGATCTGCGAGCGCAGCATCGCCTCGGCAGGCTCGAGCAGCTCGGACACGTGGCCGTCGTCGACGAGCAGCACCCGGTCGGCGTGGTGCACCACCCGTTCGAGCCGGTGCTCGGCCAGGACGACGGTGACGCCGAGGTCGTGGACGATGCGATGCAGGGATGCGAGAACCTCCTCTGCCGCAACGGGATCCAGTGCCGAGGTGGGTTCGTCGAGAACGAGGACCCGCGGGCCGGCGGCGAAGAGGGCTGCGATAGCCACGCGCTGCTGCTGACCGCCTGACAGCGCGCGCAGGGATCGCCCACGCAGCGGGGTCAGCCCGAAGAGGTCGAGGGTCTCCTCGACGCGGCGGCGGATCGTCGTCGGGTCGAGTCCCATGGTCTCCATGCCGTACGCGACCTCGTCCTCGACGACGTCGGTGACGAACGTCGAGGTCGGGTTCTGCTCGACGAGGCCGACGACGGTGGCGAGGTCGCGGGGACGGTGCTCGGCGGTGTCGAGGCCGTCGACGGTGACCCGCCCGGTCAGGGTGCCCCCGCTGAAGTGCGGGACGAGGCCGTTGACGGTGCGCAGCAGCGTCGACTTGCCGCTGCCGGTGGGCCCGACGACGAGGACGAGCTCGCCCTCGGGGATCTCCAGCGTGACGTCGTGCAGGCTGGGGGACKGGGCGTCGGCGTACTGGACCGACACGCGGTCGAAGGTGATCACGGCGCGGCCTCTCGCGGCGGCGGGGTCGCCCACGCGGGGATGGCGGCCACCAGCACGGCGACCACCGCGAGCAGGGGCAGGGCCGGCAGCTCGGCCTGCTGCGACGGCACGACGCCGTCCCAGCCCTGCACCGACCCGACGACGAGAACGGCCGCCGGCACCAGCCCGGACGCCACGGTCACGGTCTCGGTCCACGCCCAGCGGTCACGGCGGTGGCCGGAGCGCACGTCGCGCGAGGCGCCCACCACGAGGCTCGCCGTCGCGAGGGCCGCCCCCAGCACGAGCACCGGCAGGCCCAGCAGGCCGCCGGCGGAGGCGTCGAGCAGCCCGTACAGCCCGGCGAGCACGCCGACGAGGCCTGCGAGCGCCAGCCCGGTGGCCGTGCGCCGGCTGGTGGACGACGACGTGACGGCGCGCCCGTAGCCGCGCGACTCCATCGACGCGGCGAGCCCCAGGGACCGCTCGAACGCCGTCTCGAGCACCGGCACGGTGAGCCGCGCCGTCTCGCGCAGCCCGCGGCCGTCGCGACCGCGAAGAGTGCGGGCGGCCCGGACGTCGCGCGCGTCCGTGAGCAGCTGCGGCGCGAAGGTCAGGCCGACGACGACGGCGGTGCCGACGTCGTAGAGCGTGGCGGGCAGGTAGCGCAGCAGCCGGCGAGGGCTCGCCAGGGCGTTGGCCGCACCGAGGCACGCGAGGATCGCGCCGAGCCGGAGGGCGTCGTAGGCGGCATACAGCAGCGCCTCGAGCGTGATCGCGCCGCCCAGCCGGACGTTGGCCGCCCAGTCGGGGAGCGGGACGCGTGGCAGCGTGACGACCACCGTGTCACCGACGATGCCGTTGCCGAGCACGGCGGTCATGACGAGGCGGAACGCGAGGATGACGGCACCGATGACGAGGAAGGCCGGCAGCGGGTTGGGCGTGGCCGGGTCGTGGCGTTCGCTGACGACGAGCACGCAGACGCCGATGACGAGCAGGAGCACGGCCGGGTTCGTCGTGCGTGAGGCAGCCGTCGCGAGGCCCAGCCCCCAGAGCCACCAGGCTGCTGGGTGCTGGAGCCGCGCACGCTGCTGTGTCACGCCGGCGTCGTCTCCACGGCCTCAGCCGTCCTGGCGGGCGCGGGCGCGGGCGCGGGAGCGCGAGCGGAAGACGAGGTAGCCGATGAGCGCGAGCAGCACGATGATCGCGATGACGTATGCCGTCGTGTTCGTTCCCGAGCTCGCTGCGGTGGGGGCCGCGGCGACGTCGGAACCGGTGCTCGCCGACGCTGGGGTCGACGCCGCTGCAGTGGGCGTGGCGGCCGGCGCCGCGATCGTCACGGGCTGGTCCGGTGCCTTCGCCTCCGGGGTGACGGTCTTGACGGGCGCCCCGCACTCCGTCGCCGGGTAGCCCGCGACACCGCAGACGAGACCCTTCTCGGTGCGCACCTCGCCCGCGGCTGCGAGCACGACGGAGCTCGTCGCGTCCGTCGCGACGACGGCGCACACCGCCTTGGGCTCGGGGGGCGTCGCGTTGTCCGAGGAGTCGGCGGGTCGTCCGAAGTCGACGACGACACCGACGCGCTTCTTGCCCGTCTGGGCGGGGGTCGCGGCGCAGATCTGGTCGAAGGTCAGCACGGCCCGGGGGAAGCGGGTCGAGGCCTCGTCGGCAACGGCGAAGCGCCAGCCGTCGACGCTGCCGTCCTTCGGAACCGTCTGGTCCGAGCCCTTCTGGGCGAAGGCCCAGGCACCGTTCGTGAGCTGGTAGAAGCCCCAGAACCGGAAGGCAGCGGCGTGAGCCGGTGCGACGGTCAGGGCAGCGAGGCAGGCCGCCACGAGGGCGGCGAGCACGACTCGCAACGGGGCACGACGGGCAACGGACACGTTTCCTCCTCGCGGGTCGGACACCGTGTCGGGTTGGTGGCTGCTGCCGGCCCGGCGGGTGACTCCGGTCCGCATTCCACGACAGACTGACAAAGGAGCCGGTGGGACGCGGGTTTTCCGGCTGGTCACCCCGGGCCGCGCAGCGGCAGGGGGATGGCATCACGGTTGCGGGTCAGCGCCGGAGTCGCACCGGCTTGCCCCATCGTCCTTCGGTTACGCGAACCGTGGCACGGTGGCCTGCCGCACGTCAAACACGGCGCCGTCTAGGGTGGCCGTATGAGCGCTGACTGGACCTGGCTGTTCCTCGACGCCCACGGCGAGCCGATGCAGGGGGAGGGGCTCACGACCAGCGGCTTCCCGACCCAGAGCGACGCCGAGAGCTATCTCGGCGAGTCGTGGAAGGAGCTGCTCAAGGGCGGTGTCGAGGCGGTCACGCTCCGCGAGGACGGCACCGACGTCTACGGCCCGATGAGCCTGCGGGCGTCCGAGTGAGCCGGACGGCGACGGCGGCGCTGTCGGCCGGCCTCGAGCGCGACCTGCTCGCCCGCGTCGTCACCGCCCAGCGGTCCTGGCGTGCCCCTGGGGTCAGCGTCGGCGTCGTGCGTGACGGAGCCCTCGTGTGGTCGGCCCACGTCGGATCGGCGCGTGTCGGCGAGCAGCCGGCTCCGGCCGGCGACGACACCCAGTTCATGATCGGCTCGGTCACGAAGACGTTCACCGCGCTGGCCGTCATGTCGCTGCGTGACGAGGACCGGCTCTCGCTCGACGACACCCTCGACGCGTACGTTCCCGGCAGCAGGCACGCACGGGTTCCCCTGCGGCAGATGCTCGCCCACGCCTCAGGGCTGCAGCGCGAGCCGGTCGGCAACATCTGGGAGAGCCTCGAGGCGCCCGAGCGCGAGGCGTTCCTCGCCGGCGTGGAGGAGGCCGAGCAGGTGCTGCCGGCCCACCATGCGTTCCACTACTCCAACCTCGCGTACGGGCTGCTCGGCCAGGTCGTCGAGCGAGTCACCGGACAGGACTGGGAGGCGGTCGTGCGCGAGCGCGTGCTCGACCCGCTCGGGATGACGCGCACCGGGCTGGCGCCGGCCGACGACCGCGCCCTCGGCTACCAGGTCGACCCGTATGCCGGCACCGCCCGCGAGGAGCCGCTCTTCACGCTCAACGCGACGGCGCCGCTCGGTGGCCTCTGGTCGACCGTGGCCGACATGGCCCGCTACGCCGCCTACGTCGCGACACCCGACGACCGGGTCGTCAGGCCAGAGACGCTCGACGAGATGTGCCGGCCGATCATCATGACCGACGTCGACGGCTGGGGCGGCGCCTACGGCCTGGGCTTCGGCATGGGCCGGCGTGGCGACCGGGTCTTCGTCGGCCACGGGGGGGCCATGCCCGGCTTCCTCACCGGGCTGCGGGTGCGCCGCAACGAGGGCATCGGGGCGATCGTCTTCGCCAACGCGACGTCTGGGGCGCTGACACTCGCCCTCGCGACCGACCTGGTCGAGGCCGTCGTCGATGCCGAGCCGTCGCTCCTGGGCGCCTGGGTTCCCGAGGTCGACCAGCCCGCGCTCACCGAGCTGCTCGGGCTCTGGTGGTCCGAGGGCTCCCCCCTCACCTTCTTCGTGCGCGGGGGTCAGCTGTGGTCACGGCTGAGCGACGACGACACGCTCTCGGAGACGAGGTATGCCGCAGAGGGTCCCGACCGCTACCGCGCGGTCGAGGGGCGCGAGCGCGGCGAGGTGCTCGACGTCGTCCGGGACAGCGACGGCACGGTCCAGAAGCTCTACTTCGCCACGTATGCCGTCACGCGAGAGCCCCTGGCGTTCGCCGACCTGCAGGACTGACCTGCAGGACTGGCCTGCAGGGTCGGTCCGGTGGGCTGGCTGGGGAACTCGGCCGAGTCAGGCCGGGGGGTTGCCGCGGTCGATCTGCGGCTTCGGCATGCGGGTGCGTCGCATCTGGAAGGCGCGCATGATGGCGTACCACGCGTCGCCCTTCTCGGCCTGGCCGAACTTGTCCTCGACCTTGCGGCGGGTGCGGCGCCACATGAGCACGGCATCGCCGATGGCCACGAGGATGAGGCCGTAGACCAGCACGAAGACGAGCAGCAGCGCCCAGCTCGTGCGGACGAAGCTGAGCAGCAGCACGATGAGCATGATCGGCAGCATGAACTCGCCGATGTTCCAGCGGGAGTCGACCGAGTCGCGGATGAAGCGACGGCGCGCGCCCTTGTCGCGGGCGGGGAGGTACTTCTCGTCGCCGACGAGCATGCCGGCGCGCTGCTTGGCCATCGCCTCGCGTCGCGCGGTCTTGTCCTGCTTCGTGGCCGCCTTGCGGTCGGTGACGATGAGCGGACGCTTGTTGAGGGCCTCCTGCTCGCGCCGCTTCGGCGTGGGCCGGTTCTTGGCGCCGGGGCGGGCCGGGTCGGTCTCGGCCGAGGTGGCGAGCTCGTCGTTGAGGGTCTTCTTGCGTCCGAACACGGAGTCACTCTAAGCCGAACCCGGCGGTAGCCCCGCATCGCGCCCCAGTGACGACGACCGGCTACTTGATGACCAACGTGCCCTTCTCGCCGCCCGCATAGTGATCGGGGAAGGTGCACAGGTAGGTGTAGGTGCCCGGCGGGACCTTGAAGGTGACCGTGTTGCTCTGCCCACCTTCGATCAGTCGGGTGTGCGCGAGGATGGCCGGGTCGTCGACGTCGAGCCAGTCCTTGTCGTCACCAGCCGCCTTGCCGCTCGCGATGACCTTGTTCTCCTGTCCGGGCTCGACGAGAACCCAGTTGTGGCCGATCTCGTCCTTGGCGTCCGTGTGGTTGACGAACTTCAGCCGGATCTTCACACCGGAGGGCTCGGCGAGCGTCACCTTGTCGTAGCGGTACTCGGTGGCGCCGGTCGCGGAGCCGACCTCCACCCTGATCGTGCCTGCGGCGACCGGCTGGGTGGCGCCAGGATCCTGCGTGGCCGTGCCGACCTCGTCGGGGTCCGGACCGGTCGACGTCGAGGACTCCACCGACGCGGCCGCAGCAGGAGGGGGCACATTCGGCTGAGGGGCTCCGCTGCAGGCGGCAGCCAGGACGCTGCAGGCGACGATCCCCGTCACGCTCGTCAGCAGGTGACGACGGCGTCGCGTTGGACTCGGTATGCGTGCACTGGTCATCTGGGCTTCCTCCCCTTCGGGTCCGGTCGGTAACGCGGTCGTGCGCCGGCGCCCGCGAGTCAGCTCTCGTCCGCGGGCGCCTGGTCCCGTGACCGTCGGCGGCGCAGCATCGGGATCACGGCGATCAGCATCAGGGCGGCCGGGGTGGCGATCGCCACGGGGAGCACGCCCCCGGGGTTGGTCGTCGCGAAGGGCCTGACGGTGAGATGGATGGCGGGACTCGAGACGGGCTGCGAGGTCGCGTTCCGCCCGGCGGGCTGAGGAAGCACCGTCAGGTACACGAGGTAGTCGCCCTCGAGGATCGCCTCGACCGTCCAGGTCTGGTCGCTGGACTCGCCGGGGGCGAGGGCGTCGACCTGCTGGGTGCGCTCAGGCGACCAGTCCTCGGGGTCGACCGGGTCGCCCTTGCCTGTCTTGACGATGTTCATGGCCACGTTGAGCGGCGCCGTGTCGACCGTGCCTGCATTCGTGACGACCGTGTCGAACTCGACCTCGTCACCGGCACTGACGGTCTTGTACTCGAGGTCCACCGAGATCTGCAGCCGCTGCACCGATGCTGCCGAGGATGCCGGGGCAGCCGCGGCCCGAGTCGCCGGCGCGGCCACCATCGCCAGAGTGACGCCCGAGACGAGGAGGACACCTGCCACCCGTCCCACTCTGGACGCCGAGTGACGTGAGGCGTCCCGGTCCAGACGAAGCCTCGGGGCGGCATACAGGAAGAGGACTGCCAGCACGCCCACGGCGGAGAAGATCGCGGCCAGCAGGTAGGGCATCTTCTCGGCGACGGTCCTGTTGTTCACGAGCACCTTCTCCAGGAACTCGCTCGAGGCCTGCAGCGGGTTGAACTGCTGGATCAGGTAGCCGAGGTCGCCCTTCTGGGCGCTGCCGGGCCACTGGGTCGGGATGAGGAAGACGAGATAGACGACCAGGCTCGCGAAGAGGCTCGCCCGGTTCGACCTGGCCCAGATGCTGAGGAGCAGCCCGAAGCCGGTGAACGCGATGGCGAGGAGACCGCCGAGGAGGGCTCCCAGCAGCAGTCCCTCCTTCACGCTGTCGTCCCCGTGCGCGAGGACGACGACGTACGGGATCGTCAGCAGAAAGGTCACGGGCCACGGCGACCTCGCGGCAAGGAACTTCCCGAGCACGATCTGACGTGGTTTGACGGGAGTCAGCAGCAGGGGCTCCAGCGTCGCCCGTTCACGCTCGCCGCTGACGCCGTCCGCACCGATGACCATCCCGACGAAGAGCCCGAAGGAGATGCCGCTGAGGATGGTGAGGAACGCCATCTCCACCGGTGGGATCAGGCTCAGTCCGCTCTCCAGCTCCCGGAGTGCGGAGGTCACGGACATCACGAGGCTGAAGAGGACGAGCAGCAGCAGCACCCGACCTCCGGTCCACAGGTCGACGAACTCCCGCCTGAACACCAGCCACCACACCGGAGGCGCACCCCGGTGCCGCTCCGCCACCTCGACCTGCGCGCTGTGCTGCTTCACTGCGACGCTCATGAGAATGCCTCCCTGCCTAGCCCCCTGATGCGGTGTTCGTCGGCTCCTGACCGCAGCCGGCTCATTGCGGGCCCTGTCATTCCGCCGCGAGGCGTACGCGCGGCGCGAAGTAGAGGAACAGCACCCCGGTGATCAGGACCGTCATCACGGTCGGGGCGACGAGGTAGACCCAGGCCTCGCCGAGGGACTTGCCCTCGTCGACGACCTTGGTCAGCAGCAGGCTCGCGGACTCCACCGGGTCCAGCGCCGAGACGAGGACCCCGCCGGGTGAGCTGAGGAACTCGGTGGGCAGCTGAGCCGGGATGAGCATCCCGGCATAGACGAGCAGGCACACGAAGAGGCTGACGCGGCTCGAGTCCGACCAGATGCTGACCAGCATGCCGAAAGCCACGAACGCGATGGCAAGCAGCGTCCCCAGCACGGCACTCCAGAGCAGCGCGCTCCAGACCACGGGGTCACCGTGCGACAGGGTCACGACGTACGGCACCGACAGGAGGAAGGCTGCCGGCCAGGGGGAGAGGGCTGCGACGAACTTGCCCAGCACGACCTGCCGGTGACCCGTCGGGGTGAGGAGCAGCGGCTCCAGGGTTGCCCGTTCGCGCTCGCCGCTGATGCTCTCCGCGCCGATGACAAGCCCGATGAACAGGCCGAACGTGATCGTCGACGTGACCGCCACCACGACCGACGCCCGCAAGGTCACCAGCTTGAGCTCGTTGTTCGTGGCCAGCAGGTAGGCCGTCACCGACATCAGGACCGTGTAGAGCGTGAGGAACCTGAGGACGCGGCCCCCTGCCCACATCTCGACGAAGTCCTGCTTGAAGACCAGCCACCAAGGAGCAGCGACCCTTCCTGCCGCCGGGCCTGCGTCACTGGGGGCGAGGGCGTGGCTCACCGGATCGCCTCCGCGGTCAGCCTGAGGAACACGTCCTCCAGCCGTCCGCCGCCGGTGTCGAGTCCCAGGACGGGAACCTCTCCACGGATGAGGGCCTCGAGGAGGTCGTTCCCGACCTGCGGCTCCGGGCCGGATCCGTTCGGGTGCAGCTTCACGTCCAGCCATCCAGGCGCCCCTGGGGCGGGCTCCGTTCCCTCGATGCCGGGGAGCACCTCGAGCAGGCCCTGGGCCCTCGGGACCAACTCGGCCGGCACGCGGATGCGCACGACGTGGCCGAGCTCCGGATTCGCCTGTCCGACGACCTCGGCGACGGTGCCCTTGGCGACGACGACCCCGGCGTTCATGATGACCACGTCGTCGCAGACTCCCTCGATCTCCGACAGGAGGTGGCTGCACAGCACGACGCCCTTGTTGCGCTCCTTCGCGATCCTCTGCACCAGTCGAAGCAGCTCGCGCTGGCCACGCGGGTCGAGTCCCAGGGTGGGTTCGTCGAGGAAGACGACGGCCGGGTCGTTGACGAGTGCTCGCGCGATGCCCAGGCGCTGCCGCATGCCGTGGCTGAAGGAGCCGATGCTCGAGTCCCGGCGGTTCTGCAGCCCGACGTCGTCGAGCAGGCCCGAGGCGATGCGTCGGGCCTCGGCAACCGGTCGACCGTAGAGCTGGCCGAAGTAGACGAGGTAGCTGTGGGCGGTCATCTGCCGGGGAAACCCCAGCCCCTCGGGCAGCACCCCGATGCGGCGGCGTATGTCGACCGGATGGTCGGAGCTGATGCCGTCGACGACGAACCGGCCCGCCGTCGGTCGGAGGATCGTCGTGAGGATCCTGATCGACGTCGTCTTGCCGGCGCCGTTGGGTCCGAGGAATCCCAGGACCCTGCCGGCATCGAGCGAGAACGTGAGGCCCTTCAGGGCCACTCGCTCCCCGCAGGTCTTGCGCAAATCCTCGGCCGAGAGGATCTCGGCCGGGCGCGTGGTCCGCGCCTCAGGTGCGTGGTTCATCCCTGCCGACCTCCTGTCTGCGCACCGGGCGCGGACGTCGCTGATCGCGTGCCCGCGACGGTCCGTCAGAGTGCGGCCATCCAGACGCCCCCACCCCCGGGGACTGAGGCCAAGTCGACGCTCGTACAACCAACCGCTGTTGCCGGCGCCTGGCATTCATGGTATTCCCAGCCAAGAACGCGCGAACCCAGAAGGCGCAGAGTCACGTTCCCCCCGGTTTGCACGGTTCGGTACGCGTCGGCGCCGGGCTGCGAGCGCGAGGCGGACGCTCAGGTCGTGCCGGCGTGAGGCTGCCTCAGGGGGACGAACCGGTAGCGACCGTGCCCGCTCGTCGACACGTCGCCGCCGGCGCGGACCACGAGGGTCATGGTGCCGGCGACGGGGATGACGAGCCGCCCGGGGTCCGCCAGCTGCCTCACCAGGGACGGGGGAAGCTCTTCTGCCTCGGCGGACACCAGGATGCGGTCCCAGGGCCCGTGCTCGGGGTCACCGAGCACCCCTCGAAGGGACTCGCGCACGCTGGCCCACGGCATACGCAGGGCTGCGACGTTCTCGGCCCCCCAACGGGCGAGGTCGGGCTCCAGCTCGACGCCCAGGACGGCGCCCTGCGGACCGGTCAGGTGGGCGAGCAGCGCGGTCGTCCAGCCCGAGCCGGAGCCGACGTCGAGGACTCGCTGACCCGGGCGCACGTCGAGGAGGCGGAGCATGTCGGCGACGGTGCGCGGCTGCGAGTTGGTCTGTCCGTGCCCGATGAGGATGGGGCCGTCGTGGCCGGCCCGCGACCGCGCTCTGCGGGGGAGGAAACCCTCGCGCGGCACCGCCTCGAAGGCGGCGTCGACGGCGTCCACGGCGTCCATGCTCCGAGCCAAGCACGACAGGACCGGCCCGTCAGCCCCTTCTGCGGGCGACGACGTGCACGAGGGTGCCAAGGGCGCGGTAGGGGTCGGTCGACCCCAGCCGCTCCTCGACGTCGAGGAGGGCGGCGAGGTCGTCGCCCTCGGGGGCGGGCTCGTCGACGGGCACGTTGTCGCTCGCGACGCGAATGCCGTACCAGGCGGTGACCTCGAGGCCGGCCGCCTCACAGTCGGCCGTCAGCGACGCCCTGGTGTCGGCGCGGGCATCGACGCCGATCTCGTTGCGGTAACGGGCACTTCGGCCCTCGTCGACCGCGCGGCGCGTCTCGTCGAGGACCGCGAGCGCGGCCGGCCAGTCATGGCGGGCGGCTGGACGCCAGGCCATCGCGTCGCCGTTGCGGGCCACGACCGAGACGACGCCCCCGGGTGCGACCCGGCGCGCGAGCGCGGCGACGGCAGGCCGGCTTTCGGGGAGGTACATCAGCACCCCGTGGCACATGACGACGTCGTATGCCGTCGGCTGCGTCACGCTGGCCAGCCCGGCCAGGTCGGTCGCGAGCAGGGTGACGTGGTCACGCTGGGCGTCGGTGAGGTGCGCCGCCGCCTCCTCGAACGCAGTCCTCATCCGCCCGTCGGGCTCGACGGCCGTCACGGTGTGCCCCAGCCGCGCGAGGTGCAGGGCCTGCGTGCCCTGGCCCGCGCCGACGTCGAGCACCCGCAGGGGACCGCGAGGCAGGTGCGCGGCCAGCTGGCGGGTGACCATCTCCTGACGGACCACGTTGCGAAGGTTGCCCAGCCGCTGGAGCCAGGGCCGCTGGCCGGCCACGAACGTGTTGTCTGCCATCGGGTGAACGTACACACCACCACCGACGCCGCCCAGACCCGGCTCGGTAGGGTCGCTCCGTGACCACCGATGCACTCACCCCCGACCAGATCCAGCAGCTCCGCGAGCGCGTGGCGGGGCTGATGCCCCAGGTCCGCGCCGACCTCGAGGACCTCGTGCGCATCCCGAGCGTCTCGGCCGCGTCGTTCGACCAGGGCGAGGTCGCTCGCAGCGCCGACGCCGTGGCGGAGCTGCTGCGCCGCGAGGGCCTCGACGTCGAGGTCGTCGTCGAGGGCGGCCGTCCGGCCGTCATCGGGCACCTCGCAGGGCCCGAGGGCGCCCCGACCGTAACCCTCTACGCCCACCACGACGTCCAGCCTCCCGGCGACGAGACCGACTGGGACAGCGCCCCGTTCGAGCCCCAGGAGCGCGACGGCCGGCTCTACGGCCGCGGGGCTGCCGACGACAAGGCGGGGGTGATGGCACACATCGCCGCCCTGAGGGCACACGCGGGCGACCTGCCCGTCGGCGTGACGGTCTTCGTCGAGGGCGAGGAGGAGTCCGGCTCCCCGTCGCTCGGCACGATCCTGGAGAAGCACGGCGACCGGCTCGCCGCTGATGCGATCGTGATCGCCGACTCGGGCAACTGGGACATCGGCACGCCGGCGCTGACGACCACGCTGCGCGGCGGCATCCGCGTCGTCGTCCGGGTGCAGACGCTCGACCACTCCGTCCACTCGGGGATGTTCGGCGGCGCGGCGCCGGACGCGGTCACGGCACTCGTGCGCCTGCTCGCCTCACTGCACGACGACGAGGGCAACGTGGCCGTCGCAGGCCTCGACGCGGGCGAGGCCGCCGACATCGCGTACGACGAGCAGCGTTTCCGCAGCGAGTCCGGCCTGCTCGACGGCGTCTCGCTCATCGGGTCCGGCTCGATCCTGTCGCGACTGTGGAACAAGCCCTCGATCACGACGATCGGCATCGACGCGACGAGCATCGACAAGGCCTCGAACACCCTGTCCGCCAAGGCCGCCGCGAAGATCTCGGTGCGTCTGGCGCCGACTCAGGACCCGATGGCCGCGTTCGAGCGCGTGCGCGAGCACCTCGAGGCCAACGCCCCCTGGGGTGCGCGGGTGTCGATCGAGCTCGAGGAGCACGGCTCCGGCTTCGCGGCCGACGCCGACGGGCCCGTCTACGACCAGGCGAGGGCATCGTTCGCCGACGCGTGGGGCACCGAGCCGGTCGACATGGGCGTCGGCGGGTCGATCCCGTTCATCTCCGACTTCTCCGCGCGCTTCCCGGACGCCGCGATCATCGTCACGGGCGTCGAGGACCCCGACACGCGGGCCCACGGGGCCAACGAGTCCCTGCACCTCGACGAGTTCGAGAAGGTGTGCGTGGCCGAGGCCGTCTTCCTCGCCCGTCTGGGCGCACTGCAGCGCGGCTGACGCTCAGGTCGTTCGGCAGGCCCGCCTCAGGAGGCGGGCTTGCCGGCACCTCGATAGACCTGCTCGCGCAGCTCGAGGGCGTACGCGTCGACGTCGGGCATCCCGAGGTCGCGGGCCGCGGCAACCTCGGCCTCGATGTCGTAGGGCACTCGCACGAAGTTGACCGAAAAGCTCTGGGGCACCAGGGAGTCGGTGACGCCTTCGAGGATGCAGTAGGGCGCGGTGGGCCCGTCGAGGTGGTTGCCGACGGCCCCGGCGTTGAAGAGCAGGAGCCCCTCGTCGGCCTCGAGGTAGGCGCCGTGGATGTCTCCGTAGCCCACGACGTCCGGTGTTGTGCCCTCAGGCCACGCGTCGGACGGGTGCCCGGGCAGGGCCGGTGCCCAGGGGCCGGTGAAGTCGGTGTTGGTGAACATGCCGCGGAACTCGTCCATCGTGTGCTCCCAGCGCACGCGTACGAACTCGCTCGTCTGCGACGCGTGGAACAGCCGGATGCGCTTGCCGCTCATGACCAGGTCGTACGCGTTGGGCAGCGACACGAGCCAGGCGGCGTCCTCCTCGGTGAGCTCGTCGCGCGTCCACTGGCCGGCCTCGAACCGCGGCACGTCGCCGCGTGCGACGAAGCCCTCCCAGTCCCCGATGAGCGAGTCCCAGTTGCCGCGGACCGTGACCTCGCACGTGACGCGCGTCCTCTTGATCGCCTCGGCGCCGCGAGGTCCCTTGCCGACGACGTCGCCGAGGTTGAGCACCCGGGTGATGCCACGCGCCTCGATGTCGGCGAGGACGGCCTCGAGGGCGGTGACGTTGCCGTGGACGTCGGAGATGACGGCGATGCGGTCGAGCGGCAGCGCCACGGGCTCAGTCCTTGTGGGTCTTGCCGGGCAGGGCGAGCATCCGGTCGAGTGCGGCCCGTGCCTCGGCCGCGACGGTCGGGTCGACGCGGATCGGGTTGACGACGCGGCCCTCGACGAGCGACTCGAGCGCCCACACCAGGTGCGGCAGGTCGATGCGGTTCATCGTCGAGCAGTAGCAGACGTTCTTCTCCAGGAAGGCGATCCGCTGGTTCGGGAACTGCCTGGCAAGGCGACGCACGAGGTTGAGCTCGGTGCCGACCACCCATGAGGTGCCGTCGGGTGCCGCCTCGATCGTCTGGATGATCTTCTCGGTCGAGCCGACCTCGTCGGCGAGGTCGACGACCTCGTAGCGGCACTCGGGGTGCACGATCACCTTGACGTCGGGGATCTCGCGGCGGGCCGCCTCGACGGCCTCGACGGAGAAGCGGCCGTGGACCGAGCAGTGGCCGCGCCACAGGATCATCCGGGCGTTCTCGAGCTGCTCGCGCGTCAGGCCGCCGTTCGGGCGGTGCGGGTCCCAGACGACGCAGTCGTCGAGCGAGAGGCCGAGCTCGCGCACGGCCGTGTTGCGGCCGAGGTGCTGGTCAGGCAGGAAGAGGACCTTGCCGGTGCCGCTCCCGTCCAGCCCGACGCCGCCGACCTGGTCGAAGGCCCAGTCGAGGGCGGTGCGGGCGTTGGAGGAGGTGCAGATGGTGCCGCCGTGACGGCCGGTGAAGGCCTTGATGGCCGCCGAGCTGTTCATGTAGGTGACCGGGATCGTCCGGTCGGCCACGCCGGCTGCGGCGAGCTGGTCCCAGCAGTCCTCGACCTGGGCGATCGCGGCCATGTCGGCCATCGAGCAGCCGGCGGCGAGGTCGGGCAGGATCACGGTCTGCTCGTCGCTGGTGAGGATGTCGGCCGACTCGGCCATGAAGTGCACGCCGCAGAAGACGATGTAGGGCGCGTCGGGCCGGCCGGCGGCGTCGCGGGCCAGCTTGAAGGAGTCGCCGGTGACGTCGGCGAACTCGATGACCTCGTCGCGCTGGTAGTGGTGTCCCAGCACGAACACCTGGTCGCCCAGGGCGGCCTTCGCGGCCCGTGCCCGCGACACCAGGTCGGGGTCCGACGGGGCCGGGAGGTCGCCGGGGCACTCGACCCCGCGCTCGGTGTGCAGGTCGGTGCCCTGCCCGAGCACGAGGAGGGGGAGCGGGGCCGGTGCCGTCGTCATGCCCAGATCGTATGCCGCCGGGTGAGGAGGCGCCGTCACCGCCCGACGCAGGTCCCGGCATACGCCCTTGACTTCAAGTCGACTTGATGTCTGACGCTGTGGACATCGACCTCACGAACCTAGGAGTCCACATGCCCACCGCTCTCATCTCGGGTGCCACACGCGGCCTCGGCCGAGCGCTCTCCGATGCCCTGTCCGCTCGGGGCTGGGACCTCGTCGTCACCGCCCGGTCCGCGACCGACGTCGCCGAGACCGTCGAGTCACTGCGCCACCACGGGCACGGAGCAGTCGGGGTCGCCGGCGACGTCAGCGACGCCGTCCACCGGAGCGAGGTCGTCGACGTCGTCCGCGAGATGGCCGGCCCGAGCGGGCTCGACCTGCTCGTCAACAACGCCAGCGCGCTGGGCCCCGTTCCGCTCCGGCCCCTGCGCGAGCTGACGACCGACGACCTGGCCGCCGTGCTCGCCGTCAACGTCCTCGCCCCGCACGCGCTCCTGCGCGACCTCCTGCCGCTGATCGTGACGGCCTCCGGTGTGGTCATCGACGTATCCTCGGACGCGGGCGTCGAGCACTACGAGACGTGGGGCGGTTACGGCGCGTCCAAGGCCGCGCTCGACCACCTCACCCTGACGCTCGCGGCCGAGGAACCCGGCATCAGGGCGTACGCCGTCGACCCAGGCGACATGCGCACGGCCATGCACCAGGCGGCGTTCACCGGCGAGGACATCTCCGACCGGCCGCTGCCGGACGACGTCGCGGTGCCGGCCGTGATGGCGCTCCTCGACGCGCGCCCCGCGAGCGGTCGCTACCGCGCGGCGGACCTGCTCCCCGCGACGACCACGGGGGTGGCCTCGTGACGACGACGCTCGCGCACGCCCCGCACACGGTCTTCCGGAGCACCGAGGACCTCACGGCCGCGGCACCTCCGGAGGCTCGGGGGCTGAGTCGCGACGGGGTGCGGTTGCTCGTCGCCACCGAGGCGACGGACGGCTCGACCACCATCGAGCACACGACGTTCGCACACCTCGGCGACCACCTGCGGCCCGGCGATCTGCTCCTCGTCAACAACTCCGCGACGATCGCGGCCGAGGTCGACGGCCGGCTCGCCGGACGCGGCGCGGTGGTCGTCCACGTCGCGACGGAGCTGGACGACTGCACGTGGGTGGTCGAGCTGCGCACCGCCCCGGATGCGGCCCACCCGGTCCTCGACGCAGCAGAGGGTGACGTCGTCGAGCTGATCGGGAGCCGCGTCGGTCGCCGGGCGGCGGTCGACGGACCACGGCTACGCCTCGTCGCGCCGTACCCGCGTGCCGGCTCCTCGCCGACCGGCAGGGGCAACCGGCTCTGGACCGCCGTGGAGCTCGACGAGTGCACGCTGGCCCACCACCTGGAGAGCCACGGCCGGCCGGTGGCGTACGGCTACCTGCGTGAGCGCTTCCCCGTCGAGGCGTACCAGACGGTCTTCGCCTCGGTGCCCGGCAGCGCCGAGATGGCGAGTGCGGCGAGGCCGTTCACGACGCAGCTCGTCACCGAGCTCGTGAGTGCGGGAGTGCTGGTCGCGCCGATCACCCTGCACACCGGGCTGTCGTCGCAGGAGGCGGGGGAGGCGCCCCAGCCGGAGCGCTTCGCGGTCTCCGGCGCCACGGCCGCACTCGTCAACCACGTGCGGGCCGGTGGCGGCCGCATCGTCGCGGTCGGCACGACGGCGACCCGCGCGATCGAGTCCGCGGCGGACGAGCACGGCACGGTGCACGCGGCGGCCGGCTGGACGGAGGTCGTCATCTCACCCGAGCGGCCGCCCCGGGTCGTCGACGGCCTCGTCACCGGGTGGCACAACCCGGACGCGTCGCACCTGCTGCTCGTCGAGTCCGTGGCGGGTGAGGCGCTGACGCAGCGCGCCTACGACGAGGCCGTCGCACACCGCTACGCCTGGCACGAGTTCGGCGACGCCGGCCTCTTCCTCCCGCGCCGTCCCTGAAGACCCGATCGAGAGAACGCCTGGTTGTACGCCGAGCGTGACGGAGTGTCCTCTCGATCGGACCCGTCCTTCAATCGAGAGAACGCTTCGTTGCACGCCGAGCGTGACGGAGTGGGCCGGGGCGGTGGGAGGATGCCGGCTGTGCACGTCATCATCGCCCCGGACTGCTACACCGGCACCCTCACGGCGCTCCAGGCAGCGGACGCGATGGCCGAGGGCTGGGCCCGCACCGCACCGAACGACCGGCTCACCCGCGTGCCCCTCTCCGACGGCGGCCCCGGCTTCGTCGACGTGCTGGCCGAGAACCTCGACGGCGAGGTGCACGCCGTCGTCACGACCGACCCGCTCGGGCGCGAGGTGCCGGCCACGATCCTGATCACCTCGGGCGCCGGAGGTCGCACGGCCTACATCGAGTCCGCCCAGGCTGCCGGGCTGCACCTGCTCGCACCCGACGAACGTGACCCCACGCGTACGTCGACGGTCGGCGTCGGTTCCCTCGTGCTGGCGGCGCTCGATGCGGGGGCGCGTCGCATCGTCATCGGGCTCGGCGGGTCAGGCACCAACGACGCCGGCGCCGGCCTGCTCGCAGCCCTCGGCGCCGGGCCCGTCGCGCGGCTCGGCAGAGGCGGCCTGGCGCTCGAGGCGACGACCCTCGACGACGTCGCCGGGCTCGACGCCGCCCGCGAGAGACTGCGGGGCGTCGACCTCGTCATCGCGAGCGACGTCGACTCGCCCCTGCTCGGCCTCAAGGGAGCGAGCGCCGTCTTCGGCCGGCAGAAGGGTGCCACCGAGGAGGACGCCCAACGGCTCGAGAACGCGCTCGGCCACTTCGCCAGCGTCGTCGCACGCGTCCGACCCCCGGCGCGGGACCTGCTCACCGGCAACCTGCTGAAGCCCGAGCGCGAGGCGGGCGCCGGCGCCGCTGGAGGGCTCGGCTACGCCCTCCACCTGCTGGGCGCGCGACGCGTCTCGGGCGTCGAGGCCGTGCTCGACGCCGTCGACTTCGCCGACCTCGTCGCCGGTGCCGACCTCGTGGTGACGGGGGAGGGCAGCTTCGACTGGCAGTCGCTGCGCGGCAAGGTCGTCGTGGGGGTCGCCGAAGCTGCTGCTCGCGTCGGGGTCCCCGTCATCGCGGTTCCGGGCCAGACGCTCGTGGGTCGGCGTGAGGCCATGGCAGCAGGGCTCTCTGGCGTGTATGCCGTGGCAGAGCGTCCCGACCAGGTCGCCGCAGCCCTCGCCGAACCGGCCGAACGCCTCGCCGCCCGCGCCGCCCGCGTCGCTCGCACCTGGTCGCCGTCCACATCCTGAGCGACCGACCCCCCCGACGTCCGGCACGATGCACGGATCGTCGGTGGCCCGACGTATCCTGTGGGAGTCGGGAACACATCCGATACGGCATGGGTTGTCACTCCTGACCCATGCTCCACGACGTGAAGGACCAACACATGAGTGTCGAGACGAACGCATCTCCCGCCGAGGTTCAGACCGAGGCTCCCGCCCACGGTGTCGTCCTGACGGACGTCGCGGCCACGAAGGTGAAGAGCCTGCTCGAGCAGGAGGGTCGCGACGACCTCCGCCTGCGCGTGGGTGTCCAGCCGGGCGGCTGCTCCGGCCTCATCTACCAGCTCTACTTCGACGAGCGCACCCTCGACGGTGACCTCGTCCGCGACTTCGACGGTGTCGAGGTCGTCGTCGACCGCATGAGCTCCCCGTACCTCGAGGGCGCCACGATCGACTTCGCCGACACGATCGAGAAGCAGGGCTTCACGATCGACAACCCCAACGCGGGCAGCAGCTGCGCCTGCGGCGACTCGTTCAGCTGAGCCGCACGGCGTCGGCCACCACCACGCGACGCCACCCGAAGGGCCCGACCGTCACGGTCGGGCCCTTCGCCGTCTCCGGGCCTCTTCCGCTCGCTCTCCGCACCCCGTGCGTCCGGTGCGCTCAGTGCCCGCGGTGCGTCCGGTGCGGCCGTGACCGATGGCACCACCATGGCGGGTAGGTTCATGCCTGTGCAGATCGCTATCACCGGTTCCATCGCCACCGACCACCTGATGACGTTCGACGGACTGTTCGCCGACTCGCTCGTCGTGGAGCAGCTCGACAAGATCTCGCTCTCGTTCCTGACCCAGGACCTCCAGGTGCGGCGAGGTGGGGTGGCGGCCAACATCGCCTTCGGCATGGCCAACCTGGGCCAGCGACCCCTGCTCGTCGGCGCGGTGGGCGAGGACTTCACCGACTACCGCAGCTGGCTCGAGCGCCACGGCGTCGACTGCGGCGGGGTGCACTACTCCGAGTCGCAGCACACCGCCCGCTTCATCTGCACCACCGACCGCGACATGGCCCAGATCGCCACCTTCTACGCCGGTGCCATGACCGAGGCCCGCGACATCGAGCTGGCCCCGGTCGCCAAGCGCGCCGGCGGCCTCGACCTCGTCGTCGTGGGCGCCAACGACCCCGAGGCGATGCTGCGCCACTCCGACGAGTGCCGGTCCCGTGAGATCCCCTTCGCGGCCGACCCGTCCCAGCAGCTGGCCTTCTGCGACGGTCCCACGATCGCCCGGCTCATCGACGGCGCCGACTACCTGTTCACCAACGAGTACGAGAGCCACCTGGCCTGCCAGAAGACGGGGTGGAGTGAGGACGAGCTCGCCGACCGGGTCCGGGTGCAGGTCAAGACCCGCGGCAAGGACGGCGTCACCGTCCGGGTGCGGGGCGAGAGCGAGACCGTCGAGGTCGGCATCGCCCGCGAGGTGCGCAAGGCCGACCCCACGGGCGTCGGCGACGCGTTCCGCGCCGGCTACCTGACGGGCCTCGCGGCCGGCCTGCCCGTGCAGCGCTGCGCCGAGCTCGGCTCGATGCTGGCGACCTACGTCATCGAGACGGTCGGCACGCAGGAGTACGTCCTCGGCAAGGAGCGCTTCCTCGAGCGCCTCGCCGACGCGTACGGCAGCGAGTCGGCCGACGAGATCGGCCCGCACATCACCTGCCCGCGCCCGTGACGACGTCGTCGCTCGGCCGCTGACCGCCACCCCACGAGAAGCGCACCCCTCGACAGCAGGGAGCCCCCGTGCCCACGCCTCCGCCGCCCACCTCCTGGGACTTCGCGCTGGACCGCGTGCCGCACGGAGAGGACCTCATCGGCATCGGCGCCGACCTCGACGTCGCGACCCTGTTCGAGGCGTACTCCATCGGGGTGTTCCCGATGGGCGTCGGCGACCACGGCGCCGCACCGATCGGCTGGTGGTCACCCGACCCCCGCGGGGTCCTGCGCCCGCGCGAGATGGTGGTCAGCCGGTCCCTGCGCAAGGCGGTGGCCCACTTCGAGGTCAGGGTCGACACCGAGTTCCGCTCGGTCGTCGAGGCGTGCGCAGCCCCCGACCGAGAGGGCCGCTGGATCACCGACGACATCGTCGACGCGTACGTCGCGCTGCACGATGCCGGGTGGGCTCACTCGGTGGAGACCTGGCAGGACGACGTCCTCGTCGGCGGCCTCTACGGGGTGGCGATCGGTGGCCTCTTCGCCGGGGAGTCGATGTTCCATCACGTGCGCGACGCCTCGAAGGTCGCGCTCGTGGGGCTCTGTGCACTGCTTCGGGTCGACAACGACCCGCGGCGGCTGGTCGACGTCCAATGGCAGACGCCGCACCTGGCCACGCTGGGGGTGCGTGAGGTTCCCCGCGACGAGTACCTCGCGACCCTGCCGACGGTGCTCAGCGCGCCTCTTCCGGCGTGCTGGGCCTGACGACCTCCACGACGTATGCCGTGTGGTCGTCCTCCGCACGTGCCTCGACGAAGCGCTGCCCGCGCATGCGGCACCAGGCCGGGATGTCATGGGCGGCCGCCGGATCGGTGGCCAGCACCGTCACCAGGCGCACGTGGGGCTCCTCGCGCACGAGCCGCGCCAGCCGGATGACCGGCAGCGGGCACCGTTCGCCGCGGGCATCGACGACGCGGTCGACCTCGGGGCCGTCCTCGGGGCCTTCCTCGGGGCCTTCCTCGGGGCCTTCCTCGGGGCCTTCCTCGGGGCCTTCCTCGGGGCCTTCCTCGACAGGGCCCGGGTCGCTGCCGGGCTGCGGGCTCACAGGTCACCCACACCGAGCTGGTCGCGCACCGACCTGATCGTCGGCGCCAGTGCGGCGGCGAAGTCGGCGACGTCGTCGGTCAGCGTGGGGGACACCGCCGGCAGCGGGAGGGTCACCCGGACGTTCCCGTGGGTGAGCACGCCCATCGCGGCGAGGACGTGGCTGGGCTCGAGGGTGCTCGACGTGCACGCCGACCCGCTCGCCACGGAGATCCCGGCGGCGTCGAAGGCGCTGACGACCGCCTCGCCGTCGACGTAGAGACTCGAGAACGTCACCACGTGGGGGAGCCGGTCCTCGGGGTCGCCGACGACCTCGGTGTCGGGCACCTGCGAGGCGGCGGATCGCACGTCGTCGACCAGGCCCCGGGTCACCTCGGAGTCGGACTCGCGAGTGGCCGACGTCTGCTGCCAGGCCTCGGCCGCGGCCAGGGCGAGCGGCACCCATGGCGAGACGTCCCAGCGACCGTGCTCGACATCGGCCCGCGACCCGGACCACTGCCAGCGCACACCCTCACGGACGGCGAGGATGCCGAGCGGGGGCCCGCCCCACGAGCGAGCGTCGCCGACGAGGACGTCCCAGTCGGTCGGCACGGCGTCGCGTCCGAGCGACGCCATCGCGTCGACGACCAGGGGTATGCCGTGTGCGGCGGCCGCCTCGCGGGCTGGGCCGAGCGGCTGCCGCGTGCCGACCTCGCCGTTCGCGCTCTGCAGGGCGGCGACGACCGTGCCGGGCGCTGCGAGAGCCTCTTGCCAGGCGTCGAGGTCGAGCCGTCCCACGGCGTCGACGGAGACCTCGGCGAGCAGCCGTGCGTCGTCGGCCGCGGCCGCCCGAGCCCGGGCCGGGACGAGCACTGCCGAGTGCTCCACCGCGGAGGCCACGGTGCGCGCCCCGCGCCGCCGGGCGGCATACGCGATTCCCTCGACCGCCCTGGTGAGTGCGGTGGGGCCGCTCGGCAGGAAGCTCACCTCGCTGGGTCGCACCCCGAGCCCTGATGCCACGACCTCGCGCGCACGGTCGAGCAGCGCCCCTGCACGACGGCCCTCGGCGTGCAGCCGGGCAGGGTCGGCCCAACCCACCTCCACGGCGGCCAGCAGCGTGTCGCGAGCCACCGGGTGGAGCGGCCCAGCAGCGGCGTCGAGCAGGCGTCGACGGGCCACCGGAGGGACCGCGCGGGAGGGCCCTGACAGGCTCGCGGCACCCTGTCCAGGGGTTGTTCCCGGATCGTGACTGACCACGCCGCAACGTTAGCCGCCCCCTGCGGACAGCGTGACGAGAGGGGCGGTAGGGTTGCCGACGTGGGCCTTGGCTGCCCTGACGGTTTGACGTGAACACGTTTGACGCGCGCCCTGCGCGCCCACGTACGGAACGAAAGGTGCACCTGGTGCCTGAGCACGAAGACACCCCGGTGGCGACGCCGGCGGTGACGCCAGTGGTAGGGGAGACCAGGCGGCGACGCGCGCCGGTCCGCATCGTTGGACTCGCGGCCCTGGCGAGTCTCGCCCTGGCGGGATGCCAGGGTCAGGTGTCCAACGGTTATCTGCCTCCCGTGGTCTCCGACAGCGGGCAGCGAGTCACCGACCTCTGGATCGGCAGCTGGATCGCCGTCCTCGGCGTGGGGGCCATCACGTGGGGCCTGATGCTCTACGCCGCCATCCGCTTCCGCAAGCGCAAGGGTGACGAGACCCTCCCCGTGCAGCTGCGCTACAACGTGCCGATGGAGCTGCTCTACACCGTCATCCCGGTGTTCATGGTGGCCGTCTTCTTCTACTACACCGCCCGCGACGAGGCCGCCCTCGTCGACACGAGCACGAAGCAGGACCTCACGGTCAGCGTCGTCGCCAAGCAGTGGAGCTGGGACTTCAACTACGTCGACTCCAACGTCCACGAGAGCGGTGTCCACACCGAGCTCGACGGCAGCGAGGGCAAGCGCGCGCAGATGCCCGTGCTCTACCTGCCCGTCAACAAGCGCGTGGAGTTCGTGCTCAACGCCCGCGACGTGATCCACAGCTTCTGGGTGCCGGCCTTCATGATGAAGATGGACATGCTCCCCGGCAAGACGAACAAGTTCCAGCTGACGCCCACGCAGACCGGCACCTTCCAGGGCAAGTGCGCCGAGCTCTGCGGCGCCTACCACTCACAGATGCTGTTCATGGTCAAGGTCGTGCCGCAGGCCGAGTACGACCAGGAGATGGCCCGCCTCAAGTCCATCGGGCAGGAGGGCCTCATCCCCGTCGACGTCAGCCGCGAGAAGATGGTCCAGTCCGACATCGACAAGATCCCCGCACCCGCCCGCACTGGGAGCAACTGATGACGTCCGCAACCCTCAGGCGTGAGGCGCAGTCCACGCCCCTCACCACGTCCAGGCCGCGAGCGGCCAAGGGCCAGACGTTCGTGAAGTGGGTGACGACGACTGACCACAAGGTCATCGGCAACCTCTACTTCATCACCTCGTTCGTGTTCTTCCTGCTCGGCGGCGTCATGGCGCTGCTCATCCGTGCCGAGCTGGTCGCGCCGGGCCTGCAGATCGTCGACAACCCCGAGCAGTACAACCAGCTCTTCACGATGCACGGCACGATCATGCTGCTGCTCTTCGCGACGCCGCTCTTCGCCGGCTTCGCGAACGCCGTGATGCCGCTGCAGATCGGGGCCCCCGACGTCGCCTTCCCGCGCCTCAACATGTTCGCCTACTGGCTCTACCTCTTCGGTGGCCTCATCGCCTCCGTCGGCTTCCTGACGCCGCAGGGCGCGGCGGCGTTCGGCTGGTTCGCGTACGCGCCGCTGTCCGACGTCAGCTACAGCCCGGGCCTGGGCGGTGACCTCTGGGTCTTCGGTCTGGCCATGGCCGGTTTCGGCACGATCCTGGGTGCCGTCAACTTCATCACGACGATCATCTGCCTGCGGGCGCCCGGCATGACGATGTTCCGCATGCCGATCTTCACCTGGACGGTGCTGGTCACCTCGCTGCTCGCGATCCTCGTCTTCCCGATCCTCGCCGCGGCGCTCTTCGCCCTCGGTGGCGACCGCCGGTTCGGGATGCACATCTTCGACGCCGAGAACAACGGCGCCATGCTGTGGCAGCACCTCTTCTGGTTCTTCGGCCATCCCGAGGTCTACATCATCGCGTTGCCCTTCTTCGGCATCATCAGCGAGGTCCTGCCGGTCTTCTCACGCAAGCCGATCTTCGGCTACAAGACCCTCGTCTTCGCCACGATCGCCATCGCTGCGCTCTCGGCCAGCGTCTGGGCGCACCACATGTACGTCACCGGGCAAGTGCTCCTACCCTTCTTCTCGGTGATGACGATGCTGATCGCCGTGCCGACCGGTGTGAAGTTCTTCAACTGGATCGGCACGATGTGGGGCGGCAAGGTCGTCATGGCCACGCCGATGCTCTGGGCGATGGGCTTCCTGGTCACCTTCCTCTTCGGCGGCCTGACGGGTGTCATCCTCGCGAGCCCGGCCCTCGACTTCCACCTCTCCGACAGCTACTTCATCGTCGCGCACTTCCACTACACCGTCTTCGGCACCGTGGTCTTCGCGATGTTCTCCGGCTACTACTTCTGGTGGCCCAAGCTGACCGGCCGGATGCTCGACGAGACGCTCGGCAAGATCCACTTCTGGATGCTCTTCATCGGCTTCCACATGACGTTCCTCATCCAGCACTGGCTCGGCGTCGAGGGCATGGCCCGTCGTTACGCCGACTACCTGCCGGAAGAGGGCTTCCAAGCGGCCAACATCGTCTCCAGCGTCGGCGCGTTCCTGCTCGGCGCCTCGATGATCCCGTTCGTCTACAACGTCTGGAAGACCTGGAAGCACGCTCCTCTGGTCAAGTCCGACGACCCGTGGGGCTACGGCGCCTCGCTCGAGTGGGCGACCTCGTGCCCGCCGCCGCGGCACAACTTCACGTCGCTGCCGCGCATCCGTTCGGAGCGCCCGGCGTTCGACCTGCACCACCCCGAGTCGGTGGCCGGCGGCACGCCGGTCGCTGACCGCAACACCCTGGTGCAGGTGATGGGGCCGGCCGACGTGGCCGCCCCCGAGAAGGCCGCCCACACCGAGAAGCGCGAGGGCTGACACGATGCGCGTCGAAACCAAGCTGTTCCTCTACCTGGTCGTCTTCTTCGTCCCGGTCACCCTGATCTACGGCTTCTGGTCCAAGTGGTCCGAGCCGATCGGTGTGGTTGCCCTGCTGCTCACCACCCTCCTCTTCGCCCTCACCGGCTTCTACCTCTGGATGACGGGCAAGAAGCTCCCGCTGCGTCCCGAGGACAACGCCTCGGGTGAGATCGAGGACGCCGAGGGCAACTACGGCTACTTCGTCGCGAGCTCGTGGACCCCGCTCTGGCTCGCCGGCTCGGGGGCCATCATGTTCGCCGGCCTCGCCGTCGGGTGGTGGCTCTTCATCATCGGCGCGTTCCTCGGGGTCGTCGCCGTGTGCCTCTGGGTGTTCGAGTCCTTCTCGGGCGAGTACTCCATCTGAGACACGCGACCCCGTCGGGTGTCGTGAAAGGATCCGGTCGCCTCGGCGACCGGGTCCTTTCGCATGCCGGGTGCTTCGCCCTCAGACGACGTCGAACAGCTCGGTGTGGATCCGGCTGTTGCGCACCCCAAGCCCTTCGAGGGTGCGGGTCACGGCAGCAACCATCGGCCCCGGCCCGCAGATGAAGTAGTCGATGCGGAGCCGTCGTCGCATCGGCAGATGCCGTTTCAGCATCGGCCGGGTGAGCCAGCCGACCTCGCCGTCCCAGCTCTCGGGGGGCTCCTCGAGGATCTCCACGATGTGGAGGTCGAGGTCGTGCACCAGGCCGTCGAGGCGTTCCCGGTGCAGCAGGTCGTCGGCGGTGCGTCCGGCGACGAAGAGGGCGACCGGCCGCTGGTCACGTCGCTCGGCGAGGGTGCGCACCATGCTCAGCATCGGCGTCACACCGACCCCGCCGGCGATCAGCACGATGGCCTCGGAGGCGAGTCCGTCGACGGTGAACGAGCCGTGGGGGCCGTCGAGGTAGACCCGACGACCGGCCTTCATGCCGGCGACGAGCTCGCTGAAGTCGCCGAGGGCCTTGATCGTGAACTCCTTGCGCCACGGCTCGGTCGCGGCGGAGGCGATGGTGAACGGGTGCTCCTCGAAGACGTGCGGCGAGGCACCGATCTTGAGGAACGCGAACTGGCCCGGGCGGAAGGGCACGCCCTCGTGCCCCTCCGCGTGGAGGACGAGCGTGGCCGAGCTGTCGGGGTGCTGTCGGATCTCGTCGATGAGGTACGCGTTCTGGCGCTGTCGCCGAGGACGCCACCACCATCGATAGACCCAGAGCCCAATGACGAGCACGGCGAGCAGCGTGAACCACACGAGCACGATGGCGTTGTTGACCAAGTCGTCGAGCAGCCACACGTGCATGGCGGTGGCGAGCACGATGACGTTGGCCAGGATCACGTGGGAGAGGCGCCACCCCTCGTAGCGTGGACGGCGCCGACGCCGGGTCCACGCGAGGACGACGATGGCCACGAGCGAGACCGTTGCGGTGAGGGCGAACCACACCCTGGGCGGCGCGTCACGCAGGTCGAGCAGGCCGATGCCCTTGGGGGAGTGGGCGACGGCGAAGACGAGATGCGCCAGCACCACCGTGCCGGTGCCGATCGCCAGCGCTCGGTGCGTCCTCAGCACCCGCTCGATGCCCAGCTGGCTCGTGAGGGTGCGCACCCTGGATGGCAGCAGGAAGGCCGCCACGAGCAGCGACAGTGCGATCAGCCCGGTGACGAGCGAGAGCACGTGCAGCAACGGCAGGCCGGAGAGGACCCCGGTGCGCGCGAGCAGGACGATGGGGATGGCGAGGGCCAGGATGACGACGACGGCCCATCCGAGGGAGGCGATGCGTCGACGCGGCAGCAGTCGTCGGTTGCTAGAGGTGGTTGCTCTGTGGGACACGGCGAATCCTCCACGATCCCCGAGTGACCATTCCCCCTACGAGGTCCCAGTCTGCCGGTCCCGAGAGACAGCGTCCATGCCCCGAATCCCCAGCCGCAGAGGACGATTCGGGTCAAACAGTCACGAGTCGGGCCTCATGTCCCGGATCTCGCGCTGGCCTAACGGCATGAGCGCCGCCGTTGAGACGTCCCCGGACATGACGAAGGGGAAGGCGCGCGCCTTCCCCTTCAGTCGTCACTGCTCTTCACGGCCCTTCGGGCTCGCAGTGCGATCGTATGGGAGTGAACATTGGCACCTCCGTCCGATCGGTTGTGTCCCTCGACGGTAAACCCCCTGTGGGCCCCCGTAAAGACTTCTGTCCACCCTTGGTGCACGACTGTCAGGCGGCACCGTGTCGCCCCGTGACTCAGCCCCAGCCGAGGTCGTGCAGCTGGTCGTCGTCGATGCCGAAGTGGTGAGCGACCTCGTGCACCACCGTGACGGCGATCTCCTCACGCAGCTCCTCGGAGGTCTCGCACATCCGCTGCAGCGGCCCCCTGAAGATGGTGATGCGGTCGGGGAGGGCGCCCGCGGCCCACCAGCTGTCACGCTCGGTGAGGGGCGTGCCGTCGTAGACCCCGAGCAGGTCGGGGTCGTCAGCCGGCGGCTCGTCCTCGACCAGCACGACCACGTTGTCCATCGCTCGTGCCAGCCCCGTCGGAATGGAGTCGAGGGCATCGCCGACGGCGTCGTCGAACTCGGCTTCGGAGAGGTGCACCACATTGTGCAGTCTCGCACGTGCGGAAGGGACGCGACCCCAGCGGGTCGCGCCCCTTCCGCACGAGATGCGTTGCGGCTCAGTCGTGCTGGCGAGCCTTGATGGTCTCGCGCTCCTGGCCCGCACCACGTGACTCGATGGCCTCGTGCTCGCCCGTCGCGGCAGCGTCGTGGTCGTCGTGGCCGTCGTGCTCGTGGTGGGCGGCCTCCAGCTCGCTCGGCGTGGCCGGCGCGACGCGGTCCTTGAAGTAGAAGTTCGAGAACTTCGCGCGCAGGCGCTCCTTGCGGGCGACCGGGCTGTCGACCCCGTTGGTGTCGGTTCCGGCCGTGAGCTGGAGCGGCTCGTGCGCCTCGTGCTGGACCAGGACCCAGCGCTCCTGCGGCGTGAGCGGGGCGTGGATCTCCTCGAACTTGCCGTCGGCGTGACGCCAGATCGTGCCGGTCTCGCGACCGTGGAGCACCTTCTGGCGGTCGGCCCGCTGGAGGCTGAGGCAGATGCGCTTGGTGATCCAGAAGGCGATCGGCGGCCCGATGAAGAAGAGCACGCGCAGGGTCTGCGTGATGTCGTTGATCGAGAGGTGCAGCTTGATCGCCATGAGGTCGTTGCCCGCGGCCAGGAAGAGCACGACGTACATCGTGATGCCGGCGATACCGATCGCGGTGCGGGTCGGGGCGTTGCGCGGCCGGTCGAGCAGGTGGTGCTCGCGCTTGTCGCCGGTGACCCAGGCCTCGACGAACGGGTAGGCGCCGATGATGCCCCACATGATCGGCAGGAGCAGGATCGAGCCCGGGAAGATGTTCATGCTCCACGTGAAGCCGAACGTCTGGAACTCGAGGAAGCCGGGCAGCAGTCGCAGCGCACCGTCCGCGAAGCCCATGTACCAGTCCGGCTGGGAGCCGGCCGTGATGGGCGACGGGTCGTAGGGGCCGTAGGCCCAGATCGGGTTGATGCTCACGACCGCGGAGATCAGCGTGATGACGCCGAAGACGATGAAGAAGAAGCCACCCGCCTTGGCGATGTACACCGGCAGGAGGGGGTAGCCGACGACGTTGTTGTTGGTGCGTCCCGGGCCGGGGAACTGGGTGTGCTTGTGCACGAACACCAGCAGGATGTGTGCCGTGAAAAGGCCCACGAGGATGGCCGGGATGAGCAGAACGTGCGCCGAGTAGAGGCGGGGGATGATCGCCTCGCCCGGGAACGCCCCACCGAAGATGAAGTAGGACATGTACGAGCCGATGACCGGCACCGACTGCACGAAGCCGTTCATGGCCCGGATGCCGGTGCCGGAGAGCAGGTCGTCGGGCAGCGAGTAGCCCGCGAAGCCCTCGATGCAGGCGAGCATCGACAGGATGGTGCCGAAGACCCAGTTGATCTCACGCGGCTTGCGGAAGGCGCCGGTGAAGAAGACGCGCGCCATGTGCACGAAGACCGACACGACGAAGATCAGCGCGGCCCAGTGGTGGATCTGCCGGATGAGCAGGCCACCACGGATGTCGAACGAGATGCCGAGCGTGGAGCGATAGGCGTCGGACATCGTCACGCCCTGCAGCGGCACGTAGCTGCCGTCGTAGACGACCTGGCTGGCGCTCGGGACGAACCAGAAGGTGAGGAACGCACCGGTGAGCAGGCAGACGATCATCGAGTACATGGCGATCTCGCCGAGCATGAACGACCAGTGGTCGGGGAAGACCTTCTTCGCGAGGAAGGAGACGCCCTTGGCGGCGCCGACGCGGTCGTCGACCCAGCCGGCGATGCCGCCGAGCGGCTTTGCGGCAGATGCTCGTTCGTCTGCCTGGCGGTCGCCGGCGCGGAGGGCGTCAGCGGGGCGGGTCTCTGTGGTGCTCATCGCGCACGCTCCCAGAAGCTCGGTCCGACGGGCTCGTGGAAGCCCTCGGGGGCGACGAGGTAGCCCGCGTCGTCGACGGTGATCTTGAGTTGCGGCAGGGGCCGCTTGGCCGGGCCGAAGATGACTGCGCAGTCCTCGGTGAGGTCGAAGGTCGACTGGTGGCACGGGCAGAGCAGGTGGTGCGTCTGCTGCTCGTACAGGCCGACCGCACAGCCGACGTGGGTGCAGATCTTGGAGTAGGCGACGACGCCGTCGACGCCCCAGTCCTTCGTCTTCTGCACCTTGATCAGGTCGGGGTCGAGACGGATGAGGATGACCGCAGCCTTGGCCTTGGCCTCGAGGACGTGCTTGCCCTCGTCGATGTGCTTCTGGAGCGTCTCGGGCATGACGTGGAAGACCGAGCCGGCGGTGACCTCGTCGAAACGGATCGGCGTCATCTCCGGGTCGCGCATGAGCCGGATCGGCTTGCCGCCGTTCTCCGAGAGGTCCCAGATGGTGTGCTTGAGCTCCTCGACCGTCACCGGGCCGAGCGATCCGGCCACCTGGAGGCCGAGGGGGAGCGCAAAGAGGCCGAGCGCCCCGCCGAGGGAGTACTTGAGGACGGGACGGCGCGTCAGCTGCGTGGACTCGACCCCCGCGGTGACCGCCGCGACGGCCTTCGCCCGCTGCTCACCGGTGGAGGCCTGCAGGTGGCGCTCCTCGACGATCTCCTCGTCGGACATCAGCGTCTTGGCCCAGTGCACGGCCCCGATGCCGATGAGGAAGATCGCGAAGCCGAGCGAGAGGCCGAGCACGACGTTCTGCGTCTTCGCCACGCCGATGCCGGGGAAGAAGAAGGTCGCCTCGTCGGGGACCGCGAAGTAGCTGACCAAGAACACCAGCGTCGCAAGCATCGACAGGCCGAACATCGTCGCGACCTGGCGCTCGGCGCGCTTGGCGGCGTCGGGGTGGTCGTCGGCGAGACGGTGCACGTGCGGCGGCAGACCGGGGTTCTCGAACTGGTCGGCGTCGCGGATCATCGACGCGGGGAGCAGGTCGTGCCCGTCGCCGGCAGCCGGGACGAGTGCGGTGCTCGTCCCGTGTTCCGTGGTCTCGTGGTCGTTCATCGGGTCGTGGTCCTGTCGTCGTTCGTGATCTGGACGATGCAGCGCGGGGTCATGCGGCCTTCTTGCCCAGCCAGACGGCGCAGCCGATGAGGATGCCGAGGGCGAAGACCCAGGCGAAGAGGCCCTCGGAGACGGGGCCGAGGTTGCCGAGCGTCAGGCCGCCGACGTTCGTCTGCGACTCCTGGGCCTTGAGGTAGGAGATGACCTTCTGCTTCGCCTCGGGAGTCAGGTTGGTGTCGTTGAAGACGGGCATCGACTGGGGACCGCTGACCATCGCCTCGTAGATGTGCTTGGGCGTCGTCTCGTCGAGGGCCGGGGCGTACTTGCCGCGCGTCAGGGCGCCACCGGCGCCGGCGAAGTTGTGGCACATGGCGCAGTTGACGCGGAAGATCTCGCCGCCCTCCGCGATCGCCTTGTTGTTCTCGGCCGTGCCGGGCTCGATGACGGTCGTCCACTTGGTCTCGGGGATCGACGGGCCGGGGCCGAGCGAGGCGACGTACGCGGCGAGGGCGCCGATCTGCTCGTCGTCGAACTTCACCTTGTTGACGGGGGCCTGGACGTTGGGACCGGCGAGCGGCATACGTCCGGTGCCGACCTGGAAGTCGACCGACGCCGCGCCCACGCCCACGAGGGACGGGCCGGACTTGGTGCCCTGGGCGTTGAGGCCGTGGCAGGTGGCGCAGTTGGCCACGAAGAGGTCCTTGCCCTCGGAGACCGCGTCGGCCGCAGCGGTGGGCGCTGCGGCGTTGGCATCCCTGGGCGCCAGGAAGGAGTAGGCGCCACCGGTCACGAGAAGGCCGATCAGCAGCAGCACCGCGATCGCGGCGGGGTGTCGACGTCGGGCGGCCAAGGCGTTCACTGTGGGGTCCTGTCGTCCATGGTGGTGGTGGTCGGGTGCAGCAGCGGGGCGCTCATGCGTGAAACCGGCTCGCGAATCAGCGCAGGATGTAGATGGTCGCGAAGAGGGCGATCCACACGACGTCGACGAAGTGCCAGTAGTAGGACGTCACGACGGCGCCGGTGGCGTTGGCGTGCGTGTAACGCCGGGTGGTGAACGTGCGGGCGATGATGAGCAGGAACGCGATCAGGCCGCCGGTGACGTGCAGGCCGTGGAAGCCGGTGGCCATGTAGAACACCGAGCCGTACGCGTCGGAGCTGAGCGTCACGTTCTCGTGGACGAGCTCGGAGTACTCCATCACCTGGCCGGCGATGAAGAAGGCGCCGAAGAGGTACGTGAGGACGTACCACTCGCGCATGCCCCAGCCCTTGAGGTCGAAAAGCCTTCCGGTGCGGGCCTTCTGGCCGCGCTCGGCCTTCCAGACGCCGAGCTGGCACCACACGGAGGAGATGACGAGCACGAGGCAGTTGACGCTCGCGAACGGCAGGTTCAGCTTCTCGGTCTGCACGGCCCAGAGGTCGCCGCGCACCGATCGGAGCTGGAAGTAGACGGCGAACAGACCCGCGAAGAACATGAGCTCCGAGGAGAGCCACACGATGGTGCCGACGGCGACCATGTTGGGACGGGTCGCCGGTCCGTGGTGGGCCGAAGTCGCTACTGCGCTTGAAGGAACTGCTGATGCTGTCGCCACGTTGGACATTATTCCCACATTCCTGTCCGGCTGTGCGAGGGACCCCCCGCTAGGGGGAGGTTTCTCGCGCGGGTGTAGAGGATTCGTGACCATTCCGACACGAACCCTGAACAGCCGTGCTCGGGGCCGTCCGGGAGCCACCCTCCCACGCCGTCCGGCGCGACCTTCGCCGGGGTCCGACGACGTCGTCCCGAGGGCCGGGAGGTCCCTGCGGTGCGGCGTGACCTGCCCGGTAGCATCAGGCGCATGACCGCCTCGAACGACAGTGCAGCGCAGGGAACGTCCACCGAGATCGCCACGACCGACGAGTCGACCAGCCAGGTGGCGAAGGTGAGCGTGCTGCTCTACAGCGACGACTTCACCACCCGTGACGCCGTGCGCGCGGCCGTCGGTCGCCGACCTGCCAAGGACGTCGAGGTGACCCGCTGGCACGAGTGCGCCACCGCCGACGCGGTGGTCTCGTCGGTCGACTCCGAGCGTTTCGACATCCTCGTGCTCGACGGCGAGGCGGCGAAGGTCGGCGGCCTCGGGCTCGCGCGCCAGCTGAAGAACGAGATCTTCGAGTGCCCGCCGATCATCGTGCTCACCGGTCGCCCACAGGACAGCTGGCTCGCGGCGTGGTCGCAGGCCGACCTGGCCGTCCCGCACCCGCTCGACCCGATCGCGTTGACCTCGGCCATCGCCACGCTCGCCCGCGCGGGCGTGCCCACCGCCTGATCGTGGGTCAGGACGACACCACCTGGTCAGGGCTGCTGACCGACCTCATCGCGGGTCGGGACCTCGACCGCCCCACGGCCGAGTGGGCCATGAACCAGATCATGGAGGGGGAGGCGACCCCTTCGCAGGTCGCGGGGTTCCTCGTCGGACTCCGCGCCAAGGGCGAGAGCATCGACGAGATGCGTGGCCTGGCCGAGCAGATGCTCGCCCACGCCCGGCGCATCGAGGTCCCCGGCCCGAGCCTCGACATCGTCGGCACCGGGGGAGACCGCGCCCACACCGTGAACATCTCGACGATGTCGTCGATGGTGGCCGCGGCCGCCGGCGTACGCCTGGTCAAGCACGGCAACCGGGCCGCCTCCTCGTCGTCCGGTTCGGCCGACGTCCTCGAGGCGCTCGGCATCGACCTGTCGCTTCCGCCCGAACGGGTGGTCGAGGTCGCCGACGAGGCGGGCATCACCTTCTGCTTCGCCCAGACGTTCCATCCCTCGTTCCGTCACACGGCCGTCCCGCGGCGCGACCTCGGAATCGGCACGGCGTTCAACTTCCTCGGGCCGCTCACCAACCCCGCGCAGCCGACGTATGCCGCCGTGGGCTGTGCCGACGCCCGCATGGCCCCGCTGCTGGCGGGGGTCTTCGCCGACCGCGGCAAGGACGCCGCCGTGTTCCGCGGCGACGACGGTCTCGACGAGGTCACCGTCTCCACCACGACGCACGTCTGGTGGGTTCGCGCAGGTGCGGTCACCGAGCGCTCGGTGGACCCCACCCGGCTCGGGCTCGAGCTGCACCCCATCGAGGCCCTGCGCGGCGGCGACGCCGCGCACAACGCCGAGGTCGTGCGTGCGACGTTCGCCGGCGCCACCGGTGCGGTGCGCGACGCGGTGCTGCTCAACGCCGGCATCGCCCTCGCCCTGACCCGACCCGACTCGGGCACGTCGTCCTCGGACTTCGACGCAGACCTGCGCACCGGCATGGACCTCGCAGCCGACGCCATCGACACCGGTGCGGCGGCGGCTCTCGTCGAGCGCTGGGTGGCGGCAACCTCCCGCTGACGCAGACGCCGGCCGCGTCCACGAGGCGGGCCGTCCTCGACATCGACCCGACGGCCCGTCGGGTCTAGCGTCGTGGCCATGCGCTTCGTCATCGACATCGACCTGGACGCCGTCAGCGGAGCTCCTGAGCAGGAGGTCGGGCGGATCCTGCGCTTCTGGGCCGGTGCACTCAAGCAGATGGAGCTCGAGCCCGGCACGGAGCACGAGCTCTCCGACTCCGAGTACAAGGTGGTCGGGCACCTCAGGGTGACCGGCTGAGCCGAGCCGCTCAGCCCTCGACGCCGCTGCTACTCGCCTTCGAGGCCGAGGCTGAAGGCAGCCTCGAGGTCGTGCGAGGAGTAGGTGCGGAAGGCGATGTGGGTAGAGGTTCCGACGATGCCCTGGACCTTGTTGAGCCGGTCGGCGATGACGTCGGCGAACTCCTCGTGCGCCTTGACCCGCACCATGGCGATGAGGTCGGCGTCGCCGGTCACCGAGTAGACCTCGGACACGGCAGGGATCTCGGCGATGGCCTCGGCCACCTCGGGGATCCGGTCGACCTCGCAGCTGATCATGACGATGGCGGTGATCACGAGGACACCCTAGCCGTAGCGACTCCAGGCGATCCGGCCCCTATCCGGCGCGGCGCAGGCCGCCGCGTCGGCCGCCGCCCGGGCCGTGACCGCCCCGCCCGGACGGCCCACCGCCAGCGCGTCCAGGGCTCCCAGCGGCGGCCACGTCGTCGTCGAAGCCGACGACGTCGCGTGCCGAGGCGACTGCGGGCTCGAGCTCGCTGCGGACGGACCCGGCGCCGCCAACGGGGCAGGTCCAGAGGCCGTCGAGCTCGACGATGCGCACGCCCGGGGCCTCGAGCCAGCGCAGCAGGATCTCGGTCTCCTCGGTCAGCGCGGACGGACGGTCGGGCGTCGGTGCCGGCACGACCTCGGCCGTGGCCTGCATGGAGGCCACGAAGGGCATCGGGTCGGCGCCCCGCGGGCTGACAGCGGTGCCCGCGAGGCGACCGTGGCGGATCGTGACGAGCTCCCAGCCGCCCGCGTCACTGCGCCGGGCCGCGACGATCTCGGGAGATCGCGTCAGGGGCGCGAGCCGCTGGGCCCGGGCCGCACCACGGACCAGCTGGAGGAACCGGTCGCGCACCCGGGCGGCGTCCTCGAAACGCTCCTGCGAGGCGAGCTCCTCGAGTCGGGCGCGAAGCAGCTCGGCGCCGGGCCTGGCGTTGCCCGTGAAGATCGCGCGGCAGTCGGCGACGACGACGGCGTAGTCGCCCTCGGACTGGGCGCCGGTGCAGGGAGCGCCGCAGCGGCCCATGTCGGCGAGAGCGCAGGCGGTGCCGCGGCCGGTGACACGGCCGGTGCACTGGCGCAGCGGGACCACCTCGTGGACCGCGTCGACCGCGGCCTGCGCGGTGACCCGGGAACGGAACGGGCCGATGTAGTGGGCGTCGTCGTCGCGGACCTGCTTGACGATGGACAGCCGGGGGAACCGCTCCTGGGTGAGCTTGACCCACACCGCCCTGCGGCCGTCCTTGGACCGCCGGTTGAAGCGGGGCTTGTGCTCGTCGATGAGGCGCAGCTCGCGCACCTGGGCCTCGAGCGGGGTCTGGCAGACGATCGGGTGGACGACGTGAGCGAGCCGCACCATCTCGGCCATCCTGCTGCGTTGCTCCGAGGCGGTGAAGTAGGTGCGCACGCGGGTGCGGATGTCGCGGCTCGTGCCGACGTAGAGGACGCGATCGGCGCCGTCCTTGAAGAGGTAGACCCCCGGGGAGCTGGGCAGCGGGTCGGCGAGGAAGCGCTTGCGCCGCTGCGACGGCGTCACGCGAGAGCTGTAGCTGGACAGCTCCTCGAGCGTGTGGACGCCGAGGTTGCCGACACGTTCGATGAGGCCGTGGAGGACGTCGACGGTGGCTCGGGCGTCGTGCAGCGCACGGTGGTCGGGGGTGGTGGGGGAGCCGAACACCTGGGCCAGGGAGGCGAGCCGGTGGTTGGGCGACTCGTCGCGCACGACGAGCTGTCGCGCGAGCTGCAGGGTGTCGAGCACGGCGAAGCCCGGCCACGGGGCGCCGACCCGCGCGGCTGCCGCCTTGAGGAAGCCGATGTCGAAGCCCGCGTTGTGGGCCACCAGGACGCTGCCCGCGGCGAACTCGAGGAAGGCGGGCAGCGCGCTCTCGATGCGCGGTGCGTCGCGCACCATCGTGTCGGTGATGCCGGTGAGCACCGAGATGAACGCCGGGATCGGCTCTGCCGGGTTGACGAGCGTCTGGAACTCGCCGAGCACCTCACCGCCGCGCACCTTGACGGCTCCTATCTCGGTGATGCCGCACTGCGCGGGGGTGCCGCCGGTGGTCTCGAGGTCGACGACGACGAAGGTGACGCCGGCAAGTGAGGTGCCGAGGTCATCGAACGTCGCCTGGATCGCCTGCATGCCCCCGACGGTAGGCGGGGGCGCCGACATCGACCCGGAGGCGCGGCGTCCGTCCGTGGAAAGACCTGGACCGGTCGGCTCGTGCCGGACCCGCACCTCCGGACGGGTGCCGACTCGGCCGCGGCCGGGTGTTGTCGGTGGGGGCCCCTAGCGTCTTCCACGACAGATCGCAACGAGAGACGAAGGGTGGAAACAACGATGATGCTCGTCGACTGCCAGACCTGCCCCGTGCGGGACGTCCAGTGCGCCGACTGCATGGTGACGGCGCTCCACGCGACCCCGTTCCGACCGGGCGTTCGACCGACCGGCGCGGAACGCCCCGACCTCGCGGCGCCGTCGCTCGCGACGCCCGGCACCGTGCCGCTCGACCGCGCCGAGCGTCGCGCCGTGTCGGCCTTCCTCGCGGCCGGGCTGGTCACGACCACGACCGCCAACGCCGCCCGTGCCGAGCTCGACCAGGAGGTGGCGGCCCCCACGCAGCTTCATCCCGGCCGTTGGGCGGTCTGACCTCAGGCCCATCCTCTTCGGGAGCGGCCGTGGCACGATGACGCGGTGCCGAGCCAGACCCATCGACCGAGCGCGGCCGCGAGGCGGCGGGCGTTCCCGACTGCCGTCGGCGCGGTACTCGCTGGCCTCGCGCTGACAGCGTGCACGGCCGAGCCGTCCACGCTCGCCGGTGCGCCGAACGTCGCGTCTGCTCCGCCCGCCGCCGGTGCGGCCACGCTGCCGGCCACGCCCGACGCGGGGATCGCACCTGAACAGTGGGCATCCGCGAGGCAGCAGTCCGTCACGGCGCTGGTTCGCGACCGGCTCGCGGCGGCGCAGCGCGGCGACGAGTCCGGGTGGCTGGCGCCGCTCGGCGGCTCGTCGCCGGCCCCACTCCGACGCACGCAGGCCGCCGTGCTCCAGCGGATGACCGCCATCGGGGTCGACGACCTCCGGCTCGGCGCCGTGCGTGAGACGACCGCGCCGGTTCCGGCTCCGGCGGGCACGTCGGTGGAGTGGGACGTCAGGGTCAGCCTCAGCTACAGGATCCACGGGTTCGACACGGCGTCCCGGGCTTTCGACCTCGACCTCACCTTGAAGGCTGATCCGGCGGTGCCGGAACGTCCGCAGATCACCGCGAGCGCGCCGTCAGGGCGCCCGCAGCCCTGGGACCTCGAGGGCCTGAAGGTCCGACGCACACCGACAGCTCTCGTGCTTGCCGTCGGCGACGTGTCGCGGGTCGACGAGATCTCCCGCCGCGCACGCACAGCGGCCTCGCGGGTCGCCACGGTGTGGGGCAGCGCCCGCCCCGCGGTCTGGATCGCGCCCGCCAGCGACGTCGACGCCGGCCGGCTGCTCGGCCGGAGCGCAGGGCCCTCCGGCCTCGGCGGTGTTGCCGCAGCCACCGACGGGCCGCTGACGCCCGGCGAGCCGGCCGGAGCAGACCGCATCATCCTCGTGCCCAAGGCCTGGACCTCGCTCCGGCCCGACGGGCGTGACGTGGTGATGACGCACGAGCTGACCCACGTCACCGTCCGCGGCTCGACCACCCGCGGAGTGCCGGTGTGGCTCTCGGAAGGGTTCGCCGAGCTCGTCGCCTACACGCCGATCGACCTGCCCGAGAAGGCGGTCGTCGCTCCGGCGGTCACGCTGGTCCGAACCACGGGGATGCCCTCCTCCTTGCCCACGGACGCCGACTTCGCCCCGGGCACCCCGACCCTCCAGGCGGCATACGGCCTCTCCCTGCTGGCCGTGCGCACCCTGGCCGACGCACACGGCACCCGCTCCGTCGTCGACCTCTACCGTGCGGCGGCGGGCGGGCTCGCGGTGCCCACCGGCCGCCTCGACGACCGCGAAGGCATCGTCGACGACGCCCTGAGGAGCACCATCGGAACCACGCGGGGCCGCCTCGTCATGGAGTGGCAGGAACGGCTACGCGGTCTGCTGCGCTGAGCGGTCCGCCGCGGCGAGTCGCCCTGGTCCGAGGCAGACGGCTCAGGAGTACAGCGCGTCGACCTGGTCGGAGAAGTCCTTCATGACGACGTTGCGCTTGAGCTTGAGCGACGGGGTGAGGTAGCCGTTCGCCTCGGTGAAGTCACCTGGAAGCACCGCGAACTTGCGGATGGACTCTGCCTTGGACACGGCCTCGTTGGCGCGGTCGACCGCCTCCTGCAGGGCCTCGAGGACCTTGGGGTTCGAACGGGCCTGCTCGAGGGAGACGGCGTCGAGGCCGTGCGTCTTCGCCCAGAGCGGCCACATCTCGTCGTCGAGCGTCAGCAGCACGCCGATGAACGGCTTCTGGTCGCCGACGACGATGCACTGCGACACGAGCGGGTGGGCGCGCAGGCGGTCCTCGAGCACGGCGGGGGCGACGTTCTTGCCGCCCGCCGTCACGAGGATCTCCTTCTTGCGTCCGGTGATGCGGAGGTAGCCGTCGTCGTCCATCTCGCCGATGTCACCGGTGTGGAACCAGCCGTCGACGAGCGCGTCCGCCGTGGCGGTGGGGTTGCCGTGGTAGCTGCCGAAGACGCCGACACCCTTGAGCAGCACCTCGCCGTCATCGGCGATGCGGATTCCGGTGCCCGGCAGCGGCGGGCCGACGGTGCCGATCTTGATGCGGTCGGGGGTGTTGACCGCCACGGGGGCGGTGGTCTCGGTGAGCCCGTAGCCCTCGAGGATGACGACGCCGATGCCGCGGTAGAAGTGGCCGAGGCGGGTGCCGAGCGGCGCGCCGCCCGAGACCGCGTAGCGGACCTTGCCGCCCATGGCCGCCCGTAGCTTGCCGTAGACGAGCCGGTCGAAGATCGCGTGCTGCACGCGAAGACCCAGGCCGGGACCGCCGGCGTCGAGGGCCTCGCTGTAGGCGATGGCGACGGTGGCGGCGCGCAGGAAGATCTTGCCCTTGCCGTCGGCCGACGCCTTGGCCTCCGCGGAGTTGAAGATCTTCTCGAACACGCGTGGCACGGCCAGGACGAAGGTCGGCTGGAAGCCCGCGAAGTCGTCGAGGAGTGTCTTGATGTCGGCCGAGTGCCCCATGCGCGCCTTGCCGGCCACGCAGAGCACCTCGATGAACCGGGCGAAGACGTGGGCGAGCGGCAGGAACAGCAGCGTGGACGCGTTGTCGGTGAGGACGACCTGCCCGAGCTTCTCGATGGCGTTCTCGGCGAGGTCGAGGAAGTTGCCGTGGGTCAGCTCGCAGCCCTTGGGCCGCCCCGTGGTGCCCGAGGTGTAGATGATCGTCGCGAGCGAACCGCGGTCGAGGCCGGCCCGGCGCTCGTCGAGGTCGGTGTCGCTGATCTCGCGGCCCTTCTCGCGCAGAGCGTCGAGCCCGCCGCCGTCGATGGTGACGATCTCGTGCAGGGACGGGAGGTCGCTGCGGACCTGCTCGACGACGGACCGGTGCGCCTCGGTCTCGACGACGGCCAGGTGGGCGTCGGAGTTCGAGAGGATCCACTGCACCTGCTCGGCCGAGGAGGTCTCGTAGATGGGGACCACGACGGCCCCCGCGCTCCAGGCGGCGAAGTCGACGAGGGTCCACTCGTAGCGGGTGCGCGACATGAGGGCCACGCGGTCGCCGGGATTGATGCCCGAGGCGACGAGGCCCTTGGCGACGGCGGCTACGTCGGCGGCGAACTGGGACCACGTGATGTGCGTCCACCCGCCCGAAGGGGTCTTGCGTGAGAACGCCGTCTCACCGCCGGACTCCGTGGCGTTGCGTGCCGGGAGATCGGCGAGGCTGCCCTCCGTCGTGACGGGGGCAAGTGCTGCGACGACGTTGTCCTTCACTGTCACTCCTGATCGCGTGGGGAAAGCTGTGCTGCACCTTACCGAGCGGTAACTATCCGGGCCACGTCGTGAAGGTCACAGCGGCATCCGGAGCAAAGTCCGGCCCCTGAGGCGGCAGCCGACCACATCTTCGCATGCGGCCGACGCGCCGTGACAGGCGTCCGGTCCAGCACCGTGGTGCTGCGGGTGACGCGATAGCCTTCGGCGCATGGCCGATCGCACGGAGTCCTCCATCGTCATCGACGCACCGCCCGGTGAGGTGCTCGACGTCATCGCGGACTTCGAGGCCTACCCCGAGTGGGCGGCCGAGGTGAAGGACGTCTCGGTGCTCGCCGAGGAGGGCGACGGCTGGGCCGACCAGGTGCAGTTCACGCTCGACGCGGGCGCCATCAAGGACACCTACGTGCTCGACTACGAGTGGGACGTCGTCGAGGACGGCACCGGGGTCATCTCCTGGTCGCTCGTGTCGGCACAGGTGCTCAAGGCCATGAACGGCTCCTACACGCTGGCCGGCGACGGCGACGGCACCGGCACCAAGGTCACCTACCGCCTCGCGGTCGACGTCAAGATCCCCATGATCGGGCTGCTGAAGCGCAAGGCGGAGAAGGTCATCGTCGACACCGCGCTCAAGGAGCTGAAGAAGCGCGTCGAGGCCTGAGCGACGGTGACCTCCCATGATGCGCCCGGGTCGGAGACCCGACCGGGCACCGTAGCCGAGGAGGCGGCGCTCCTCGTCGACCTGCTCTCCCAGCGCGGCTGGGGAGGCTCCTCGCGTACGCCGTCAGCCCCGCCGGACGCCAACGGCCAGTCCGCCGGTGGCTCGGCCCACGACACGAGTGGACACTCGGCCGGCGACCCCACGGATCGCCCGAGCAACTCCGGGTCGGAGTGCACGTGCGGGGGCACCACGCCGGCGGCCTGCCGTGTCTGCCCGGTGTGCCAGCTGATCGCCTTCGTGCAGCAGGTCAACCCCGACACCATCGACCGGGTCGCAGACTTCGTCGGCTTCGCGGCGACAGCCCTGCGCGACCTCGCCACGGCTCAGCGCGAACGACGGCCCGAGGCGGGCGACGACGAGACGGACACGACGCGACGGGGAGACCCATCATGAGCAGACGGCTCGCCATCGGCATCGACATCGGCGGCACCAAGGTGGCGGGCGGTGTCGTCGACGAGGCCGGCGTCATCACCCACCGCACACGTCGCGACACGCCGCACCGGTCGACCTCGCCCTCGGTGGTCGAGAACACCATCGTCGAGTCGGTCGAGGACCTGCTGGCGCAGGTGGACGGCGACGACGTCGTGGCCGTCGGCATCGGGGCGGCCGGCTTCGTCGCGGAGGACCGCGCGACCGTCGTCTTCGCCCCGCACCTGTCGTGGCGCAACGAGCCGCTGCGTGACTCACTGGCGCAGCGCATCGCGCTGCCCACCACCGTCGACAACGACGCGAACGCGGCCGCCTGGGCCGAGGCCACCTTCGGGGCCGCCCGCGGAGAGTCGCACGTCGTCGTCATCACGCTCGGCACCGGCATCGGTGGCGCCCTCATCATCGACGGCACCGTGCAGCGGGGCCGCCACGGCATCGCCGGCGAGTTCGGCCACATGCAGATCATGCCCGGCGGCGTGCGCTGCGAGTGCGGCAACCGCGGCTGCTGGGAGCAGTACGCCAGCGGCAACGCCCTCGTGCGCGAGGCACGGGCGATGATCGAGGCCGGGTCGCCGGTGGTGGCGGACCTGCTGTCCCGGCTCGGTGGCGACGCGACGGCCCTCACCGGGCCGTTCATCACCGAGGCCGCCCGTGACGGCGACCCGACGGCTCGCGAGCTGCTCGCCGACATCGGCAGGTGGCTCGGCATCGGCCTGGCCAACCTTGCGTCGGCCTTCGACCCCGGACTGTTCGTCATCGGTGGAGGCGTCAGCGCCGCCGACGAGATGCTGATCGGTCCGGCCCGTGAGGCCTTCCGGCGGCAGCTGCCCGGCCGCGGCTACCGGCCCGAGGCGAGGATCGTGCGTGCCGTGCTCGGCAGCGATGCGGGACTCATCGGGGCGGCCGAGCTGGCCCGGGCCGGTCGTTGACCGATGGCCGGCCAACGACCCGGGCACGTCCTCCGGGTCATGAGCTACAACCTGCACGACCTGGGCGACGACACCGCGGCCGCGGCGCGAGTGGTCCGGTCGGTCGAGCCTGACGTCCTCTGCCTCCAGGAGGTGCCGCGCCGCCTCACCACCGAGATCCGCCTTCCACGGTTCGCCCGGGCCTGCGGCATGGCGTGGGGACGAGGCCGCCTCGGCACCGGAGGCACGGCTGTGCTCGTCAGCCCGCGGGTCGCCCAGGTCGAGCGCACTCGGGGCCGACTTCCGGTGCGCTTTCCCGACCGCAGCCGAGGGTATGCCGCCGCCACCGTCACGCTGCCCGTGACCGAGGGCGCGGCCCGACGTGTGACGATCGTGAGCGTCCACCTCGGCCTACGAGCCGACGAGCGCGTCCGGCATGCGACGGCGGTGGTGGAGCGGTTCGCGTCCAGCGGCGGCTCCTGGTTGCCGGCTACGGGCCTGGTCCTCGCGGGCGACCTCAACGAAGGCAGTGACGGACGTGCCATTGCCGTGGTGTCCGGGCCTCTGCGTCTCGTATCGGGTCAGGCCCCGACCTTCCCGGCTCACGCACCGACGTCGGCCCTCGACATGGTCTTCGCGAGCCCCGACCTCACGGTCCTCGACGACGCGCCGGCCGACGTCACAGACCGGGACCTCTCCCGCGGCTCGGACCACCGCCCGGTCTGGGTCGACCTCGACCTCAGCCATGGGTCGGTGGGGGACCTGCCGAGCTAGACCCGCGTGCCGTCGTCGAAGGGGTCGCGCTCGGTGCCTCCACGCAGGACGAGCAGGACGAATCCGACGACGACCATGGCGAGGGCCGTGACCACCCACCAACCGCTGCCGTCGCGGTCGAAGAACAGCACGTAGAGCAGGAGCAGCGGGCCGCCCACCAGTCCTCCGACGATGGCCCAGAACATCGGGTCGGTCTCGGCGGACGGGAGGTCGATCTCCGACGGAGGCACGAAGTGGTCGTCGTCCGGGTCGGTCGCGTCGAGCAGGTCGTCCGCGTCGTCACGGCGAGGGCTGTTGCCGCGCCAGGCGTGCGAGGTCGTCGGGGCGATGGGCAGCTCCAGCCGCTCCGACCCGCCGGTGGACGACGCGGAGGTGGATGACGGCGTGGTGGGGGGTGGGGCGTCCGGGGTCTCCGAAGGCTGGGTCTCGGCGGGCGACGGCTCCAGCGCGACGGTCTGGGCGGCTGGGTCGGCGCCGTCGGTCAGGGTGTCCGTCGGCTCGCTGCGCGTGGTGCCGTCGGCGCCAGGGGTCTCCGTCGAGACCGATGACGTGGTGCCCTGGGGGTCGGGCGCCTCGTCGTCCCAACCCGCGACGATGCGCTCGAACTCGGCATCGAGGTCGCGGTCAGCCACGACGGCTCCCAATGGGTGCAGTCGGTGAGCACACAGGCGCCAGTCGGGGCGTCGGTACGACCGTCGCTTGGGTCACGGAGGGGCTCCTCGGGCGAAACGGCTGGACCTGTCGATCCTCGCATGCGCGGATGTGAGTGCGCGAGTGTCGTAGAGTTCGAGCCGTCACTGTTGGAAGGCGGACGCGGTTGTTCTACTGGTTCCTCAAGACGATCGTCATCGGGCCGATCATCAAGCTCCTCTTCCGACCGTGGGTGGAGGGGGAGGACAACATCCCCGAGGAGGGCGCCGCGATCTTCGCGAGCAACCACCTGTCGTTCTCCGACTCGATCTTCCTGCCGCTCGTCGTCTCGCGACGCGTGACCTTCCTCGCCAAGAGCGACTACTTCACCGGTCGCGGCATCAAGGGCCGCCTCACGGCTGCCTTCTTCAAGGGCGTCGGCCAGCTGCCGGTCGACCGGTCTGGCGGCAAGGCGAGCAACGCCGCGCTCAGCTCCGGCCTCAAGGTGCTGCGCCGCGGCGAGATGCTCGGCATCTATCCCGAGGGCACCCGTTCGCCCGACGGCCGGCTCTACCGCGGCCGCACCGGGGTGGCCCGGATGGCCCTCGAGGGCAAGGTGACGGTCATCCCGGTCGCGATGATCGGCACCGACAAGGCGCAGCCCACCGGCAAGGTCATCCCGCGGATCATGCGCGTCGGCGTGCGCGTCGGCAAGCCCCTCGACTTCTCACGCTACGAAGGCATGGAGGACGACCGTTTCGTCCTTCGCTCGATCACCGACGAGATCATGTACGAGCTGATGCTGCTCTCGGGCCAGGAGTACGTCGACATGTACGCCACGTCGATGAAGGACCGCCTCGTGTCCGCGGCCCGCGCCAAGGCGCGAGAGCTGCAGGAGGCCGCCAAGCCCGGCAGCGCCGCGCCCGAGCTGGAGGAGGCTCTCGACGCGGCGGAGGGCAAGGCGCGACCAGTCCTCGATGCCGACCTGACCCCCAAGGACTCGACTGTTGTGCTCGACGACGACGACGACGAGGGCGACGGCCCGGTCGTGGCGGCGTCCTGAGCCCATGAGCGCCCCTCACGACGCGGGCTCGGGTTCCATCGAGCCGGTATCAGCCGTCGTCCCGGCGGCGCCGGAGCAGCCGGCCCCGGCCGAGCCGGAGCGGTCGACGCCTGTCCTCGACGACGAGCACGTGCTCGTGCGCGGTCTGTGGCGAGGCATCGACGTGTTCCGGTGGCTCGCCCTCGCCTATGCGACCTGGGCGGTGTGGGAGCGGCACGGGGACATCGCCCACCTCGTCGGAGCCGTCGCGATCCTCGCGGTCCTGGCCGTCTGGACACTGGTCCAGGCGTTGCGGCCCATGCGCACGGTCGGCGCCTACACGACCGAGCTCGTGATCGGCTGCGGCGCGATCCTCGCAACGCGCCTCGTCGACGACCCGGACGTCATCACCGGAGGCGCCAAGACCATCCCGTCCATCTGGCCCACGGCGGCGGTCGTCGGGTTCGCCGTCCTGCGCGGGTGGCGAGGTGGCCTGGCGGCCGCATCGCTCGTGGCGGCGACCTCGTTCGTCGAGGTCGTCCAGCCGACCGCCAACACGATCTCGAACTCGATCTTCGGCCTGCTGCTCGGAGGCTGCATCGGCTACTGCGTCGACCTGGCCCGGGCCAGCCACGAGGCACTGGCGGAGGCCATGCGGCTCGACGCGGCGCGCAACGAGCGAGACCGTCTCGCACGCACCGTGCACGACGGCGTGCTCCAGACCCTGTCGTTCATCCACCGTCGGGCGTCCGACCTCGGTGGTGAGGCCGCGCGCCTGGGAGCGATGGCGGGGGAGCAGGAGCGCATCCTGCGAACCCTGGTCAGCCAGAGCGACCTCGCCGAGGTCGGACGCGCCGTCAGCGGTGACGCCGACCTGCGGGTGCTGCTGCGGCACGTCGAGCGCACCGGCGTACAGCTCGTGTCACCCGCCGATGCGGTGCTCCTGCCGCGCCGTGTCGCCGACGAGGTCGTCGCCGCCGTCGAGGCGGCCCTCGACAACGTACGCCAGCACGCCGGCGAGAGCGCCCGAGCCTGGGTGCTGCTCGACGACGACGGGAAGGACGTCGCCGTCACGATCCGCGACTCCGGCCGGGGGGTCGCGGCCGGCCGGCTCGACGAGGCAGTGGGTCAGGGCCGGCTCGGCGTCTCGTCCAGCATCCGCGGGCGGCTCGCCGACCTCGGCGGCACGGCGAGCATCACCTCCGGAGCCGCCGGGGGCACGACCGTCGAGCTGCGCATCCCGAACCAGCGGACGAAGCGACGTCCGAACCGGCACCATGGTGACGAACCGGACGCCCGGCCCCGTCGACGAGGAGCACCGTGACGCAGCAGGAGGACGCCATGCCCCAGGACGGCGGCACGCCGCCCGAGCACATCCGCGTCGTCGTCGCCGACGACCACCCGATGTGGCGCGACGCCGTGGCGCGCGACCTCGCCGATGCCGGCTTCGAGGTGCTCGCCACGGCCGACGACGGGCGTTCGGCCGTCGCTCGCACTCGAGCCACGGTGCCCGACGTGCTCGTTCTCGACCTCAACCTGCCGGGGCTGACCGGCGCCGAGGTCTGCGCTGCCCTGGCGGACGCAGAGGTGCCCACGCGCATCCTGATCCTCTCGGCGAGCGGCGACCACCAGGACGTCCTCGACGCCGTCAAGTCCGGGGCCCTGGGCTACCTCGTGAAGTCCGCGGGGCGCGAGGAGTTCCTCGCCGCCGTGCGCGCGACCGCCGCCGGCGAGCCCGTGTTCACACCCGGGCTGGCCGGCCTCGTCCTCGGCGAGTTCCGACGGGTCAAGGCTGCTGGCGGCGGCACCCCGGAGCGGCCGGTTCCCGAGCTGACCGACCGCGAGACCGAGATCCTGAAGTACGTCGCCACCGGCATGGGCTACAAGGAGATCGCGGCGACCCTGTTCCTGTCGCACCGCACCGTCCAGAACCACGTGCAGAACATCTTCGGCAAGCTCCAGATGCACAACCGCGTCGAGCTCGCCCGGTTCGCCATGGAGCGCGGCCTCGACCTCGCCGACCCGACGTCGCCCGCCTGACGGCATACGGGCTCGGGTGTACCCGGCCGTTCTCGGACGTTCTCGCGCGTCGCGAAGGTTTCGGGATGCGGACCCGTGGCCGGAGCGCGCGTGGTGGCGTCTACGCTTGCGGGGTGAACATGAGGAGCGTCACCGCCGATGTCGGTCTCGAGCCCGTTGACGGGTCCGAGGCCCTCGCCGCCCTCACGGCTGCGGCCACCGAGCTCGAGGCCCAGCAGCAGCCTGCCTGGCCCGACACCGCCGCGCTGTCCGAGGTCATCGAGACGCTCGCCTCGTATCCTCCGCTCGTCTTCGCCGGCGAGTGCGACATCCTCACCGAGCGCATGGCCCAGGCCGCCGTCGGCGAGGCCTTCGTGCTGCAGGGCGGCGACTGCGCCGAGACGTTCGCGTCGGCGACCGCCGACAACATCCGCGACCGCATCAAGACGATCCTGCAGATGGCGGCCGTCCTGACCTACGGCGCGTCCGTGCCCGTCGTCAAGATCGGTCGCATGGCCGGGCAGTACGCCAAGCCGCGCAGCTCGACGGTCGAGACCCGCGAGGGCGTCACGCTGCCGGCGTTCCGCGGCGACATGGTCAACGACTTCGCCTTCCACGAGGCGGCCCGCATCCCCGACCCGCAGCGTCTCGTCCGCGCCTACCACGCGAGCTCGGCGACCCTGAACCTCGTGCGTGCCTTCACCACGGGCGGTTTCGCCGACCTGCGGCACGTGCACGACTGGAACCGCGGCTTCGTCGCCAACTCGGCCAACGCGCGCTACGAGAAGCTCGCCAAGGACATCGACAAGGCCATGCGCTTCATGGCGGCCTGCGGTGCCGACTTCGACGCCATGCGCACGGTCGAGTTCTTCGCCGCCCACGAGGCGCTCCTGCTCGACTACGAGCGCCCGCTCACCCGCATCGACTCCCGCTCGGGCCGGCTCTACGACACCTCGAGCCACTTCGTCTGGGTCGGCGAGCGCACCCGTCAGCTCGACGGTGCCCACGTCGACTTCGTGTCCCGCATCAGCAACCCGATCGGGGTCAAGCTCGGGCCCAAGGCCGACATCGACGAAGTGCTGCGCCTCATCGACAAGGTCGACCCCAACCGCACGCCCGGCCGCCTGACGTTCATCACGCGCATGGGTGCCGGCACGATCCGCGACGCGTTGCCCGCGATCGTCGACAAGGTGACGTCCTCCGGTGCCACGGTGACGTGGATCTGCGACCCCATGCACGGCAACACCTTCGAGAGCCCGTCCGGCTACAAGACGCGCGACTTCGACGACATCGTCGAGGAGGTGCGGGGCTTCTTCGAGGTGCACCAGTCCCTCGGCACGATCCCCGGCGGCATCCACGTCGAGCTCACCGGCAACGACGTCACCGAGTGCCTCGGTGGTGCGGAGAAGATCATCGACTCCGACCTCGAGAAGCGCTACGAGTCGGTGTGCGACCCGCGCCTGAACCACCAGCAGTCGCTCGAGCTCGCGTTCGTCGTCGCCGAGATGCTCGGCCAGGCGTGACCCGCGCGTGACAACTGTGCCGACGTTCAAGGCGGACCTGCTCAGCGACACCCTGACCAAGCCCAGCGAGGCGATGCGCGCGGCCATGGCAGGCGCCGAGGTCGGCGACGACGTCTTCGGCGAGGACCCCACGCTGCGTGCGCTCGAAGAGCGGGTCGCCGGCCTGCTCGGACAGGAGGACGCGCTCTTCACGCCGTCGGGCTCGATGGCCAACCAGCTCGGCGTGCGCCTGCACGTCAAGCAGGGGGAGGAGCTCATCGGCGACTCCCTGGCCCACGTGGTCCGGGCCGAGCTCGGCGCTGCCGCCGTGCTCTCCGGCATCTCCTCGCGCACCTGGGTGTCCGCGCGCGGCCGCTTCCGGGCCGACGACGCTGCAGGTCTCATGATCACCGGCGCCGGGCCCTACCAGGTCTGCACGGCGCTCGTGATCGTCKAGAACACCCACAACTTCGGCGGCGGCACGGTCCAGTCGCTCGACGAGATCCGCCGGGCGCGCACCATCACCCGCGAGCGCGGCGTCGCCATGCACCTCGACGGCGCCAGGCTCTTCAACGCCTCCGTGGCGTCAGGCGTGACGGTCGGCGACTACGGGCGCGAGTTCGACACCGTGTCGGTCTGCCTGAGCAAGGGTCTCGGTGCGCCCGTGGGCAGTGTGCTCGCCGGGTCCGCCGACGCGATGGCCGAGTCGCGCATCTGGCGCAAGCGCTTCGGTGGCGGCATGCGCCAGGCCGGCATCCTCGCGGCCGCGGGGCTCTACGCCCTCGAGCACAACGTCGAGCGCCTGGCCGACGACCACGCCCGCGCGCGACGCGCCGCCGAGGCGATGGCCGAGGCCGCGCCCGGCTCGGTCGACCTCGCCACGGTCGAGACGAACATCGTCATCGTCGACGTCGCTGCCGCAGGCTGGACGTCGGCTGCCTTCGTCGATGCCGCCCTTTCCGCCGGAGTGCGAACGTATGCCGTCGGGCCCGGATCCGTGCGCCTCGTGTGGCACCTCGACGTCGACGACGCCGGCACCGACGTCGCGATCGACGTCCTCACCGCCCTGCTGCGGTCCGCCCCCAGCGCCTGACCCACGCCGAGTCACCAAAAAGTGCGCCACGGCGCAGTTGGCGCGGTGTTCTGGCGTTGCGCGGTGACGGGAAGTGCGCCTCGGCGCAGTTGGCGCGCGGCAGCGCGGGGTCAGACCTCGTGGTGGAGGGTCTCGACGGGGAGCTCTCCGGGGCGGCGGCGGGCGAGGAGCTCGACGGCATACATCGCCGCCAGCACGAGTGCGCCGCCGGCCACCATCCGCAGGGTCGCGGTCTCGTCGCCCAGGGTGACGGCGAAGAAGGCGGCGAAGACGGGCTCGAGGGTCATCACGATGGCGGCCCTGGTGGCGGGCATGTGGGCCTGCGCCCAGGTCTGAACCCACAGCGAGGCGATGCTGGCGAAGACGACCATGTAGAGCACCGACGCCCACTGGCCCGGTGACGCCGGCAGGACGATTCCACCGGGCACGGCGCCCACGACGCAGAGCAGGGCTATGACGACCATCTGGACCACCGAGAGCCCGGTCGCTATCTCCGAGGCGCTGTAGCGGCCCAAACCGACGATGTGCAGGGCGTAGAGGGCGGCCGCCAGCAACGTGATCGCTTCGCCGACCCCGATGGCGAAGCCGTTGAGCGACAGCAGGGCCAGACCCGCGGTCGCGAGACCGACTGCCGCCCAAGTGGATCCGGCGACGCGTTCGCGCAGCAGCACCGCGGTGAAGACCGGTGTCAGCACCACGTAGGTGCCTGTGATGAAGCCGGAGACGGAGGCGGACGTCGTCGCCAGCCCCTGGGTCTGGAAGATCTGGGCGAGCCCGTAGAGCGCGCCCAGACCGACGCCCACGAGGACCTGTTTGCGGGTCAGCGCACGCAGCGGCCGCCAGAAGACGACGACCATGATGACCGCCGAGAGGCTGAACCGCAGGGCGAGGAAGTCGACCGGAGGCACGGTCTCGACGAGGTCGCGGATGAGGAAGAACGTCGAGCCCCACACCGCGGTGAGCGCGACGAGGAGGAGCGTGGCCAGGCGCGTGCGCGCCACGGGTGTCATCGGTGCGTCAGACGATCGTGAGGGTGATCGTGCTGCCCTTCGGCATAGGCGTGCCGGTCGGGACGTCCTGCGCGCGGACCTTCTTCTCGAAGAGGTCGCCGAACGGGTACTGCTTCTGCACCTTGAACCCGAGGTCGGTCAGGGTCTTCTCGGCGACGGTGTCCTGCTGGTCGACGACGTTCGGCACCGGCACCATGACTGGACCCTTCGACACCACGACGGTGACGGTGTCTCCCCGGTGCACGGTGCCCTTGGCCGGGTTCTGCGACACGACCTGGCCCGCCGGGACGGTGTCGCTGTTGACGTCCTCGGCGCGGGCGACGGTCAGGCCGGCCTTGGTGATCGCAGCGGACGCGGCGTCGAAGCCGGCCCCGGTCACGGTCGGGACCTTGATCGGCTGACGGCCTTTGGAGACGACGACCGCGACCTCGGCGTTGCGCCGGACCGACGCCCCGGCAGCGGGATCCTGGGAGATGACGACGCCCTCGGGGACGGTCTCGCTCCAGTCCTCGCGGGTCTCGCCGAGGCGCAGGTTGACGGGGGTGAGGGCGGGCCCTGCGGTGGTGACGGCGGTGCCCACGAGCTGCGGGACCGCGTAGCGCTCCTTGCCCTTGGAGACAACGACGCGCACGACCGACTGCTTGCCCAGTGCGCTGCCAGGGGAAGGCTCGACCCGGAGCACGACCCCCTGCGCCTTGGTCTCGGAGAACTGCTCGACGGTGTCCATGCGCAGCGACGCCTGCTCCATGGCGGCCTCCGCGCTGCCGACCTGCTGTCCGACCACGCCGGGGACGAGCGTGGAGCCTCCGGGGCCGGCGGTGAACCACCAGCCGCCGAAGCCGACACCGGCGACGAGGAGGACCACCGCGGCCCACACGGGCCACCGACGCCTGCGGCGATGCGTGCGTCGGTCGATGGGCATCGCGGCCGTGTGCTCGAGGCCGGACCGCTCGTCGTGCACCGGTAGGCCGCCCAGGGCGACGGCACCTGGACGGCGTACGTCGTTGGGCCGGGTGCGGCTGCGCTCGGGAGCACCTGACTCGGCGGGGGGACGGCGGACGCCGTCGGGCAGCCGGCTGGTGGTCGACAGGGCGGGCAGCGTGGACGTGGCCGAGCCGGGAGCGTTCGAGCCGCCGACCGCACCGCGCCGGTCGAGCTCTCCGGCGGACAGTCCGCGTCGCACCGACCTGACGGCCGCCACGAAGGAGGCGGATGACTCGAAGCGGTCGTCGGGCTCGACTGCGGTGGCCCGGGCCACGAGGGCGTCGAGGTCGGCCGGGACGGCCGAGACGAGCGACGACGGGGAGGGGATGGAGCCGTGGACGTGGTTGTAGGCGATCTGGATGGGCGTGGTGCCCGTCACCGCCTTGCGGCCCGTGAGCATCTCGAAGAGCAGCAGCCCGGCCGCGTACACGTCGCTGCGAGGGTCGGCCACGCCGCTCTCGACCTGCTCGGGCGACAGGTACGAGACCGTGCCGAGCAGCACCCCGGTCTGGCTCGTGGCGGTCTGGTTGCTGATCGCGCGCGCCAGCCCGAAGTCGGCGACCTTGACCTCGCCGTCGCGCCTCACGATGACGTTCTCGGGCTTGACGTCGCGGTGGATCATGCCCGCAGCGTGGGCGGCCCGCAGGGCGAGCAGGATCGGCTCGAGGATGGCCAGCGACTCCCGCGCGGTGAGGGGCGCCTCCTCGTGGATGACGTCGCGCAGGGTCTTGCCCTCGACGAGCTCCATCGCGAGGAACACCTCGCCGTCGTCCCGGCCCTGGTCGTAGACGGCGACGACGTTGGGGTGGCTCAGTCGTGCCGCCGAGCGGGCCTCGGAGCGGAAGCGTTCGACGAAGACGTCGTCGGCGGCGAGACCGGGGCGCATGATCTTGAGCGCGACCTCCCGCTCGAGCCGTGCGTCCAGCGCCACGTAGACCGAGGCCATGCCTCCGTCTGCGAGGTGGGAGAGGATGCGGTACCGGCCGTCGATCACCCGACCGACGAGGGCGTCCGCCACGCTGGACGTCACGCACGGGAGTTTACGGGCTGAAGAGGCGCATCCCGCGCAGGCGAGCCGGGGAGGGGTCTCGCGGCTCGGGCGCACCGCCCGCCCCGGAGGCGCGTCGACGATGCCGCGAGACCACCCGCCGACGCTCCGCCGGCTGGCGGAGCGGCACCCCGGTCAGAGGCGGTCGTAGATGGCCTGGACGCTGGCCACGTAGCGCTTGGTGTCCTCGTACAGCCCCTTGGTGCGAACCGAGTAGAGCCCTTGGTAGTAGCCGGCGATGGCCTGCTCACGGGAATCGGCGCTCGCCTGGAGCGATCGGATGATGAGGACGCCCGACGTGATGTTCTCGCGGGTGTCGAAGCGGTCGAGCGACCGGCCGGCCAGCTCGGAGGCCCACTTCTGCGAGACGGGCATGATCTGCATGACCCCGACGGCGTTCGTGTAGGAGACGGATCGCTGGTGCCAGCCCGACTCGAGCCAGGCGATCGCGAGGGCGAGCTTGGGGTCGACCCCATGTCGGGTTGCCGTGGCGCGGATGATCGCCGCCGTCGCGGTGCGGCTCGGAACCTTCGCCGCTGCGAGCTTGGCCTTGCTGGCGGCAACCGCCTTCGCCGTCTGGGCCGACACGGAGTATCCGGACGGGGGCGCCGGGGTGGGCTTGGGTGCCGAGGTGGCAGCGGCGGCCGTGGATCCGGCCCCGGGGACGACGACCTTCTGGCCGACGAAGATGAGGGCGCTGCTGCGGAGCTTGTTCGCTGCCAGCAGCTTGGTCAGCGACACGGAGTACTTCTTCGCGATGTCGCTCATGGTGTCGCCGGTGCGCACGACGTGGACCGCGTCGCGGGCCGACGGCCGGGCCGGCGCGGCTGAGCGAGCGCTCGACGCGGCCGCACTGGATCTGGTCGGTGCCGCGGCCGAGGCGTCTCGACCGGGGACGAGCAGCTTCTGCCCGGGGTGGATGAGCGAGCCGCCGAGCGCGAGCCGGTTCTTCTGGGCGATCGCGCGAACGGTCGTGTGGTTGGCGATGGCGAGGTGCCAGATGGTGTCGCCCGGACGCACGGTGACGGTCTTCCAGGGCGTGGCGGCCACGGGGGCCACGACCGCGTGGGCGGGCGTGGCGAGCGCGGCGACGTCGGCGAAGGGCATGGGGTGGAATCCTTTCCTGGGGCCCGGTGCTGGTGCAGAAGACGTGGAGGCGCGTTCGGAAGGGGTGGGGCCGTCACACGTGAGGGGCTGCTGTTGCATCTGTGAATGCTGTGGCGTCTGTGACGATAGCGCACATTTGAGCACTAAACTAAAAGTACATCCGTGTAATTCACCAACCGGGCCCGGTCGATCACGGCTCCCGCTGACACCCCGAGGGACACCCGGACACGCTGACGCGCTGGGTCCACCGGTGACCGGTTGCTCGGCCAACGGTGGCAGACTCGTGCCCGTGAACGACACCTCCGCCCAGTCCGACCAGACCACGCCGGACACCACCCACCTCGAGACGCTGGTCGGGCAGTGGCTGACCGTGCCCGACGTCGCCGAGCGGCTCGGCGTGCCGTTGTCGCGCGTGCGTCAGATGGTGGCCGACCGCGAGGTGCTCGCCGCTCGCATCGGCGAGCGCAAGGTCACCGCGATCCCCGCCAAGTTCGTCGACGAGAACGGCCCGAGGCCCGACCTCCGCGGCACTTTCACGGTCCTCGCCGACGGTGGCATGGACGACACCGAGATCATCGAGTGGCTGCACACGCCCGACGCGACCCTGCCGGTCGAAGGTGCCCCCATCGATGCCCTGTGCGCGGGGCACAAGACCGAGGTCCGCCGGCGGGCGCAAGAGCTCGCGTTCTGAGCCGACCGCGCCGACGGCGCCGACCGCGCCGATCGCGCCGATCGCGCGGCAGCCGCTAGGAGTGGCGGGCCGTCGAGACCGCGACCAGCGCCTCGAGCACGTCGAGTGCGGGCGAGTCGTAGTGGCCGGTCTCGCGGGCGCGCTCGACCGCCTTGCGGGCGTCCTCGGCCAGGGTGGTGATGAGGCCCTCCACCCGGTCGACGGCACCCGTTCCGACGAGCACCTGGCGGATCGCCTCGACGCCGGCGAGCTCGAGGTCGTCGCGGCCGAGCAGCGACTCGACGGTGGCACGGTCGGTGGCTGACGCCGCGTCGAGGGCGTACGCCACGAGCACCGTGCGCTTGCCCTCGCGCAGGTCGTCGCCGGCGGGCTTTCCGGTCGCCTCCGGGTCGCCGAAGACGCCGAGCAGGTCGTCGCGCAGCTGGAACGCCTCGCCGAGGGCCAGGCCGTAGTCGGACAACGGGGTCAGGGACTCCTCGGGCGCGCCCCCGACGAGCGCACCGATGAGCAGGGGGTGCTCGATGGTGTACTTCGCGCTCTTGAACCGGATCACCTTCCGGGCCGAGGCCACCCGGCCCTCGAGGTCGAGGCCGTCCCAGCCGCGGGCCGACTCGAGCAGGTCGAGGAACTGGCCGCCCATCAGCTGCGTGCGCATCAGGTCGAAGAGACGGCGCCCGCGGACGAGCTCGTCGCCGGGCAGCCCGCACGTGGCGTAGAGCTCGTCGCACCACGTGAGGCACAGGTCTCCGGCCAGGATGGCGGTGCCCTCGCCGAAGCGGTCGGGGTCGCCTGCCCAGCCACGCTCCTGGTGCAGGCCGGCCACGGCACGGTGGGCGGACGGCATACCTCGTCTGGTGTCACTGCGGTCCATGACGTCGTCGTGGAGCAGGGCGGCGCCCTGGAAGAACTCCATGCTCGCCGCGAGGCGGACGAGGGCGTCGGAGTCGTCGCCGCCGGCCGCGCGGTAGCCCCAGTAGAGGAAGCCCGCGCGCAGGCTCTTGCCACCGGAGAGCAGCCCGGACACCGCAGAGACGAGCGGCGCCGTCTCGTCGCCGATCGCGGCGAGCGACCGGGTGGCCCCGGCGATCTGCCCGTCGATCGCCTGCTGGACCCGACGGCGCAGCACGTCGAGGTCGGTGGGGGTCTGCACGAGGTCCTCCATCGAGTCGCGGGAATCGACGTCAGCCTACGCGGCGCGCCGGTCGCCGGGTGAACAGCCCACGCACCGCGCGCACGCTCGGCCTAAGGTGTGCGGCATGGCACACGGCACGGCATCCTCCATGGCGCGGGCAGAACGGTTCACCCGATCCATCCCGGCGATGATCGAGGCCGACACCCCGACCTTCAGCTTCGAGTTCTTCCCGCCCAAGGACGACGCGGCCGAGGCGCAGCTGTGGGACGCGATCCGCCGGCTCGAGAAGGTCTCACCCAGCTTCGTGTCGATCACCTACGGCGCCGGGGGCGGCACACGCGACCGCACGGTGCGCCTCACCCAGCGGGTGCTCGAGGCAACCTCGCTGACGCCGATGGCGCACCTCACGTGCGTCGGCCACTCCGTCACCGAGCTGCGCGGCATCGTCGGGTCGTATGCCGCCGCAGGAGTCCGCAACATCCTGGCCCTCCGAGGTGACCCCCAGGGCGGCCTCGGCCAGCCGTGGGTGGCCCACCCCGAGGGGCTCGACCACGCCGACGAGCTCGTCTCCCTCGTCAAGGGCCTCGGCGACTTCACCGTCGGTGTCGCGGCCTTCCCTGACGGCCACCCCGAGTCCGGCACGATCGAGGAGGACGCCCAAACGCTGATCCGCAAGGAGCAGGCCGGGGCACAGTTCGCGATCACCCAGATGGTCTTCGACGTCGACAACTACCTGCGGCTGCGCGACGAGCTCGTGCGGCGCGGGTCGGCCCTGCCCGTGGTCCCGGCGATCATGCCGATCACCAACGCCCGCCAGGTGGTGCGCATGGCCCAGCTCGCCGGTCAGCCCATGCCGACCGCCGTCACCGACCGGCTAGACCGGCACGGCGACGACGCGGCCGCGATGCGGGCCGAGGGCATGGCCATCGCTACCGAGTCGTCGCAGCGACTGCTCGACGAGGGCGCCCCGGGCATCCACTTCATCACCATGAACCGCTCGTCGGCGACGCTCGGGGTCTTCGGGAACCTCTGAGCCGTCCGGGCCGGCGACGGGCCGGCGACGGGACGGCGACGGGGCGTCCGGGCCGGCGACGCGCTGGCGACGGGCCTTTCTGCCTGCCGATCGGTCGGCACCCGGTGTCGTCCTGACGACCTCCGATGCGGACTGACCCGCCGCGTGACGCTCAGCGCGTTCTCGCGGCGGATCAGTCTGGATCTGCGCGCTGCAGGCTCAGGTGGTGCTCGACGACGTCGCCGAGCCGTTCGGGGAGGTCGACGTGCCGCCCTGGCCCGTCTGGCCCTGCGGGCCGTCGCCGTCGTGGTCTCCGCGACCGCCGCCCGGACCGCCGCCCGGGCCGACCTCCTGCACGGCGGTGACCGCGAACGAGGCGTCGACCTGGACGATGATGTGCGTGCCGTCCGTGCGCACCATGTGCGCCTCGTACACGCCGTCGGAGTCTGTCTCGACGCGCTCGATCGTCGCGGTCGGCTCCTTGGCCTTGGCGGCGGCCGTCACCTTGGCGGCCGTGTCGCCGGTGAGCAGCGTCTCGTCGGACCGCATCGGCTTGCTCGGGTCGGTGTTGCCGTTGCCGGCCGCGCCGCCCGTTCCCTCGCCGAGCTGGCCGTAGACAGCCCCGTTCGCGGTGAGGCTGGTCGTTCCCGCGGACTCGTCCGCGCTTGCGAGGGCGGCCCCGCCGAGCGCGAGCGCCGACGCGGCCACGATGCCGGCGCCGGCCAGCGCGATGGTCTTGTTCTTCATGCGTTCCACTCCTTCGATGGGCTGGCCTCGTGCCAGCTGGATCCACCGTCGGAGACGGCCCTGTGGCAGGGCCCTTGCCCTCGTGGGCACGTCCTGTGAGTCGGTGCGCCTTCTTGTGAGGTGTCAGCCTTGCTCGCCGCTGGGTCACCGTGACGTCGTCGGGAGTCGCCGTGAGGTTGCCGTGACGCGGCGGTCAGGTCTCCTGGTCGAAGGGGCGCTCGGGTCGGGCCTCGGCCGGTGGCACCGGGCGAGGCGGCCCGGACCCACGGTCGCGACCCAGGCCCCATCCGGGTCGGCGACCAGGGTCGTGACGCGAGTCGACGGCACCGGCCGACGGGGCGGAGATGCCCACCCGTTCGCCCCAGGCGTCGTAGCGCCGCTTGTAGCGCCGGATGCGGCCGGCGAGCTTGTAGACGAGGAACGCCCCGATGGCGAGGAAGAGGAACGCGATCGCGGCCGCCCACCAGGGGTGCGCGATGGCGAGTGCGGTGACCCCTGTGACCGTGACGTCCTCGGTGGTGCTGACGACGATGTTGCTCGCCGGCTCGGGGGAGGTGTTGACGGCGGCGCGCAGTCCGGCCTTGATGCCGTGCGAGATCAGCGCCGTGACGCCGCCGGTGGCCGCGCCGATCGCCGCGTCGAGGCCGGCGGTCTCGTGGCCGATGAGGTAGCCGATCGTCGCGCCCACGGCCGGTCTGACGACCGTGTGCACCGAGTCCCAGACGGAGTCGACGTAGGGGATCTTGTCGGCGAGCATCTCGACGGCGAAGAGGATCCCTGCGCCGACGAGCACGTCGGTGCGTGCCAGGGCGTTGGGGATCTGGCTGAGGTTGAAGATCTTGTCGGCCAGTCCGAGGACGAGCACGACGGCGTACGCGTTGACCCCGCTGCCCCACCCGGTGGTGAAGGCCATGGGGATGAGCTCGGCGCCCACGACGCTCCTTCGGTCGTGCGCCGGTCGCGGTGCGCCGGTGCGTCCATGCCCGTCCGGTCGGCCGAGCCCAGGTCCAACGCCACTGACGCTCCCGTATTCCCGGGGGGCGCGCAACGGGACGCGCTGGCACGAGGTGGCCGGCGGGCAGCGGAACGGGTCCGATCCGTGAGCGGACAGGACCCCTGCGCCTCTCCGTTCGCGGACCGAACCCGCGGTCCCAACCCTTCCGAGGAACGGACGGGCGGACCTGAGCACGATTACTCAGGTTCGCCCGTTTCGTGCCGTATGCCGGATGCGCAGCGGGCGGTCCGGCCGTTCTTGACACGGTGTCGGCGCCGGGGGTTACGCTCTTCACATCGAACAAGTGTTCGAACTTTTGTCGGTTTGTCAGTCAGTCGTCGGTTGGTTGTCGGGCTGCTCGTGTGGGGCGCAAGTGGTCCGGGTCGTGATGTCCGGCCCGACGTGTCCGAGGGAGACGTGTCGTGGTGCGTAGGTTCAGTGACTCCGTCCAGGTGAGGGTGCAGAGAAGAGAGCAGGAGTGGGAGAGAGGCCGGGAGAAGAGCCGGGAAGGCGGATCGTCGGCGTCGCTGGATGCGTCCGTTTCGCCAGAGCCGTCAGGTGTGCCGGAGCCATCCGTGTCATCCGTGTCGTCGGCAGGACCGGCTCCGGAGGCGTTCATCTGGCGCGGTCGCCTCTACGTCGTGCGCAGCGTCCTCTCCCAGTGGCGCGAGCGCCGCGCCTGGTGGCGCGACGCGCTCGAGGCCGACGAGGCACAGGTGCGCCCCGGCGAGACGCTGGTCGCAGCAGCGGCCGAGCAGCACGTCTGGCGGGTCGAGGCGAGCCCGGGGTGGTCCTTCGCGCCCGGGGTCTACGACCTCGCCCACGACGAGTCCCCGAGGGGCGACCAATGGTCGCTCGTCCGGGTCTCCGACTGAGACCGACATGAGACGAGAGAGGAGAACAGCCACCATGACCGCCGCCCACGACGTGCGACGCCCACCCATCTCGGTCGCCGTGCTCGACCTGCTCGAACGGGGCCGCGCGACCCTCGAGTCCGCGTGCCGCACGAGTGACGCGTCCGAGCGCTACCGCGACTCCCACCTCGGGGCCCTGCGGGCCGCGGCGGCCCTCGTCGCCGCCCGCACCGTCCCGTCGCCGCGCTCCCGGCCACGCAGCGTCTGGCAGGTGCTGCCGGGGGTGGCCCCCGAGCTGGGGGAGTGGGCTGCCTTCTTCTCCGCGTGCTCGGCCCACCGGTCGATCATCGACCGCGGCGGTCACATCAGCTCCCGCGAGGCCGACGACCTGCTGCGTCAGGCCGAGATGTTCCTCGAGATCGTCCAGGACCTTCTCGGGATCCCGGCGACGATGCCGCTGCCGCAGTCGATCACCCCCGTCTCGGCCGCCCCCGCCACGAGGAGCCGGGCGAACAGCGCGTGAGCAGCATGACCACCACCACTCCAGCCTTCGTCCACCTGCACGTCGCGTCCGGCTACTCCATGCGTTACGGCACGGCCAAGCCGCACCAGCTCGTCGAGCGAGCCGCAGCCTTCGGCCAACCGGCCCTCGCGCTGACCGACCGCGACGGGCTCTACGGCGCAGTGAAGTTCGTCCGTTCCTGCATGGAGCACGACGTCGCACCGATCCTCGGTGTCGACCTCGCCCTCGGGCCGGAGCATCCCGAGCGGCGACGACCCGTGCGCACCCCGGTCCGCGGTGGGGCGCTCGTCGACCCCAGGCTGCCGCGCGTCACGGTGCTGGCCCGCGGCAGCGCCACCGGCCTCGCGCCGGGCGAGGGCTGGGCGGCCCTCTGTCGTCTCGTCACCGCGACCCACCTGCGCGGCGAGCGCGGCAACCCGGTCACCACCGCGAGCCTCGTGGCCGAGCACGCGCGTCCGGGGCCTGACCCCGACCTCGGCCCGGCCGGCCCGGCCGCTCCCGATCGGGACCTGTCCGCCCGACGCAGCGGACGGCATACCTCGTCGGTGGCCGGCGGCCCCAGCCCGCTCGTCGTGCTCCTGGGGCCCGACTCCGACGTCGGCCGAGAGGTGCTCGCCAAGCGACGCGACCGGGCCCGGGCGGCGCTGGAGCGCTGGGTCGCACTGCTGCCGCGTGGCGGCGTCGCCGTCGAGGTCGTCTGCCACGGCGGACCCGAGCACCAGCCCGGCAGCCTCGGCCAGGCCGGCCGCATGCTCGCCCTCGCCTGCGAGATGGGCGTGCCCAGCGTCATCACGGCGGCGGTGCGCCACGCCGACCCGCAGGACGCCGCCATCGTCGACGTCCTCGACGCCGCCCGTCGGCTCGTCGCCCTCGACGCGCGCCACCTCGACCGCGTCACCACGGCGGGGCACCTGTCCCCGACGCCGCTCATGCACGCCCTCGCCCTCGACGTCGTGCAGGTCTCGGGCCCCGGGCTCGTCGGCGGCGGTTCGCTCGCCCGCGAGCAGGCGAGCGAGCTGCTCGCCCGCACCACGGCGCTCGCCACCGAGTGCGTCCAGGATCCCCGTTCCGACCTCGGCATCGGCTCGGTGCACCTGCCCGAGCCCGGCGTGCTCGGCATCCGTCCCGGCACCAACCCGCACCATGTCCTGGCCCGCCGGTGCCGCGAGTCCATCGCGACCCGCTACCCCGGTCGCTCCGCGAGCGAGCTCGGTGCCGTCAGCGACCGGCTCGAGGACGAGCTCGGCGTCATCGAGACGCTCGGCTACGCGACCTACTTCCTCACCGTCGCCCAGGTCTGCGACCTCATCCGCGAGATGGGGGTGCGGGTCGCCGCCCGCGGTTCCGGGGCCGGGTCCCTCGTCAACTACCTCCTCGGCATCTCCGGGGTCGACCCGATGCGTCACGGCCTGCTCATGGAGCGCTTCTGCTCACCGCTTCGAGCCGAGCTGCCCGACATCGACATCGACGTCGAGTCGGCCCGCCGCACCGAGATCTACGAGCGCATCCTCGACCACTTCGGCGGCGAGCGGGTCACCTGCGTCTCGATGATGGACACCTACCGGGTGCGTCACGCGATCCGCGACGCCGGCGCCGCGCTCGGGCTGCCCCCGCCCGAGGTCGACGCGATGGCCAAGGCGTTCCCGCACATCGCCGCCCGCAACGTGCGCAACGCCCTGGCCGAGCTGCCCGAGCTGCGGGCGAGTGGGCTCGACGTGCCGCGCCTGCAGCTGATGTTCGACATCGTCGAGCGTCTCGACGGACTGCCACGGCACATCGCGCTGCACCCGTGCGGGGTCGTGCTCTCCGACTCGGTCCTGCTCGACCGCACCCCCGTCGAGGCGAGCTGGCTCGGCTTCCCGATGAGCCAGTTCGACAAGGACGACGTCGAGGAGATGGGCCTGCTCAAGCTCGACGTCCTCGGCATCCGCATGCAGTCGGCGATGGCTCACGCCATCGACGAGGTCGAGCGCGTCGACGGCACGACCATCGACCTCGACGACGAGACCCAGGTGCCCTTCGACGACGAGCCGACCTTCGAGCTCGTCCGCTCGACCAAGACCCTCGGCTGCTTCCAGATCGAGAGCCCCGGCCAGCGCGAGCTCATCGGCAAGTTCGGGCCGCAGACCTTCGACGACCTCATCATCGACATCTCGCTGTTCCGGCCCGGTCCGGTCAAGAGCGACATGATCATCCCGTTCCTCAACGCGCGGCAGGGCTGGAAGGACCCCTCCTTCCTGCACCCGACGCTCATCCCCGCGCTCGAGGAGACCGAGGGCGTCGTCGTCTTCCACGAGCAGGTCCTCATGATCGTCGCCGAGACCACCGGCGTGCCCCTCGCGCAGGCCGACGAGGTACGCCGTGCGCTCGGGACCCCCGACGGCCAGCGGCAGATCGAGCACTGGTGGCGCCCGGCCGCCCTGGCCCGCGGCTACCCGCCTGAGGTCGCCGACAAGATCTGGGAGGTCCTCAAGGCCTTCGCGTCATTCGGGTTCTGCAAGGCGCACGCGGCCGCCTTCGCGCTGCCGACCTACCAGTCGGCCTGGCTCAAGACCCACCACCCGGCCGCCTTCCTCGCTGGGGTGCTGACCCACGACCCCGGCATGTACCCCAAACGGCTCATCCTCGACGACGCCCGCACCTTCGGCATCGCGGTCCTCGGGCTCGACGTCAACGTCTCCACCGGCAGCTACCGCTTCGAGCGCACCGACGACGGCGGCGAGGCGATCCGGCTCTCGCTCGCCGACGTCCACGGCATCAGCGAGGCCGAGGTGGCCCAGATCGTCGCCGGGCAGCCGTACTCCAGCCTCTCCGACTTCTGGCAGCGCGCCCACGTGTCGCGTCCCGTCGCCGAGAAGCTCGTGCTGGCAGGCGGTTTCGACTCCCTGCACGACATCGACCTCGGCAGCCCACCACGCCGCGGCGAGAACGGTCCGGAGGTGGTGGGGCGCTCCCGCAGCGGGCTCGGCCGACGCGGACGGGTCACCAGGCGAGACCTGCTGCTCCACGTCGCCGAGCTCGACCGCTGGTCGGCCTCGCAGCGCTCGTCGCGGGCCAGGGTCTCGGCCGCGAGCCGGTCACGCTCGTCACGGGGGAGGGTCTCGTCGGTCTCGGCCACCGGCGACATCCGGGCCCTGGCCGCCGCCCAGTCGCAGGCCTCCGCCGGGGCGCCCGAGCACGTCGCCACCCAGCTGACGCTCGACCTCGGCGACGCGCCCCGCCTCACGGCGACGAGCGGGCTGCCCGAGATGACCGGCCCCGAGCGGGTCCGCGCCGAGCTCGAGGTGCTCGGCCTCGACGCGAGCGGGCACGTCGTCGACTTCTACGGCCCGATGCTCGACGCGCTGGGTGTCACGCGAGCGCGTGACCTGCTCACGGGCCGCAGCGGCCGCGAGGTGTGGGTCGCCGGGGTCAAGGTCGCCACCCAGACCCCGCCCATCCGCACCGGTCGCCGCGTCGTCTTCCTCACGCTCGACGACGCCACCGGCCCCGCCGACCTCACCTTCTTCGAGGACGTCCAAGGCCCGTATGCCGCCACCGTCTTCCACTCGTGGCTGCTGCTCTGCCGCGGGCTGGTGCGGCGCACCGGCCCCAAGGGCGTCTCGATCCGAGCCACCGGCGCGTGGGAGCTCTCTGGCCTCCAGGAGGCTTGGACCGACGGGGGTATCACCGCGGTGCGCGACGCGCTCGACGCCGCCGACCGGACAGCATGGGAGCGTGCAGGGGCCCTGGCCGGCCACGACGGCACACCTGCCGGTGTTGGGGAGGGGCCCGACGGTCGCCGCGTGCTCGTCCACGCGTCAGGGTTCAAGCAGTCGCCGTACGCCGACATCAAGCCGGCTGGCGACGACGTCAGGGGCGCCCGCGGCACCAGCGGTCTCGTGCCCGCAGACACGGTCGGAGGGCCGCCACGCAAGCTGTGGCACGCCAGTCCGGGAAGCTCGGGGCACTAGGGTGAGCATGCCCACGAACCGCACGCGCCTCCACATGCGAGACGGCGCGAACCACGTTCCCCGACGGAGGATCCCGTGCCCGACGACCAGCCCCGCCAGCGACGCGGAGCGGCCCGACCGTCGGCCGTCGTCTCGGCGGTGGGCCGCATCGCCGACGAGCGCGGGGCCCGACTCGGTCGTCCGCTCGAGGTGCTCGACCTGGGTGGCGGCACCGGCGGTGTCGCCGTCCCGCTGGCCGAGGCCGGTCACCGGGTCACCGTCGTCGACCCCAGTCCCGACGCACTCGCCTCACTTGCCCGCCGGGCCCGTGAGGCCGGCATCGTCGACCGCGTCACCGGCGTCCAGGGTGACGGCGACTCCCTCGACGGCATCCTCGCTGGCCGGCACGTCGACCTCGCCTGCTGCCACGGCACGCTCGAGTTCGTCGACGACCCCGCGGCCACGCTGCGCGCCATCGCCCAGGCCCTCGGCCAGGGTGGCGTGCTCTCGCTGCTGGTCTCCGGACGCCTGGCCGTCGTCTTCGCCAAGGCCATCTCGGGTGAGTTCGCCCAGGCGCGCGCAGCCCTCGTCGACCCGTCCGGCCGCTGGGGCAGCACCGACCCGCTCCCGCGCCGCTTCGACGTCGAGCAGCTCGAGACCCTGCTCGCCGACGCCGGCTTCACCGACGTGGTGGTGCGCGGCACCAACATCCTCGGCCACCTCGTGCCGGCCTCGCTCATCGACTCCGAGGCCGACCGCGCCGCCCTCGCCGAGCTCGACGACCTGCTCGTCTCCGGCCCCGGGCGCGACTTCCTCCGGACCCTCGGCAATGCCCTGCACGTCGTCGCCCGCCGCGACTGACCAGGCGGTCGTGCGCCCCCGGCCCGGTCGGTGGGCAGGTGCGGCATGAGCCGCCGCCAGTTCACCGCGCCGACGAGGGGCAGCTCCGAGCCGCCCGACGACACCGGCTGCACCGTGCTGCACGTCGACATGGACGCCTTCTACGCGTCCGCGTCGCTCATCTCGCGCCCTGACCTGCGCGGCAAGCCGGTCATCATCGGCGGCGCGAGCGGTCGCTCGGTCGTGCTCTCGGCCACCTACGAGGCCCGAGCCTTCGGGGTCACGTCCGCCATGCCGATGGCCCGGGCCCAGCGACTGTGCCCGCAAGCCGTCATCATCGAGCCCGACCACCGCCGCTACGCCGCGATCTCCGAGGCCGTCATGGCGACGTTCGCGACGATCACCGACAGCGTCGAGCCGCTCTCGCTCGACGAGGCCTTCCTCGACGTCTCGGGGGCCGTACGCCGTCTCGGGCGTCCCACGCAGATCGCCGAGCAGCTGCGCGACACCATCGCCGACGAGCAGGGCATCACGTGCTCGGTCGGCGTGGCCGCCACGAAGTTCGTCGCCAAGCTCGCCTCCAACCTCGCCAAGCCCGACGGACTCATCGTCGTGCCCCGCGACGAGGTGGTCTCGTTCCTGCACCAGCTGCCCGTCGGCGCCATCTGGGGCGTCGGTGACAAGACCGAGGAGCACCTGCACCGGCTCGGGCTGCGCACGGTCGCCGACCTCGCGCACACACCTGTCGAGACCCTCCAACGTGCCCTCGGCGACGTCGCCGGCCGTAGCCTGCACGACCTCGCCTGGGGACGTGACCCCCGCTCGGTCGTCCCCGAGCGACGCGAGAAGTCGATCGGTGCAGACGAGACGTTCGCGCACGACATCGACGATCCCGTCCGCATCCACCGCGAGCTGCTGCGGCTGGCCGACCGCACCGCCGCCCGCGCCAGGTCGGCCGGCATGACGGGCCGCACCGTCAGCATCAAGGTGCGGTTCGCCGACTTCACGACGATCACCCGCGCCAAGACGCTGCGCCACCACACCGACGTCTCGCGCGACATCTTCGCGACGGCGCGCGAGCTCTACGACCGGCTCGGCCTCCAGCGGGCCCGCATCCGCCTCGTCGGAGTGCGCCTCGAAGGCCTCGTCCCGACCGCCGTTGCACCCATCCAGGCCACCCTCGACGAGCCGGAGCACGGGTGGCGCGAGGCCGACCGGGCGGTCGACCGGGCGAGCGCGCGCTTCGGTGCCGGATCCGTGCGGCCGGCGAGCCTCATGCCTGACCGACCCTCGGGTTCCAATCGCGAGCGGCGAGACCTATCCTGAGGTAAAGAAGTCCGCGTCGGCCGTTTCCGACATACGATTCGGGCACAGTCGATTTCGCACCAGGGAGGTGCCGAGTGGCACTCTCGGAACACGAGGAAGCACTCCTTCAGCAGATGGAGGAAGCCCTCTACGCCGAAGACCCGCGCTTTGCGTCGCGCATCGAGAAGACGAAGTCTCGAGGTCTCGGGCGGGGTCGTGTCATCGCCGGTGTCATCGCCGGGGTGGCCGGGCTGGGTCTCGTCGTGTTCTCGGCGATGAGCAGTGCCATCTGGCTCGGTGCCGTGGGCTTCGCGATCATGGTCGCCGGCATCGTCTACGCCATCACGCCCTCCAAGACCAAGCTCGCCGCGGTCGCTGCCGACGGCACGCCGAAGCCGCGTCCCGGCAAGAGCAAGGCGGGGGCTGCCAAGCAGGCCAGCTTCATGGAACGGCTCGAGGAGCGATGGGAGAAGCGTCGCCGCGACCAGTGGTGACGAGGCAGTGACGGCGCGCACGCCGTCCGCCACCAGAACGTCAGAGGCCCCGACGCAATGTCGGGGTCCTCTTGCGTTCTCAGCCGGGCAAGACCCTTTGGAGAGGCCTCACGAGGGGCGGGTGACGAAGACCGCGACGGCCCACGTCGTGATGATCGCGAAGGCCGTGGCCAGCTCGATGCCGATGTTGAGCGCCACCGCGCGGATCGCCTGCGTCGTGGCCCGCCAGGCGGCGGCGTGCTCACGGTGCTTGACGCGCTCGAGCAGGTAGATCGCGACGACGAACCCCAGCGGTGCCCCGATCACGGGCACGACGAAGAACCCGACCACGGCCACGGCCAGCGCGGCGGCCACGATCCAGCCGTCCACGCCTGCCGACTTCATCCGACGCCCGGGCAGGAGGTACTGGCTGACCACCCCCGCGGCATACGCGACGGTGGCGATGCCGAAGACGAGCCAACCCGGCCCGTCCTGACGCTCGAACGCCCACACGAGCGTCGCCCCCCAGACCAGGAACAGGCCCGGGAGCACCGGGACGACGATGCCGACGGTGCCCACGAGCATCGCGAGCAGGACGATGACGTTCGTCGCGGTGATCACGGGTGCGCCGTCGGCGGCGTTCGGGTCAGGATGGGGTCAGGAAGGGCCGGGTCTGGTGTCTCTGCTGGTCAGCGCTCGTCGACCGGAGCGGAGCCCGGGATCTCGTTGAGCCGGTCCGTCTCGTCGCGGATGTCGAGTGCCTTGTCCTTCAGGGCCGGGAGGTGCTCCCGACCGTGGTGCGCGCAGAAGAGCAGCTCTCCGCCGGAAACGAGGCGGGCGCGGATGTAGGCCTGTGCCCCACATCGGTCGCAGCGGTCAGCAGCAGTCAGTTCGGGTGCCAGTGCTGTCGTCATTTGTATTCGCCTCTTTCCTCCCTCAGGGGGTTCCCCGGAGGGCAACCCTGCCATGTACCTACGACGCTCGGGTGGTCCTGTCGGTGTACCACTCTCGCCTCGCGGACGTTCCAACAGTGAATCACGCTGAATGCTTCCCGATGGTGAGGCTCGGTGAGTGAGACACCTTCGGACCAACATCGTTACGTGTCAGAGATTCGTGGAGGGCCCGCGATACGGATTGTCCGTCACCCTTCTCCATACCCGGCGACCCCCGACCGTGGGCGCCCGGTCGGGCTCAGCGAGCCTCCACGGGGCCGTCAGCACCGGTGACTAGGCTGCCCTTGCCAGCCTCTCCACAGCCCGACCGCTGGCCGCACACCGACCGAAAGAGATCAACACCCGTGGCCTCCGCCTCCCGTCCCGCACCCTCCGGCAACGGCGACTACACCGCCCGCCACCTCCAGGTTCTCGAGGGCCTCGAGGCCGTGCGCAAGCGTCCCGGCATGTACATCGGCTCGACCGACCAGCGCGGCCTCATGCACTGCCTGTGGGAGATCATCGACAACGCCGTCGACGAGGCGCTCACGGGCGTCTGCGACGACATCCGGGTCATCCTCGCCGCCGACGGGTCTATCGAGGTGCGCGACAACGGTCGCGGCATCCCCGTCGACATCGAGCCACGCACGGGCCTGTCCGGCGTGGAGGTCGTCTTCACGAAGCTGCACGCGGGTGGCAAGTTCGGTGGCGCCTCCTACGCCGCGACCGGAGGCCTGCACGGCGTCGGCGCGTCCGTGGTCAACGCGCTGTCCGCGCGGCTCGACGTGGAGGTCGACCGGGCGGGCAAGACGTACGGCATGAGCTTCCGACGGGGCGAGCCCGGCACGTTCACCGACGTCCAGGGTGCGCCGCACTCCCCGGAGTCCGCCTTCACGCCGTACGAGCGCAAGAGCGCGCTCCCCGTCGTCGGCAAGGCCAAGCGTGGGGTCACCGGCTCTCGAGTGCGCTTCTGGCCCGACCGCCAGATCTTCCTCAAGGACGCCGAGCTCGACTACGCCGCCATCCTCGGGCGTGCGCGCCAGACGTCGTTCCTCGTGCCGGGACTGAGGCTCGTCATCCGCGACGAGCGGCGGCTTGCGGGCACGCCCGGCGAGGAGGGCCCCGTCGAGGAGATCTTCCAGCACCACGGCGGCATCACCGACTTCGTCGAGTTCCTCGCACCCGACACCCCGATCACCGACGTGTGGCGTCTCGAGGGTTCCGGCACCTTCACCGAGACGGTGCCCGTGCTCGACGTCAACGGCCACATGACCCCCACCGAGCTCGAGCGGGAGTGCGTGGTCGAGGTGGCGCTGCGCTGGGGCCAGGGATACGACACGAAGCTCCAGTCCTTCGTCAACATCATCACGACGCCCAAGGGGGGCACCCACGTCGCCGGCTTCGAGCAGTCGGTCCTCAAGGTCTTCCGCAAGCAGCTCGAGGTCAACGCCCGGCGGCTCAAGGTCGGCAACGACAAACCGGAGAAGGACGACATCCTCGCCGGCATGACCGCCGTCGTCACGGTGCGTCTGGCCGAACCCCAGTTCGAGGGCCAGACCAAGGAGGTCCTCGGCACCAACGCCGTGCGCGCCATCGTGGCGCGCGTCGTCGAGAAGGAGCTGACGGCCCAGCTCACCTCGACCAAGCGCGGCGACAAGCAGCAGTCCGCGCTGCTGCTCGAGAAGGTCGTGTCGGAGATGAAGTCGCGCATCAGCGCGCGGCTGCACAAGGAGACGCAGCGCCGCAAGAACGCCCTCGAGAGCTCGACACTGCCCTCGAAGCTGCGCGACTGCCGCACCACCGAGGTCGAGCGCTCCGAGCTGTTCATCGTTGAGGGTGACTCGGCCATGGGCACCGCCAAGGAGGCTCGCAGCTCCGAGTTCCAGGCGCTGCTGCCCATCCGCGGCAAGATCCTCAACGTCCAGAAGGCGTCGGTCTCCGACATGCTCAAGAACGCCGAGTGCGCCTCGATCATCCAGGTGATCGGCGCCGGCTCGGGCCGCAGCTTCGACCTCTCCTCGGCCCGCTACGGCAAGGTCATCATCATGACCGACGCCGACGTCGACGGCGCCCACATCCGCACCCTGCTGCTCACGCTCTTCTTCCGCTACATGCGCCCACTGGTCGACGCCGGACGCGTCTACGCCGCGATGCCGCCGCTGCACCGTCTCGAGGTGATCAACGCCGGCGCGAAGAAGAACGAGCTGATCTACACCTACAACGAGAACGAGATGCGGCGCACCGTGGCACGGCTCGAGAAGTCGGGCAAGAAGATCAAGCAGCCGATGCAGCGCTACAAGGGCCTCGGCGAGATGGACGCGGACCAGCTCGCCGACACGACGATGGACCCGCGCCACCGCACCCTGCGCAAGGTGACGATGCGAGACCTCGAGGCCGCCGAGCGCGTCTTCGAGCTGCTCATGGGCAACGAGGTGGCTCCGCGCAAGGACTTCATCATCGGGTCCGCGGCCGAGATCGACCGCGAGCGCATCGACGCCTGACGGCACGACACAGAGCACTCTCGGCCCCCTGCGGTGTGCCGAGGTTGAGGGGACTCACGACGCGGCACAGCATGCCGTGCTTACGATGTGTCCCTGCCGGCGCGACTCCCTCCGCCGGTACACGTCGAGAAGGGGAATCGATGGTGGGCAACGTCAATGCCGAGGAGTCGGTCGCCGACGAGCGATCAGACCTGCCCGAGAGCCGGCTCGACGGGCACGGCGAGACCTTCACCGTCGCGCTGCCCACCGCCGGCGCGCAGCAGGATGACCCGGTGGCCCCGGCTGAGCCCGAGCAGCTGGCCGGCGCGCCCGAGGACCCGGACGACGACGTGGCGGTCGCCGGCATCGACACCGCCCCCGACCGCACCGCGCCCACGGCTCCCCGTTACCTCACCCCCGACGAGCTGCACTGGGCCGGCCAGACCGTGGAGGCCATCTCGACGGCGTTCGCCTCGAGGGTCGTCGGTCAGGCCCGCCTGCAGGAGACCCTCCTGATCGCCCTGCTGACCGGTGGGCACGTCCTGCTCGAGAGCGTGCCCGGGCTGGCCAAGACGACGGCGGCGCACACCATCGCCCAGGCCGTGGGTGGCCGTTTCCACCGCATCCAGTGCACGCCCGACCTGCTGCCGAGCGACATCGTCGGCACGCAGGTCTACAACCAGCACGCAGGCACCTTCGAGACCCAGCTGGGCCCGGTCCACGCCAACTTCGTGCTGCTCGACGAGATCAACCGCAGCAGCGCCAAGACCCAGTCCGCGATGCTCGAGGCGATGCAGGAGCGCCAGACCTCGATCGGTGACAAGAGCTACGCGCTGCCCGACCCGTTCCTCGTGCTCGCCACGCAGAACCCCATCGAGCAGGAGGGGACCTACCCGCTGCCCGAGGCGCAGATGGACCGGTTCATGCTCAAGGACGTCCTCGACTACCCGTCGCCCGCCGAGGAGGCCGAGGTGCTGCGGCGCATCGACTCCGGCATCTTCGCCACGGCGGCCGAGCCGGTCGTCTCCGTCGCCGACGTCAAGCGCCTGCAGGGCCTCGTCACCCGGGTCTACGTCGACCCGGCGATCATCAACTACATCGTCGGCATCGGCTACGTCACGCGCCACCCGCGCGACTACATCGAGCCACGCCTCGCCGGCTACGTCGACTTCGGGGCGAGTCCGCGCGCGAGCATCGCCTTCACGAGCGCGGCCCGAGCCCGTGCGCTCATCGACGGGCGCAACCACGTGGTGCCCGACGACGTCAAGGCACTGACGCACCGGGTGCTGCGCCACCGGGTCACCCTGGGCTTCGAGGCGGCCGCCGACGAGGTGGCCGTCGAGGGCATCATCGATGCGATGGTCGGCGGCATCCGGACCCCCTGAGGGCCGGGCCGAGAACGAGCCGGACCGGACTCACGAGGACGCGAGATGACGACGACGCTGCTGACGAGGGTGAAGAGCAAGCTCTTCGTCCACGCACGCCGCAAGTCGCGGAGCCTGCTCGAGGGCGAGTACGCCTCGGTGTTCCACGGACGCAGCCTCGACTACGACGACCTGCGCGACTACGTGCCCGGCGACGAGGTGCGCGACATCGACTGGCGCGCCACCGCCCGCCACCAGGCGCCGCTCGTGAAGCGCTACGTCGCCACCCGCAAGCAGAACCTCATGCTGGTCATCGACACCGGGCGCGGCATGGCAGCCACGACGCGCAGCGGTGAGTCCAAGAAGGCCGTCGCGGTCGCGGCGGCCGGGCTCGTCGGCTACCTCGCCCAGGGGCACGGCGACCTCGTCGGCCTCGTGCGGGGAACGGCGAGCAGCACCGTCGCGCACGACCTGCGGGGCAGCGAGGCGCACCTCGAGCTGCTCCTTCGGGCAGTCGACTCGGCCACGGTCGTCGACGGTGAGCAGAGCAACCTCGCGACCCAGCTGCGCTGGATCGTGCGTAACGTGCGGCGCCGCCTCGTGCTGCTCGTCGTCGCCGACGACAAGGAGCTCGACCCGGCCCTCGACGACCTCCTGCGGCGCCTGCACGTGCAGCACGAGATCCTGTGGATCACGGTCGAGGACGCCGACCCGACCGCCATCGGTGGCGACCGCACGGCATATGACGTCGCCGACACCTACACGCTGCCCACCCTGGTGCGCCTCGACCCGAAGGTGCGCGCGGCGTATGCCGCCTCGGTGGCCGAACGCGTCCGCCGCACCACCGAGCTGCTCGACCGGCGGGGCATCAACCACGCGCGTCTCGGGTCCTCCGACGAGGTCGTCGAGACGATGTTCGCGCTTCTCGAGAGGCAGCGCCGTGCGCGCCGCTGACGCGCCCCCGCCGGGCTTCTACGCCCCCGACCCGTATGCCGCCCGGTGGCTGTGGATCGGCATCGCGGTCCTCGCGCTCGTGGCCGCCTGGTACGCCTGGGTGTGGTGGTCGACCCGGGAGCCGAAGGTCGTCGTGCCGCCGCGGGTCACCACCGACCGCCTCACCAGGCTCCGGGCCGACTACACGCGCCAGATCGACCTCGTGCTCGGCCGCGCCGCCGCCGGTGAGATCACCCAGCGCCGGGCCCACCAGCAGCTCAGCGTGCTCGTGCGCCACTTCGTCCAGGAGGTCTCCGGCATCCACGCCCCGACGATGACGCTCACCGAGCTCAACGCCAGAGGTGCGCGGCTCACCCCGGTCTCGGAGGTCGTCGGCACGCTCTACCCCGGCGAGTTCGGCCCCCGCGAGACGGCCACGCTGGTCGGTGCCGGCGACGTGGCGAAGCAGGTGGTGGCGCGGTGGAGCTGAGCGGACTCGACCTCAAGTACCCCGCCGTCCTCTCCCTCGGCGTGCTGCTCTCGTTGGCGGTGGCGTTCCTCGTGCACCGGAGGATGTCGCGGCGTTCCGCGCGGGCTGCCGCGGCCGTGGCCAACTCGACCGCTCTGACCGAGCTGCCCGCGTACCGCCGGGCCCTGCGGCTCCACCGCATCCGCATGGCGGTCCTCGCCCTGAGCGCCGTGCTGCTCGGTGGGGCCGCTCTCGTGGGGRCCGCCCGCCCTCTCGACACGACCGTCGACAAGCCGCAGACCCGCAGCCGCGACATCATGCTGTGCCTCGACATCTCCGGCTCCATGGCGGCCTACGACGCGACGCTCGTGGCCACCTTCACGTCGCTCGTCAAGAGCTTCCAGGGCGAGCGCATCGGCCTGGTCATCTTCAACTCGTCGGCGGCCACCGTCTTCCCGCTCACCGACGACTACGACTTCATCAACGACGAGCTCGACACCGCCACCAAGGCGCTGAGCGGCGACCCGGAGCTCGACTCGTTCTTCGCCGGCACGTTCAACGGCCGCGGCACCTCGCTCATCGGTGACGGGCTCGCCACCTGCGTGTCGAGCTTCGACAAGGTCGACCTCCAGCGTGCGCGCTCGGTCGTCTTCGCCACCGACAACCACGTCGCCGGCCGCCCGATCATCGACGTCGACGAGGCCGGTGAGCTGGCCAAGGCCAAGGGCGTACGCGTCTACGGCCTGAACCCGGAGGAGGACGGGCCCGACGACGAGGCGGTCGAGATGCGTCAGATCGTGACCGGGACCGGTGGGCAGTACTACGCGATGGGCGACCCGTCCGCCATCAAGGGGATCGTCGACTCGGTGCAGGCCCAGGAGGCCACGCTCATCGACGCAGCCTCTCGCTCCCTCTACTCCGACAACCCGACCCTCCCCATCGCGCTCGCCGGCATCGGCCTGCTCGGGGTGGTCGGTGCGAGCCGGAGGTGGGCCTCGTGACCTTCCTGCCCGTCGCGCCGTGGCCGGTGCTGCTCGTGCTGCTCGTGGCCGCGCTGGCCGCCGTCTGGTGGAACCCGACCTCCCGCACCGTGCCGGGGGAGTCCCGGGCGACGCACTGGCGGCTCACGGCGGCCGCGCTGCTGCTCGGGCTCGCCGCCGTTCGTCCGGCCGTGCCGGGGGAGCAGGTCGACACGACGGCGGCCAACCTGAACGTGTACTTCGTCGTCGACACCACGAGCAGCATCATCGCCGAGGACTACGCCGACGAGCGCCCGCGCATCGAGGGGGTCGCGGCCGACATCGCGGCCATCGCAGAGGCGTTGCCCGGCGCTCGCTACTCGGTCGTCACGTTCGACCAGGACGCCCGCGTACGCCTGCCGCTGACCACCGATACCACCGCGCTCGACGCCGCTGTCGAGACGCTGCTGCCGGAGTCCTACGAGGTGTCGCGCGGCTCGTCGGTGACCCAGGCCAAGGACCGCCTCAAGTCCCTGCTCGAGCAGGCGGCCGCGCGTGCGCCCGAACGAGGACGCGTCGTCTACTACCTCGGTGACGGCGAGCAGACCGCCTCCGACCCGCCGGCGCCCTTCGACATCGCCAAGGGCCTGGTCAACGGGGGAGCCGTGCTCGGCTACGGCACCACCGAAGGCGGCCGCATGAAGGCGACCCGCTCGCGGTTCGACTCCAGCCGCGACTACATCAAGGACCCCACAACGGGGGAGGATGCCCGGTCGGTCATCAGCGAGGACACCCTGCGCGCCATCGCCGGGCAGCTCGGGCTGCCCTACCTGCACCGCACGTCGGGAGACTCGATCGACCCCGCCGTCGCCGGCGTCGACCTCGAGCGCTTCGGCACGAGCGAGGAGATCGAGAAGCAGAAGGTGCTTGCCCGGCGTGAGCTCTACTGGCCGCTGCTCATCGGTGTCGCCGGGATCGCAGCCTGGGAGATCGGCGCTGCCGCCACCGCGCTGCTCCAGACCCGCCGACGCAAGGAGCCGGGCCCGTGACGATCCTCGACGAACGACCTGCGGGACCAGAAGCAGGCAACTCCCACGACTCGGCTGTCGCCACGCTCGACGGGTCGGCCCGTCGCCGGAGGTGGTTCGGCCTGCTCCGCCCGGAGCGCCGACCGCTGCCGCCCCATCTGCGACGTCGCAGGCGGCGACTGCTGCTCGCCTCGGCACCCGTGGTCGTGCTCCTCGTCCTCGTCGCGGCACGGCTGCTGTCGCTCAACCTCGTCCACGCCCAGACGCTTTCCGCCTACGAGGCCGGCGACAAGCCGCGAACCCTGGTCTGGGGCGAGCGTCAGGGCTGGGTCAATGTCGTCGAGCAGTTCAGGTCACCGTTCGCCATCGGTGACGCCCACGTGCTGTCGGGCCACTACGAGCTGGCCAGGCCCTGGTTCGAGCAGGCCTTCGAGGAGGTGCCCAAGGGCGGCATCGACGACTGCAAGGTGCGGGTCAACCTCGGGCTGACCTATGAGGCGTTGGGCGATGCCGCCAAGGCCCGCGAGCGCACCGACGAGTGGAAGCAGTTCTACGACAAGGGGATCAAGATCACCAAGGAGCGCCCGCCGCTCTGTGAGGCGCCCGAGGGAGGCCAGACGGGCGACCAGCTCCAGCAGGCTCAGCAGCGGATGGAGCAGAAGCGCTCCGGCGCTCCGTCCCAACCCCCGCAGCAGCAGAACGACCAGCAGCCCCAGCCCGGGCCGAGCCAGCCCCCGCAGCCGACGCCCGACCCCGGCAACACCCCGAGCCAGGAGGAGCAGGACTACCTCAAGGAGCAGCAGCGCCAGAACACCATCGAGCGCAACCAGCAGCAACAGCAGGGCGACCAGTCCGTGCCGGGCGACGGCTCGGCGCCCTATCCCAAGCCCTGGTGATCCATGGGCCCTCGAACGCCGGAAAGTGGGCACTCGACCTTGGCTGAGGTGACCGAACCTCACCGGTCGAGAGCTCAGTTCCCGACGGCCGTGGCGTGGCCCTCACCCGTCGAGTGCTCAGTTCCCGACGCGATGCATCTCGGCTAGAACCAGGCCTCGACGGTCGAGGCACGGTGCTCCATCACGTCGATGGCCTTCTTGCCACATGACTCCGGACGCGTGCGTTCGGCCGGCACGCGCGTGACCGCCACCCGCCAGCGCCGCCCGTCGACGTGGTTGACGATGACGTCCCAGCCGGGGCCGTTCGGGCCTGGCGTCGCGGTCCCGTCGACCGGCACGGGCTCGTCGGCCCACAGTGCGGCCAGGCGCGTCTCGCCGGTCTCGAGCCGGATGTGGGACTCGGCGCACTGGGCCGGACCGGTCGCACCCGACCGGCCACGGTCGTGCAGCGGCCCGAGCAGCTCGGCCGGCAGGTGACCGGTGTCGCTCGACGCCAGCGCGCGCTCGGCGCCGGCGTCGTCGAGGCGCGCCAGGGTCTGGCCCCACGGCAGGAGTACAGCTGTCGGCGCGAAGCGGTGGCCGCCCGTGTGCGACACCTCCCAGACGCGACCCGGCGCGAGCCGCGCCGCATGGGCCGCGAGCGGGCGTCCCCTGACCGCGCAGCACACGTCGCGGCGACCGTTCGTGCAGACGAGCAGCGTGGGCTCGGCCGGCCTCGAGCCGGGCAGGGACGCCTGCACGAGGGCGCGGCTGCCGCGGGCGAGAGCCCCCCAGTCGAGGCCGAGCAGGCTGCCGATGTCGTCGAGATCCGCCGAGAGCAGCCAGGCGTCCTCGGCCCGCGCGCCGGCATGGGCGAGCAGGACCCGTCTCGGGCCATCGTGCGCAGGGTGTCCACCGGGTCGGCGGATCAGCATGAACCGTCCGCCGGCACGGCTCGTGCGGGCGTCGAGCTCGGCCCCGAGATCGTGGTCGAGGTGCGACTCGCGGGCGGCGTCACGGCCCCACGGCCCGGGCTGCTCGATGACGACGAAGAACCGGGCCGTCGCAGCGGTGCCGTAGGCGCTCGTGCCGTCGCGGTCCCACTGGACCGAGCAGGCGTCGGAGGCCGGACGTCCGTGCCCGCTGGTAGCCGGGTGCTCGTCGAAGTCCTCGGCCGGAGACACCACGCTGACCGAGCTGACCTCGCCCACCCCACTGCTGTCGGCCTGGGTGGGTGCTGACGGCGCGTCGCTCATTCCTGCTCTCCGTCCGTCGTCGATGCCTCGACATCAGGAGCGTTGCCCGATCCGGCGCCCTGACCGTCGGTCCCGCCCGTCCGCTCCGTGGCCGGGGGCGCGGCGACATGGGCGATGACGGCGGTCGTGGGGATGCCCGAGCCGTCTCGTCGGCCGTCTGCCACCGGCAGGTCGATCGCGACGCCGTTGGCGGCGGCGGCGCGCGCGGGGAGGTTGCCGGCGAATGCCAGCACGAGGGTGTCCTCGCCCTTGAGGAAGCGGTGGCACCTCACTCCGCCGGTCGCGCGTCCCTTGGCGGGGTACTCGGCATACGGCGTGACCTTGAGCGACCCGCCCTCGGTGCCGGGGAGGGCGCCCGACGACCCGGCCGAGGTGACGACGACGCCCTCGCGCGCTGGGTCGACGACGCCGAAGAAGGCGGCGCGGGCCCCGGCGGTGAGCTTGATGCCGGCCATGCCGCCGGCCGAACGGCCCTGCGGACGCACCGACCTGGCGACGAAGCGGAGCAGCTGGGCGTCGGTCGTGACGAAGACGAGGTCGAGGTCGTCACGACCTGCGACGCCGGCGCCGACCACCCGGTCGCCGTCCTTGAGGCTGATGACGTCCCAGTCGTTGCCCTTGGGGGAGTCGGGGGTCACGCGCTTGACGACGCCCGAGGCCGTGCCGAGTGCGACGACGGGGGCGTCGGCGCCGATCGGCACGATCGTCACCGGCTCCTCGTCCTTGGCGAGGTCGACGTATGCCGCCAAGGGAGCTCCGCCCGACAGGCTCGGTGCGCCGTTGGTCGGGGGCAGCGTCGGCAGCTCGAGCGCCGAGAGGCGCACCATGCGTCCGGCGCTCGTGACGAGGCCGAACTCGCCGCGGGCCGTGGTCGGCACCGCCCCGATGACGACGTCGTGCTTCGACCGGGACCCGTCGGCCAGCACAGGCTCGGCGGAGCCGGTGCGCGCGAGCAGCCCGGTCGACGAGAGCAGCACCCAGCAGGGGTCGTCGGCGATCTCGAGGGGCGAGCTGGCCGTCGCTGCAGCGCTGGCGCCCGAGCTCTCGAGCAGCACGGTGCGTCGCGGGGTGCCGTGCGCCTTGGCGACGTCGGCCAGCTCGGTGGACACGAGCTTGAGCAGCAGCTTCTCGTTCTCGAGCAGCGCACGCAGCTCTTCGATGGCCCGCTCGAGCTCGGACTTCTCGGTCTCGAGCTCGATGCGCGAGAACTTCGTCAGCCGGCGCAGCTGGAGGTCGAGGATGTAGGTCGCCTGCGCCTCGGACAGGTCGAAGACCTCCATCAGCCGCGCCCGGGCCGTGGCGGCGTCGTCGGAGCTGCGGATGACCTGGATGACCTCGTCGATGTCGACGATGGCGATGAGCAGGCCCTCGACGAGGTGCAGGCGCTCCTCGCGCTTGGCGAGGCGGTGCGCGGTGCGGCGCCGCACGACGTCGGTGCGGAAGTCCACGTAGACCTTGAGCAGGTCCTTCAGGCCCATCGTGCGGGGCTGGCCGTCGACGAGGGCGACGTTGTTGATGCCGAAGTTCTCCTCCATCGGCGTCAGCTTGTAGAGCTGCTCGAGCACGGCGTCGGGGTTGAAGCCGTTCTTGATCTCGATGACGAGGCGCAGCCCGTGCTGGCGGTCGGAGAGGTCCTTGAGGTCGGCGATGCCCTGCAGCTTCTTGCCCTGGACGAGGTCCTTGACCTTGTCGATGACCTTCTCCGGGCCGACGAGGTAGGGCAGCTCGGTGACGACGATGCCCTTGCGCCGAGGGGTGATCGACTCGATGCGGGCGGTCGCCCGCGTGCGGAAGCTACCGCGGCCGGTGAGGTAGGCGTCGCGGATGCCCTCGAGGCCGACGATCTTGCCGCCGCAGGGCAGGTCGGGCCCCGGGACGAACTTCATCAGGTCCTCGAGCGAGCACGTCGGGTTGGTGATGAGGTGCCGGGCGGCGCCGATCACCTCCACGAGGTTGTGCGGCGGCATGTTCGTGGCCATGCCCACGGCGATGCCGGCGGCGCCGTTGACGAGCAGGTTCGGGTAGGCGGCCGGCATGACGCCGGGTTGGTACTGCGTGTCGTCGTAGTTCGGGACGAAGTCGACGGTGTCCTCGTCGAGGGAGCCGACCATCAGCAGGGCGGCGCTCGCCATCCGCGCCTCGGTATAGCGGGCGGCCGCGGGGCCGTCGTCGAGCGAGCCGAAGTTGCCGTGCCCGTCGATGAGGGGCAGGCGCAGCGTGAACGGCTGGGCCATGCGCACGAGGGCGTCGTAGATGGCCTGGTCGCCGTGCGGGTGGTACTTGCCCATCACCTCACCGACGACACGCTGGCTCTTGACGTGGCCACGGTCGGGGCGCAGGCCGAGCTCGTTCGCGCCGTAGAGGATGCGTCGCTGGACCGGCTTCAGGCCGTCGCGCGCGTCGGGCAGCGCCCGGCTGTAGATGACGCTGTAGGAGTACTCGAGGAAGGCGTTCTGCATCTCCTCCTCGACGTCGATCCCGACGATCTTCTCCTCGAAGTCCTCGGGCGGAGGCGGGGTGGTCGTTCGACGGGCCATGCCGGGTGGTGCTCCTTGCCGCTAGCGGGTCAACACCCCATCTTCGCGCAGGCCGCTCACGCGTCCTCACCTGCCACGCCGAAACGGCCCCAGTGGGCGACTTCGCGACCGCTTCGCCGGTGGCGTCGGAGGCTGGGACTCCTGGGCCCCGGGACGGCATACCCGATCGACACGACGCCGACGAGCGTGCGCGACCCGGGGATCCCGAACGCCTCGTGCACCGCGGGGTGTCGCTCCGGAGGCACCCCGAAGAACAGGCTCCCGAGGCCCTCGTCGGTGGCCGTCAGCAGGATGAGCAGCGACGCCATGCCGGTGTCGACGTCCCAGTAGGGCACCGGCCAGCGCGACTCGTCACGGTCGGTCCAGCCCTTGTCGGGCGCCGCGTAGCGGTCGAGGTAGGCCTCCTTGTGCGACAGGCACAGCACCAGGACGGGAGCCTTGCGTATGCCGTCGAGCCAGCGGTCGCTCGGCGCGCCGGCCTCCGTCGTGGCCGCCCAGAACGCGTCGCGCTCCTCCGCGATGGACAGGACGACGAAGTCCCAGCCCTGGCTGGTGCCGGCGCTGGGGGAGCGCACAGCGTTCGCGAGGCACCGCTCGACCACCTCTCTGGGCACGGCCCGATCGGGGTCGTAGCGGCGGACCATGCGTCTGGCGCGGACGACCTCGGTGAACTCCATGCGAACAGCGTGCCATCCGTCCGGCTCGCGTCCCGTCAGGTGCGCACAGGTCCGTGGCGGGGCTGGGACGAGGTGACAGGATGTGGGCCATGGAGGGTGGCGAGCTCGACGACACCGCGGCGATGGAGCGGGTCTCGGCCCTGGCGGCGGGAGCGCCCGTCGAGTGGGAGGCCGACGTGGTGCTGCGCGACGGCACGGTCGCGCACATCCGTCCGATCACGCCCGACGATGCCGACGGCATCCGTGCCTTCCACAGCCGCCAGTCGGCGGAGTCGATCTACCTGCGCTTCTTCGCGCCCCTGCGCGAGCTGAGCGAACGCGACGTCCACCGCTTCACGCACGTCGACCACCACGACCGGGTCGCGCTCGTCGCGACCCTCGACGGTGAGATCACGGGCATCGGCCGCTACGACCGCATCAACCCGACGTCAGCCGAGGTGGCGTTCAACATCTCGGACCACTTCCAGGGCAAGGGAATCGGCTCGGTGATGCTCGAGCACCTCGCAGCCATCGCCCAGGAGATGGGGATCACGCGGTTCGTCGCCGAGGTGCTGCCCCAGAACCGCAAGATGCTGACCGTCTTCAAGGACGCCGGCTACGAGGTCACGCACCACATCGAGGACGGCGTCGTCGAGGTCGCCTTCGACATCAAGCCGACCGAGCAGAGCAAGGCCGTGCAGCTCTCTCGCGAGCACCGCGCCGAGTCGCGCAGCATGCGCACCATCCTCTTCCCGGAGCGTGTCGCCATCATCGGGGCGAGCCGCCGCGACGAGTCGATCGGGGCGCTCGTCATGCGCAACATCCTCGACGCCGGCTACCAGGGCCAGCTCTACCCGATCCACCGGGTGGCCGAGCAGATCCAGGGGCTCAAGGCCTACCCCAGCATCCTCGAGACCCCTGAGCCGGTCGACCTCGCCATCGTCGTGGTGCCGGCCGCCCAGGCGATCGACATCGTCAAGGACTGCGGCAAGGCGGGCGTCAAGGCCCTCCTCGTCCTGTCCGCCGGGTTCGCCGAGGCCGGTGATGACGGGATCCTGCTGCAGGAGAAGCTCCGTCGCCGCGTGCGCCGCGCCGGCATGCGCATCGTCGGGCCCAACAGCTTCGGCCTGATCAACAACGACCCGGCCGTTCGCCTCAACGCCACCCTGGCGACCGTGATCCCCGCCTCCGGACGCCTCGGCCTCTTCGCGCAGAGCGGCGCCCTCGGCGTCGCCGTGCTCGCGTCGGCCGCGAGACGAGGGCTCGGCATCTCGGTGTTCGCCTCGGCGGGCAACCGGGTCGACGTGTCGGGCAACGACCTCATGCAGTACTGGATCGACGACCAGGAGACCGACACCGTCGGCCTCTACCTCGAGTCGATGGGAAACCCGCGCAAGTTCTCGCGCATCGCGCGGGCGCTCGCGGCCGTCAAGCCGGTCGTGGTCGTCAGCTCGGGCGTCTCGAGCTTCGCCGCACCACCCGGGCACCGCACCCGGGTCACCAACGTGCCGCCGCAGGCCTTCGACGCACTGCTCCGGCAGGCCGGTGTCATCCGGGTCGAGAACGTGCACCAGCTCTTCGACGTCGCGCAGCTGACCCTGCACCAGCCCCTGCCGAAGGGCGACCGGGTGGCGATCGTGGGCAACTCCGACGCCCTGGGTGCCCTCAGCGCGAGCGCCTGCGTCAGCTGGGGCCTCCGGGTGACGCACGGCCCGGTCTCGCTCGCGCCGCAGGCGTCCGCCGAGGAGTTCGCGGCCGCCTTGGACGCCGCCTTCGCCGACCCGGAGGTCGACAGCGTCGTCGCAGCGTTCATCCCGCCGCTCGTCACCCCGGACGAAGAGGTCCACACCGCAGTGCGCAACATCGTCGCCGACTACGAGAAGCCTTGCGTCGCAACGTTCCTCGGCATGCGCGGCGTCGGTGACGGTCTCTCCTACGACCAGGACGGCATACGTCGGTCCGTGCCGTCGTACGCCATGCCCGAGGACGGCATCCGCGCGCTCAACGCGGTCACGAGGTACGCGTTGTGGCGCCAGCGCGACCGCGGCAGCCCGGTGGCCCCCGTCGGCATCGACCGGCTGCGCGCCGAGGGGCTCATCGACGGCTACCTCGCGGGCGCGGTCGAGGGACGCGCGCTGACGCGCGAGGAGGCGCGCGAGCTGCTCGGGGCCTACGGCATACGCGTGTGGCCGGCCGTCGAGGTGACCGGGGTCGACGCGGCCGTGGCCGCCGCCGACGAGCTCACCTACCCGGTCATCCTCAAGTCGACCTCACCCGTCGTGCGCCACCAGCCAGGGCTGGTCGGGGTGCGAGGGGACCTCGTCGACGCCGACGCCGTCCGCAACGCCTACTCGTCCCTCAGCCAGCGGCTCGGCCCCCTCGTCGCCGACCGCTTCGTCGTCCAGCGGATGGCCGTGCCCGGCGTCTCGACCGTCATCCGTGCCACCGAGGACCCGCTCTTCGGTCCGGTCGTGAGCTTCTCGGTCGCGGGCCCGCCCACCGAGCTGCTCGATGACGTGGCCCACCGCATCCCGCCGCTCACCGACGTCGACGTCACCGACCTCATCGACGGCGTCAAGGCAGCGCCTCTGCTGAGCGGCCACCGTGGGGCCGCCCCGGTGCACCGCGCCGCGCTCGCCGACCTGGTGGCCCGCCTGTCTGTCCTGGCCGACGACCACCCGGAGCTCTCGTCGGTCGAACTCAACCCGGTCAACGCGTGGACCGGTGGGGTCGACGTGCTCGGCGCCGAGGTCGTCGTGCGGCCGGCCCTCGTGCGCAAGGACCCCGGACGACGGCGAATGACCTGACTCGGGTGGGCGCCGGTCGAGCCCCTGCCCGGGCTGCCTGTGGGCTGTGCGGAGGGTGCAGGGTCCCGCGGGTGCAAGGATGGGGGCATGCGACGCGCCACCCAGGGCACCGGCCGAGCCCTTCCCCAGGACCTCACCGAGGCGATCACCCGAGCCGGCTACTACCCCTCCCTCGTCTGCGACGTCGTCGAGTCGGCCATCGCCGACGACGAGGTCGTGTCGCACCTGGTGCACCAGGAGACGACCTTCGACCACGAGACGGTGCGGCGGCACGTCACCGTCCTCGTCGTCACACCGCTGCGCCTCGTCATCGCGCACGCCGACGACCACGCCGAGTCCGAGGACAAGCTGATGGCCACCGCCACCACCGAGACGGTGCCCCTGGCGGCTGTCCGGGGCGTCATGCTCACCCACGTCGTGGCCCAGCCCGACACCTTCACCCCGGGCACCCACGGTCGTGACCTCACGTTGACCCTCGGCTGGGGCGCGGTCAGCCGCCTCGACATGATCCCGGCCCAGTGCGGCGACCCCGACTGCACCGCCGACCACGGCTTCGAGGGCACCATCGCGTCCGACGACATCTCGCTGCGCATCAGCTCGGCTGCCGACGGCGAGGACGCGGTGGGCAACGCGATGGGCTTCGCGCGGGTGCTGTCCGCCAGCATCGGCGGCGGCACGGCGCACTGACACTGGCGATGACGCTCTCCGGTGCCCCTGACGACACCTCGTCCACTCGCGTGACGTCCGACGCACCTGGCCCCACCGACTGGTCGCGCGGCACCCTCGCTTCCGTGCTCCCCTCGGTGGCCGACCGACTGGGCGTCCCGAGGTATGCCGGCCGCGACGTCTTCGACCTGCCGGCCGCGCCCCGCACCGTGGTCGTGCTGGTCGACGGCCTCGGCCACGACCTGCTGCGCCAGCGCAGCGGCCACGCCCCGTTCCTGCGCAGCCACCTGGGCACCGCTCACCGGGTGCCGTGCGGCTTCCCGACCACGACGGCGACCTCGATGGGCACCTTCGGCACGGGCCTCCCGCCGGGCTCTCACGGCCTCGTCGGCATGCAGGTGCTCGACCCTGCCACCGACAAGCTGCTCAACGAGCTGTCGTGGGAGGACGGCCCCGACCCGCGCGCGTGGCAGCCCAACGAGACCGTCTTCGAGGCCGCCGAGAACGCCGGCGTCTCGGTGACCATGGTTGGGCCCTACTACTTCGACGGCTCCGGGCTCACCCTCGCCACCCTTCGCGGGGGCCAGTTCCGGGCGGCACGCACGCTCGACGAGCGCGTCGACGCAACGGTGGCAGCGGTTCGCGCTGCGCCCCGCTCGCTCGTCTACCTCTACTGGGGCGAGGTCGACAAGATCGGCCACGTGCACGGCTGCCAGTCGTGGCAGTGGGGAGACGAGGTCGAGGCCGTCGACGCCGCCCTTCGGCAGCTCGCCGCCCGGGTGCCCGACGACACGTCGGTCGTCGTGACGGCTGACCACGGCATGGTCGACATCCCGTTCGGCGACCGCATCGACCTCGTGAACGAGCCGGCTCTGATGATCGGGCTCCGCCACCTCGGCGGGGAGCCGCGCAACCTCCAGCTGTACGCCGAGCCGGGCGCCGCCGAGGACGTCCGGCAGGCGTGGACCGACCGCCTCGGCGGCCGCGTGCAGATCCTGACGCGTGAGCAGGCCGTCGACGACGGGTGGTTCGGGCCGGTGCGCACCGGCGTCGAGGGACGCATCGGCGACCTGGTGGTCGTGACCCGGGGGTCGTTCGCCGTCGTGCACTCGGGTCTGATGCGCAAGGAGCTCGTGGCCCTGCTCGGCCTGCACGGGTCGACGAGCGACGCGGAACTCGCCGTGCCCGTGGTCGTGGTGCCACCCCGTCGTGACACCTAGGGTGGTGCCTCGTGGCTGAGCTCGTCTTCTTCTCCGGAACCATGGACTGCGGCAAGTCGACCCTCGCCCTGCAGATGGACCACAACCACGGTGCGCGGGGTCGCATCGGCCTCATCTTCACCAAGATGGACCGCGCCGGCACCAACGTGCTCAGCTCCCGCCTGGGTCTGTCGACCGGGGCCCTCGAGGTCGGCGACGACCTCGACTTCTGGGAGGAGATCGTCGGGCGCGCGACCGCCGGCACCCGGATCGACTACCTCATCTGCGACGAGGCCCAGTTCTACACGAGCGACCAGGTCGAGCAGCTCGCCCGCATCGTCGACGAGATGGAGGTCGACGTGTTCGCGTTCGGGATCACCGCCGACTTCCGCACGGAGCTCTTCCCGGGCAGCAAGCGGCTCATCGAGCTCGCCGACAAGGTGCAGGTGCTGCAGGTCGAGGCGCTCTGCTGGTGCGGTCGCCGGGCCACCACGAACGCGCGCGTGCTCGACGGTGTCATGGTCGTCGAGGGTGAGCAGGTCGTCGTCGGCGACACCAAGCCGGGCACCACGGGACTCGTCGAATACGAGGTGCTCTGCCGTCGTCACTACATGCGGCGGATGACCTCGCACGCCGCCAAGGCCGCGGCCATCTCGCCCGAGGTGCTGCCGTTCGACCTCGACGTGTGCCCCCTCCCGCCGCTGCCGATCACCCAGGCCGAGTAGGGCGCCTTCCCATCTGGAAGTGGGCACTCGACCATCGCGTCCCATCGAGTGCCCAGTTCCCTACGCGGGCCTGGTGTCGGAAAGTGGGCACTCGACCATCCAGTCCCATCGAGTGCCCAGTTCCCTACGCGGGCCTGGTGTCGGGAAGTGGGCACTCGAGTGTCGAGTGCTCAGTTCTCGACGCAGGTTCTCCGTCGCGTCAGTCGGTCTTGCGGCCGAACATGATGTCGTCCCAGCTCGGGACGCTCGGCCGGCCCGACTTGCGGGCGGGCGGTGCCGGCTTCGGGGTCGGCCGAGCCGCGGGCGCGGCGGCGCGCTGCTCCAGGACGTCGGCGTACTCCTGCTCGTCGGGCTCGCCATGATCGGTGGGCTCGGTCATCCGCCCGCGCGCGGCTGCGGCCCCCTCGTCGGCCACAGCGAGCGAGTCGTCCGGGTCGGAGAGATCGTCGGCTGCGCCCCCATGGGTGGCGTCGACCTGCTCGGTGGCCTCGGTCTCGGCGCTGGCGTCCTGAACGTCGTCGTCAGCGACGTCTTCGGGTTCGGGTTCGGGTTCGGCGGGAACCTCGTCGCCCCGCACCTGCTGCAACGGCCGCGTGCGGTCGGCAGCCCGGGTGCGACGTGAGGCGGCCTCCTCGCCGACGCGGTCCTCGGCCGAACCGCTCTTGACGACGTCGGGGTCGTCCTCGGGGTGCGTGTGGGCCGCGGGCGGCAGCTGGTCGCGAAGGTCGCCGGCGAGCTCCTCGAGCGGCAGGGCCTCCTCGGGCACGGAGTCGAGACCGGGCACCTCGGCGGACTTCGGTCGGCGCCGACGGCCCCGCTGTGCGCTGCGCTCACGCATGGCCGCCATCAGGTCGACCGTCTCACCCTCGCGACGACGCGGGGTGGGGGCGGTGATTCCGCCCTCGGCCTCGAGGTCGTAGACGCGGCTGGGCCGGGCAGGAGCGCTCAGGTGCGGCGCCGGGATCGGCCCGGGTGTCTGGACGTCTTCGTCCTCGCTGAGCCAGCGGGCCTCGTCGTCGACCGCGGAGAGGGTTCGCGCCAGCGCGTCGAACTGCCAGACCGCCTCTCGCTCGCGTCCGCCGGCGTTGAAGAAGAGGAGCACGGTCCACGCGCCCTTGTCGGTGCGCCTGGAGTCCCAGCGCGCCGACCCGCCGTCGATCTCACGACTGCGCAGGCGCTCGCTGACTCGGGCATCGAGGGTGGGCGCGGCTCCGTGGGAGCCGCCGCGCGGGCGCAGCCTGGTCTGACGGGCCATGCCGGCGACGTGCTCGCGCTCGGCGAGGATCGGGCCCTCGTAGCGGTGGACCTTCTCGACCGACCAGCCGGCGCGCTCGGCGACCTCCTCGGCCGTCATGCCGGCCCGGATCATCGACTGGACGTCCTTGGGGCGGAGGCCACCGGGAACCTCGACCTTCAGCTGCCCGCTCCGGGGACGGTCGCGGCGTGCCGCGGCCCGGACTCCTTCGTCGAGGGGGAGGGCGAAACGGTTGCCGTCGTCGTCGGCCAGCAGCAGGTGCATTCCGTCCTCGTGGACGCCGACGAGCCTGAGGTGCTGCATGGGTGGGTCTCCCGGTAGCGAGTCTGCGGGGTGGTGCGGGTCCTGCTGTGCAGTCGAGCATGCCACCGGCGCGGGTGCCCACCAAAGCGACCACGCCGCACGGGTACCGTTTGCTCTGGCATGCCAACCACCTTCGCGTCCGCCCAGCTCGCCCTCGACCTCGTCGGCGTGTTCGTCTTCGCGCTCTCGGGCGGCCTGGTGGCGGTGAAGAAGCGCTTCGACCTCTTCGGCGTGCTCGTGCTCGCGTGTGCGGCCGCGCTCGGCGGCGGCATCATGCGCGACCTGTTGATCGGCAGCGTGCCACCGGTCGGCATCAGCGACTGGCGGCTCCTCACCGCCGCAGCCCTCGGCGGCCTCGTCACCTTCCTGTTCCATCCCGGCGTCGAGCGCGTGACCCGTTTCGTACGCGTGCTCGACGCTGCCGGGCTCGCGGCCTTCGCCGTCTCCGGAAGCCTCAAGGCGATCACGACCAGCGGCGTCTCGCCGGTCGCCTCGGTGCTGGTCGGGGTGATCACGGCCATCGGCGGGGGCATCGTCCGCGACCTGCTCGCCGGGCAGGTGCCCGAGGTGCTCCGTCGTGAGCTCTATGCCCTCCCAGCCATGCTCGGGGCCGTCATCGTGGTCGTCGCCGCCCAGCTCGGCTCCCTCCAGGACTGGGTGCTGTGGGCGTCGGCGGCCCTCGTGTTCGCGGTGAGAATGGTCGCCGTGCGCCTCGACCTCAACGCGCCCACGCCGCTGCGCTCCACGCCGACGTGACGCACACAGCGCCCCACAGACCCGTACGAACCAGAGCCCTTCGATGGCGGAGACATGACAGAGACACCCCGGACCCCCGGCCAGCCCACCGAACCCACGCCGGCTGAACCAACGCCCGCTGAACCGCAGTCGGCCACCGCCGAGGAGCAGGGCCTTGCCCCCTACGACGCAGTGCTGCTGCTCGGGTTCGGCGGCCCTGAGGGCCCCGACGAGGTCATGCCGTTCCTGCGGCGCGTCACCGCCGGGCGAGGCATCCCCGACGAGCGTCTCGCCCAGGTGGGGGCGCACTACGACCACTTCGGCGGCCGCAGCCCGATCAACGACCAGAACCGTGCCCTCATCGCGGCGCTGCGCGGCGAGCTCGACAGCCGCAGCATCGAGACTCCGATCGTCTGGGGGAACCGCAACAGCGCGCCCTTCATCGACGACGCCTTCCGCGAGATCCACGCCGCCGGGCACCGTCGGGTCGTGGTGCTGACGACGAGCGCGTACTCCTGCTACTCGTCGTGCCGCCAGTACCGCGAGAACCTCGCCGACGCCGCCGCGAGCGTCGCCGACGAGGGCATCGAGCTGTCGATCGACAAGGTCGCCCAGTACGCGCCCCGCCCCGGCTTCGCAGCCGCGAACCTCGACGAGCTGGTTCGTTCGCTGCGGGCCCTCGACGGGGCCCCCGACCACGAGATCGCGCTGCTCTTCGTCACGCACTCGATCCCGGATGCGATGGACGACACGTCCGGGCCGGGCGACGGCGAGGGCAACCTCTACCAGCGCCAGCACCTCGCCGTCGCGTCACGACTGGCGGAGGAGGCGGGCCGGCTGCTCGGCCGCGAGCTCACCGGCGAGCTCGTCTTCTGCTCGCGCTCCGGGCCGCCCACGCACCCGTGGCTCGAACCCGACGTCAACGACCGGCTGCGCGAGCTCGCCGCCGAGGGTGTGCGCACCGCAGTGGTCGCGCCGATCGGCTTCGTCAGCGACCACATGGAGGTCGTCTACGACCTCGACACGGAGGCCCAGCAGACGGCCGACGAGCTCGGGCTCCGCCTCGTGCGCGTCCCCACCGTCGGCACGTCGCCGACCTTCGTCAGCGACCTCGCCGACGCCCTGCTCGAGCGGGCCGCGGAGGCCCGTGGCGAGGCCGTCCCGCACTTCGAGGGCCGTCGGCCGTCGGTCTGCGAACCGGGGTGCTGCCCCAACCTCCGGCAGGCCCGACCCGCCCTGTGCGGCAGCGACTGAGAGGTCCAGATGAGCACCACTCGCACCGTCCCCACCCTGCCCGACGGCGTCACCGTCGCGGAGCTCGAGCGGCTCTCCATCGAGGTCGCGACCGAGGCGGCCCGCTTCATCCGCGACGAGCGTCCGGCGCGCATCGGGGTCGCCGCCACGAAGTCCACCGACACCGACGTCGTCACCGTCATGGACCGCCGCTCCGAGGAGCTGTTGCACCGGCTCATCCAGCAGGCACGCCCCGACGACGGCATCCTCGGCGAGGAGGGCGCCGACGTCCACGGCACGTCGGGCCTCACGTGGGTCATCGACCCCATCGATGGCACCGTCAACTACCTCTACGAGGTGCCCGCGTATGCCGTCTCGGTCGCCGTCGTCGTGGGCGACGCCCGTTCCCAGGATGGTTGGACGCCGGTGGCCGGCGCCGTCGCCGACCCGTGCCTGCGGCTCGTCCACCACGCCGGCCTCGGCACCGGCGCATGGACCCGCCCCGAGGCCGCAACCGCGACGCCGGACCGGGCACCCGGGGCCAGCCCGGCGGAGGTCAGGCGCCTCGCCGCGTCGGGGGAGGACCGGCTCGGCCGCACCCTCCTCGCCACCGGCTTCGGCTACGCACCCGAGGTGCGGGCCAGGCAGGCCGAGGTGCTGCGTCGGGTGCTCCCCCTGGTGCGCGACATCCGTCGCATCGGCAGCGCCGCCCTCGACCTCGTGCGGGTCGCCGACGGCTCCGTCGACGCGTACGCCGAGAGCGGGCTCAACGCCTGGGACCTCGCCGCCGGCTGGCTCATCGCCGAGGAGGCGGGGGCGGTCGTGTGCGGAGTGGGCGAGCACCCCGGCAAGGCCCTGACCGTCGCGGCCGGCCCGGCGCTCGTCGAGCAGGTGCGCGAGCTGTTCCTCGCGGGTCCCGACCAAGGCGACTGACCCGACCAGCCGTCCCCGCATGACGAACGCCCCACCCGGGAGGACCGGGCGGGGCGTTCGTCGTGTGACGCAGCGGCCGGCATACGCCCGCGGGGCGACGGGCTCAGGCCGCGCGGAACGGCTCGAGCTCGGGGACGCGAATGCCGTTCTCGGCTGCGAGCCGCGCGAACGACTCGAGCTCTCCGGTGTGCACCTGGATGCGGTAGTCGTCGCCCGCTGTGCGGGCGTCGGCGAGGTCGCCCAGCGCGTCGTTGACACGTTGCCTGATCTGGTCGACGAACTCGGTCATGGTGCCACCTCCGGGCCTGGTAGTCGATCGGTCGGGTCCGGAGACCCTACCGCGCCGTAGGACCACCAATGTGCACCCGACCGCGTAGGCGGATGGCAAAGCGCAGGTGAATGGTTGGTCCGGAAAGGGTAGGTGTGTCCGAGGTCGGGAGGGGCTCGTCTCAGCCGGTGGCGGCCCCGACGTGACATTGCCGCGGGGATCGGGCACCATACGCGCACGCGGACATGTTTCGTGGTTGTGACAACGGCGTTGACGACCCCCTTTCCCTCGGGAACAAGCACGGGACCACGAGCGTTCACCGCCTCACAAGACCGCAAGGCGCAGCACGAGTAGAAGCGAGACGACACATGGCAACCGATTACGACGCGCCACGCAAAACTGACGACGACCTGAACGAGGACTCCATCGAGGAGCTGAAGTCGCGTCGGGTCGACAAGACGTCGTCGAGTGTGGACGTCGACGAGACCGAGCAGGCCGAGGGCTTCGAGCTCCCGGGTGCCGACCTCTCCGGCGAGGAGCTGTCGGTGCGGGTCCTGCCGAAGCAGGCCGACGAGTTCACGTGTGGCCGCTGTTTCCTGGTCCACCACCGCAGCCAGCTCGCCACGGAGAGCAACGGCATGATGATCTGCACGGAGTGCGCCGCCTGAGCGTCTCCGAGCCCACCGGGCAGCAGCGTCCGCATCACGTCGGGCAAGTAGGGTCGGTCCTCGTGACCGACCCTTGTGCTGTCCCGGGCTCCCCCGAGACCCCGGCCGTCCCGGCCGTCGCCCCGTCCGAGTCCCTCACCGACGTGGCCGTCCGGCGCCTCGACGCAGACCTGCCGCTGCCCGGCTACGCGCATCCCGGTGACGCCGGCGCAGACCTCTGCGCGCGGGTCGACGTGACCATCGAGCCGGGGGAGCGGGTCATCGTGCCCACGGGGGTCGCCCTCGCCCTGCCGCCCGGCCACGCCGGGTTCGTGCACCCTCGGTCGGGGCTCGCTGCCCGACACGGCATCTCGATCGTCAATGCGCCGGGCACGGTCGACGAGGGCTACCGCGGCGAGATCCTCGTCAACCTCGTCAACCTCGACCCGCGCCTCGCGTTCACCGTGCGACGGGGCGACCGCATCGCCCAGCTCGTCGTGCAGCGTGTCGAGCGCGTGCGTTTCGTCGAGGTCGATTCGCTCGACCGCACCAGTCGGGGGGACACTGGACACGGATCCACCGGTGGGTTCGGTCCGGGGGCCGCCACCTCGCCGAAGGCGGGGGAGTCGCCCACCGGGGCGTGATCATCGGATACGGTTCGCCGGGCGCTGCGTCAGCGCCGCGACGACACGGCCGGGCACGACGCCCCGCGGGGCCGCAGGACTTCAAAGGACGGAATGACGTGGGACTCTTCAGCCGGGGCAAGTCGAAGGACCGCCCGGACACCGATGCCGTGGACACCGACGCGCTGGACACCGAGGTCGACGACCTTCCCGACGACCAGGACGGTCAGGACGAGCTCGACGGCGCCTCGGGCGACGTGAGTCGTGACGGCACCACCGGTCCGCTCGATCGTGCCGTGGTCGACGATGACAGCGACTACCTCAACCTCGGTGCCATCTGGCTGCGTGGCCAGCAGGGCATGGAGCTGCGCCTCGAGATCAACGAGCAGGAGCAGCAGATCACCGGCGTGACGGCCGTCATCGGCGAGTCCGCCGTGCAGCTGCAGGCCTTCGCCGCGCCGCGCACCGAGGGTGTCTGGATCGACATCCGCAACGAGATCGCCGCGAGCATCGTCGACTCGGGCGGCACCGCCGAGGTGCTGACGGGTGAGTTCGGCGAGGAGCTGTTGACCCGTATGCCGCAGGCGGGCCCCGACGGTCGCACCGTCTTCATGCCCGCTCGTTTCGTCGGCGTCGACGGCCCTCGGTGGTTCCTGCGCGCCGTGGTGTCCGGGCGCGCGGCGATCGAGCCGGCTGCCGCCGAGGCGGTCCACGCGGTCATCCGGACCGCCGTCATCGACCGCGGCGACGAGGCGATGCCGCCTCGCGAGCTGCTGCCGCTGCGTCTTCCCGACGCCGACGGTGCGACCCAGGCCGAGGAGCCCACGCAGGGTTCCGACGACAGCGACCTCAATCCGTTCGAGCGCGGCCCCGAGATCACCGAGGTCCGTTGATGTCGGGCCCGTGCCCTCCCGCGCAGTGTCCCACCGGGACCCCCTAGTGAGCACGGGCCAGCCGGGCGCGCTGCGCCGCCTCAGCCACCGCCTCACCCGTTCGTCGCACGAGATCGAGGCGGACGAGCTGCGCCGTGAGTCGATCGACCTCGGGGTGGTGCACATCAGCGACGCTCGCCAGCGCACCAAGGTCACCGTGCTCGGCGAGGTCCGCTCGGTGACGCTGCGCCCGCGCGACGAGACGCCCGCCCTCGACGTCGAGGTCTGGGACGGCACCGAGTCGCTGCACCTCGTCTGGCTGGGCCGTCGCCGCATCGCCGGCATCGTGCCGGGCATCAAGATCCAGGCCACGGGCCGCATCACCACCCGCCGGAAGGTCACGACGATGTTCAACCCGGCCTACGAGATAGTCGCCCGCGCGGGGCAGCAGCATGGCTGAGGCCGAGCGCGAGGCCGCGATGTCGGGCCAACGGGAGGGCGACGGCGTCACCCGATCCGAGGCAGACCTGCGCCGCTACGAGACGGTGGAGGAGCTGCTCCGCGACAAGCTGTCAGAGGCCATCGGGGGCTGGCGCGGGGCCGTCGAGTCGGCCGTGCCGACTCTCGCCTTCGCGCTCACGTGGTCGCGCACGCAGGACCTCCGGACCGCGCTCATCGTCGCCGGCGCCTGCGTGGCCGCCTTGCTGCTGGTCCGCCTCGTCCAGCGTCAAGACCCTCGCTTCATCATGTATGCCGCTGTGGGAGTGGGCATCTCGGCGTTCTTCGCGCTCCGGTCGGGGCGTGCGGAAGACGCGTTCCTGCCCGGCATGCTCCAGAACGCCGGCCTGCTCGTGCTGCTGCTCGTCACGAACCTGACGCGGTGGCCCCTCTTCGGCTTCGTCGTCGGGGTGGCAGAGCCTGAGGCCTTCGCCGAGAACCCCACGTGGTGGCGGCGTCACGCCGGCATCGTGACCGTCGCGGCACGCCTCGCGTGGGTGCTCATCGCCCTCAACGTCGTCCGCCTGGCGATCATGGTGCCGCTCTACCTCGCCGAGCAGGTCGCAGCGCTCGGCGTCGCGAAGGTGGTGCTCGGCTGGCCGGCATACCTGCTCGCGGTGACTGCGATGGGTGCGATCCTGCTGCGCGGTCACACGCCGATCGACCCGAACCGCGCGACCGCCTGAGGCTCAGCGCGCGTCGATGCTGCGGTGGCGCTCGTCGGGGGCGACGAGGTCCTGCAGGCGGTCCTCCTGCTCGGGCGTGGTGATGAAGAGCAGCTCGTCGCCGGCCTCGATCGCGTCGTCGGGCGTCGGGGCCAGGGGGCGCTCGTCACGGATGATGGCGACGAGCACGGTGTCGACGGGCCACTCGACGTCGCCGACGCGGCGACCGGCGAAGCGGCTGCCCTCCGGGAGGGTGATCTCGACCATCGAGGCGCGACCCTGCTGGAACTCGAAGATGCGCACGAGGTCGCCGATGCTGACGGCCTCCTCGATGAGGGCCGTCATGAGGCGCGGCGTCGACACCGCGACGTCGACCCCCCACGACTCGTCGAACATCCACTCGTTCTTCGGGTTGTTGACGCGCGCCACCGTGCGCGGCACGCCGAACTCGGTCTTGGCCAGCAGTGACAGCACGAGGTTGGCCTTGTCGTCACCGGTGGCGGCCACGCACACGTCGGACTCCTCGAGCCGGGCCTCCTCGAGCGCGGCGAGCTCGCAGGCGTCGGCCAGCAGCCAGGACGCCTCGGGCACGCGGGAGGCCTGGACGTCGTCGGCGTCCTTGTCGATGAGCAGCACCTGGTGCCCGTTGCCGAGCAGCTCACGGGCGATGGACCGGCCGACGCTCCCGGCCCCGGCGATGACGACGCGCATGCTCTCTCTTCTCCTGGGCCGTTCAGTGGGCGACGGGGGCCGAGTCGCAGAGTCTCTCGACGCGCGCGAGCTCTTCACGCTGCACGGCGAGGTGCACGAGGTCGCCCTGCTGCACGACCATCTCGGGGCGGGGGAGGGTGCCCTCGCCGAGCCGGGTGACGTAGGCGACGCGTGCGCCGGTCTGCTGCTCGACGTCGGTGAGCGGGCGACCGACCCAGGTCTCGGCGAGCGGCACCTCGGCGATGACGATCTTGCCGCTCGGGTCGGTGAGCTCGGGCACGGACCCCTGGGGGAGCAGCCGCTGGATCATCTGGTCGGCGGTCCAGCGCACGGTGGCCACCGTCGGGATGCCGAGGCGCTGGTAGACCATGGCGCGCTGGGGGTCGTAGATGCGTGCCGCGACGTGCTCGACGCCGAAGGTCTCGCGCGCCACGCGGGCCGCGAGGATGTTGGAGTTGTCGCCGCTGCTGACCGCCGCGAAGGCGTACGCGTCACGGATGCCGGCGGCGACGAGGGTGTCGCGGTCGAAGCCGACACCGGTCACGGTCTGGCCCTCGAAGGAGGTGCCGAGCCGGCGGAATGCCGAGGCGTCGACGTCGATGATCGCGACGTCATGACCGCCGCGGCCGAGGGTGCGGGCGAGGGTCGACCCGACGCGGCCACATCCCATGATGACGAAGTGCACGGACGCGACGCTACACCGTGACGAGGCCGCTCACCCGGCAGGCGTGACGCGTCGCCCAGCCTGTGGAACAGGCCGGCCGCGAGCGGTGAGTGCGGCTCGGCGATCCGTCATACAGTTGCGTCGTGCCCGGTACCGGTTCGCTGTTCAAGCGCCTTCTCCTCGGTCGCGCGATGCGCAGCGACAAGCTGGGCGAGACGCTGTTGCCCAAGCGCCTGGCGCTGCCCATCTTCGCGAGCGACGCGCTGTCGTCGGTGGCCTACGCGCCCGACGAGATCCTGCTCATGCTCGGCCTCGCCGGCGGCGCCTTCGCGGTCACGCACAGCTGGCAGGTGACCGTCGCCGTCGTGCTCGTCATGGTCGTCGTCGTCGCCTCGTACCGCCAGAACGTCCACGCCTACCCCTCCGGCGGTGGCGACTACGAGGTCGCGACCGTGAACCTCGGGCCGAAGGCCGGCCTCACCGTGGCCAGCGCGCTGCTCGTCGACTACGTGCTCACCGTCGCCGTCTCGATCTCGTCGGGTGTCCAGAACGCCGCCACGGTGCTCGGCTTCGTGCGCGGGCGGGAGGTGCTGGTCGCGGTCGCGCTGATCCTCTTCCTCACGGCGATGAACCTGCGCGGCGTGCGCGAGTCGGGCAAGGCCTTCGCGGTGCCCGTCTACGCCTTCATGGTGGCCATCATCGGCATGGGCCTCTACGGGTTCATCCAGCACTTCACCGGCACCCTCACCCCGGCGGAGAGCTCGTCCCTGACCCTCGTGTCGCAGCACGGCGACGAGATGACGGGGATCGCGGCCGCCTTCCTGCTGCTGCGGGCCTTCTCCTCGGGTTGCGCGGCCCTCACGGGTGTCGAGGCGATCAGCAACGGGGTGCCGGCCTTCCGCAAGCCCAAGAGCGACAACGCKGCGAGCACCCTCCTGCTGATGGGCACGCTCTCCATCGTGATGCTGAGCTCGATCATCGCGCTCGGCCAGTGGACCGGCGTCAAGATCGCCGAGGACCCCGCGAACCAGCTGCTGCGCAACGGCCAGCCGGTCGGCGACGGCTACGTGCAGCACACCGCGATCGGGCAGCTGGCCGAGGCGGTCTTCGCCAACTTCCACGTCGGCGTCATCTTCGTCTCGATCGTCACGGGCCTGATCCTCGTACTCGCCGCCAACACGGCCTTCAACGGGTTCCCGGTGCTCGGCTCGATCCTCGCCCGCGACGGCTACCTGCCACGGCAGATGCACACCCGCGGCGACCGGCTCGCGTTCTCCAACGGCATCCTGATGCTGGCCGGCGCGGCGATCCTGCTCGTCATCGTCTTCAAGGCCGAGGTCACCGCGCTCATCCAGCTCTACATCGTGGGCGTCTTCGTGTCGTTCACGACGAGCCAGGTCGGCATGGTGCGGCACTGGACCCGGCACCTGCGGCTCGAGCGGAACGCCAAGGAGCGCAGCCGGATGCAGCGCTCGCGGGTCATCAACGCGATCGGTGCGGCCATGTCGGCGACCGTCCTCGCCGTCGTGCTCGCGACGAAGTTCCAGGCCGGCGCCAAGTACGCCATCCTCGCCATGGTGCTGCTCTTCGCCCTCATGCTCGGCATCCGCAAGCACTACAACCGGGTGCGCGACGAGCTCGCGATCGACTGGGACGTCGACCGGCCGATGCTGCCCAGCCACGTGCACGCGATCGTGTGCATCTCGAAGATCCACAAGCCGACGATGCGGGCTTTGGCCTATGCCCGGGCCAGCCGGCCCTCGATCCTCGAGGCGGTCACGGTCGACGTCGACCCCGACGAGACCCAGGCGCTGCTCGGCGAGTGGGACAAGCGTGACATCCCCGTCCCGCTCAAGGTGCTGGCCTCGCCCTACCGCCAGATCACCAAGCCGATCCTCGACTACGTCCGGTCGATCCGCAGCGGCAACCCCCGCGACATCGTGACCGTCTACCTGCCCGAGTACGTCCTCGGGAAGTGGTGGGAGCAGGTGCTCCACAACCAGAGCGCGTTGCGGCTCAAGGCGCGCCTGCTCTTCACTCCTGGGGTCATGGTCGTGAGCGTCCCGTGGCAGTTGCAGTCGTCCGAGGGCGCCGAGCGTGACTGGATCGACGAGCCGCCCATCAGCGGCTCGGTGCGTGGCGGAGCGCTGTGAGCGCTCGCCAAAACCGCGAGCGCGCCGCGGGCGGAGAGTCGCTCGTCGGGCAGCAGTGGACCGTCGACGTCGGGCCCGTCGCCCACGGCGGCCACTGCGTCGCGCGCCATGAGGGGCAGGTCGTCTTCGTTCGGCACACCCTCCCCGGCGAGCGCGTCGTCGCCCGGGTCACCGAGGGACGGGTCGGCGACAGCTTCGTGCGTGCCGACGCCGTCGAGGTGCTCGAGGCTCCCCCCGGACGGGTCACGCCCCCGTGCCCGTATGCCGCCCCCGGCCTGTGCGGCGGCTGCGACTTCCAGCACGCCACCCTCGAGACCCAGAGGGCGCTCAAGGCCGATGTGGTCCGCGAGCAGTTCGCGCGCATCGCGAAGACCGACGTGGCCGTCGAGGTCCGCCCGGTCCCCGGCGACGACGAGGGGCTGCGCTGGCGCACCCGGGTCGAGTTCGCGGTCGACGCGTCCGGCCGCGCCGGGCTGCGCGGTCACCGGTCGCGCGACATCGTCCCTGTCGACGACTGCCTCATCGCCACGCGCGGCGTCATCGACTCGGGAGTGCTCGACACCGAGTGGCCCGACGTCGAGTCGGTCGACGTCGTCGACGCGGCCCACCCCGACGAGCCTGTCCTCGTGCCGGTCCCCGCGTCGGTCCGTTCGTCGGTCCCTTCGCCCGCCACCAAGGGCAAGCCCGACCGCGAGAGCACGGGCGGCCTGGTCGGTGAGCGGGCCCGTGACGGCGACTGGGAGGGCGAGTACGTCGTGGACGCGCGCGGCTTCTGGCAGGTGCACCCCGGGGCCGCCTCCACCTTCCTCTCGCGGGTCGTGGCGCTCCTCGGTGCCGAGCCGGGCGACCGCGTGCTCGACCTGTATGCCGGCGCGGGGCTGTTCACCATGCGCCTGGGCGAGGTGGTGGCTCCGGACGGCTTCGTGCTGGGTGTCGAGGGCGACGCACGTGCGGTCGAGAACGGCATCGGCAACACCGAGCACCTCGAGAACGTCGAGTGGCGCGCCAACCGGGTCGACCGCGAGCTGAGGTCGCTGGTCTCACAGGGCATCTCGGCCGACCTCGCCGTCCTGGACCCGCCCCGCACGGGCGCCGGCAAGGACGTCATGGCCCAGCTCGCCCTGCTCTCTCCACGCCGCGTCGTCTACGTCGCGTGCGACCCGTCCGCGCTGGCCCGCGACGTCAAGACGGCCGGCGAGCACGGCTACGGCCTCGTGTCGCTGGAGGCGTGGGACGCGTTCCCGATGACCCATCACGTCGAGTGCATCGCCGTGCTCGAGCCCGTCGCCGACTGAGGGGACCGCACCCACCCCCGCACCCGGCATACGGGACGGGGCGCTCCACGGGCAGACAACGTCCCGCGCTCGGGACAGGATGGGCGGGTAGGGGTGGACTGACAACGACCACCCCGTGTGGTTAGATATATCTTGACGTCAAGATAAATCGAGCACCGTGACATCTTCAGTTGCTGGAAGGAGCCCGTCGTGGGCAGTGTTGACAGCTTCAAGGCCAAGGGGACCCTCGAGGTCGGTGGCCAGTCCTACGAGATCTACCGCCTCGCAGGCGTCGAGGGGCAGGAGACCCTGCCGTACAGCCTCAAGGTCCTCCTCGAGAACCTCCTGCGCACCGAGGACGGCGCGAACATCACCGCCGACCACATCAACGCGGTCGGCTCGTGGGACGAGAACGCCGAGCCCGACACCGAGATCCAGTTCACGCCCGCACGCGTGATCATGCAGGACTTCACCGGCGTGCCCTGCGTCGTCGACCTCGCCACGATGCGTGAGGCCGTCGCCGACCTCGGCGGCGACCCGGCCAAGATCAACCCGCTCGCCCCGGCCGAGCTCGTCATCGACCACTCCGTCATCATCGACGTCTTCGGCCGCGCCGACGCCTTCGAGCGCAACGTCGAGATCGAGTACCAGCGCAACCGTGAGCGCTACCAGTTCCTGCGCTGGGGCCAGACCGCGTTCGACGACTTCAAGGTCGTCCCGCCGGGCACCGGCATCGTCCACCAGGTCAACATCGAGCACCTCGCCCGCACCGTCATGGTCCGCGAGATCGACGGCGAGCGCGTGGCCTACCCCGACACCTGCGTCGGCACCGACTCGCACACGACGATGGTCAACGGCCTCGGCGTGCTCGGCTGGGGCGTCGGTGGCATCGAGGCCGAGGCGGCCATGCTCGGCCAGCCCGTCTCGATGCTCATCCCGCGCGTCGTCGGCTTCAAGCTCAAGGGTTCGATCCCCTCGGGCGCCACGGCCACCGACGTCGTCCTCACGATCACCGAGATGCTGCGCAAGCACGGCGTCGTCGGCAAGTTCGTCGAGTTCTACGGCGAGGGCGTCGCCCAGGTGCCGCTCGCGAACCGCGCGACCATCGGCAACATGAGCCCCGAGTTCGGCTCCACCTGCGCGATCTTCCCGATCGACGACGTCACGCTCGACTATCTGCGCCTGACGGGCCGCTCCGACGAGAGCGTCGCGCTCGTCGAGGCGTACGCCAAGGAGCAGGGCATGTGGCTCGGCACCGACACGGCCCAGGCCCGCTACAGCGAGTACCTCGAGCTCGACCTGTCGACCGTCGTCCCCTCGATCGCCGGCCCGAAGCGCCCCCAGGACCGCATCGAGCTGTCCGCTGCCAAGGAGTCGTTCCGCAAGGTGCTGCCGACCTACGTCGCGCACGACGAGGGCGACGCCGGCGAGGCCGAGTCGTTCCCGGCGAGCGACCCGGGTGTCGACGACGGCGGCGACAAGCCCGCCGACGGGGCCACCAACGGCCGCCCCTCGAAGAAGGTCTCCGTGACCGACGCCGAGGGCCGCACCTTCGACATCGACCACGGCATCGTCTCGATCGCCTCGATCACCAGCTGCACCAACACGTCGAACCCGTCGGTCATGATGGCCGCCGCGATGTTGGCGAAGAACGCCGTCGAGAAGGGCCTCTCGGTCGCCCCGTGGGTCAAGACCTCGATGGCGCCGGGCTCCAAGGTCGTCACGGGCTACTACGACAAGGCCGGCATGTGGCCCTACCTCGAGAAGCTCGGCTTCCACCTCGTGGGCTACGGCTGCACGACGTGCATCGGCAACTCGGGCCCGCTCAACGAGGAGATCTCGCAGGCGATCAACGACGCCGACCTCGCCGTCACCTCGGTGCTGTCGGGCAACCGCAACTTCGAGGGCCGCATCAACCCCGACGTCAAGATGAACTACCTGGCGAGCCCGCCGCTCGTCATCGCGTACGCCCTCGCCGGCACGATGGACTTCGACTTCGAGTCCGAGCCGCTCGGCAAGGACTCCGACGGCAACGACGTCTTCCTCAAGGAGATCTGGCCGGCCCCGGAGGACGTCGAGTCGACGATCGCCGCGAGCATCAACCAGGACATGTTCACCGAGGACTACGCCGACGTCTTCGCCGGCGACCAGCGGTGGCAGTCGCTGCCGACCCCCGAGGGCGACACGTTCGCGTGGGACGGCGAGTCGACCTACGTGCGCAAGCCCCCGTACTTCGACGGCATGTCGATGGAGACGACGCCGGTCGCCGACATCGAGGGCGCCCGCGTGCTCGCCAAGCTGGGCGACTCGGTGACGACCGACCACATCAGCCCGGCCGGTGCGATCAAGAACGACAGCCCGGCCGGCAAGTACCTCGCCGAGCACGGCATCGAGCGCAAGGACTTCAACTCCTACGGCTCGCGCCGCGGCAACCACGAGGTCATGATCCGTGGCACGTTCGCCAACATCCGGCTGAAGAACCTCCTCCTCGACGGCGTCGAGGGCGGCTTCACGCGCGACTTCACCAAGGACGGCGAGCAGACCACCATCTACGACGCCGCGCAGAGCTACGCAGAGGCCGGCACGCCGCTCGTCATCCTGTCGGGCAAGGAGTACGGCTCCGGCAGCTCGCGCGACTGGGCCGCCAAGGGCACGAGCCTGCTCGGGGTCAAGGCCGTCATCGCCGAGAGCTACGAGCGCATCCACCGCTCCAACCTCATCGGCATGGGCGTCATCCCGCTGCAGTACCCTGCAGGCCAGAACGCCGACTCGCTCGGCCTCGACGGCACCGAGACCTTCTCGATCACCGGCATCACCGCCCTCAACGAGGGCACGACGCCGAAGACCGTCAAGGTCGTCGCCACCAAGGAAGGCCAGGAGTCGGGTGCTGTCACCTTCGATGCGGTCGTGCGCATCGACACCCCGGGTGAGGCCGACTACTACCGCAACGGCGGCATCCTCCAGTACGTCCTGCGCTCGCTCGTCGCGAGCTGACGCACTGCCGTACGCCGGGCCCGGTCACCGCACTCGCGGGGGCCGGGCCCGTCGGCGTGCCGGCGCCACAGCGCCCGTCGACGTATGCCGTGTGGATCGCCCACCACCCGGGTCGGCGGGCAGATGTTCCGGGTGGCATGCTCGTCCGGTGAGCGAGCGACACGCCGTCCTGACGGTCTGGGAATCCGGGTTCGACTGGAGGCCGGCCGCCGACCTGACCTACGCCGACGCCCACGTCGACGACGCCGGGGAGATCACGTACTCGGCCCGGACATGGGAGTCGCCTGTCGTCGAACTGCCTTTTGCGGCAACGGAGCTCATCCCGTCGTGGAACGCCCGCACCCCGCAGGGCACCTGGCTCCACGTCGAGGGCCGGGTGGGCGACGCCGGTGGCTGGACCCCATGGTTCACCTTCGCCCGATGGGCCGAGGACGACCCGGCGGGGGAGTCGCCGATCACCCGCACGACGGTGCGTGGCCAGGAGCTCGCGGCCGGCCGCGTGTCCACCGACACGTGGCTCTCCGCGCCCGGGCGCGGGTTCGAGCGCTGGCAGCTGCGCCTCACCTCGCTCGGAGGCGCCACGACTCCCGACCAGGTGGCGCTGTCGCTGGTGGCAGGGGCCGCGCAGCGCATGACCATCGCCGAGGACGCGCCGACGAGTGAGCCCGGGGTCGGGCGAGGCCACGAGATCCCCGTGCCGCCACACTCGCAGCGGCTGCACCTCGACACCTTCCCCGACTGGGACCGCGGCGGCCAGTCGTGGTGCTCGCCGACGTCGGTGACCATGCTGCTCGAGCACTGGGGCGTCGCGCCCGGCGCCGAGGAGTTCGCGTGGGTCGGCCACGGGACGGACCCCCAGGTCGTGCACGGGGTGCGGCGCGTCTTCGACCGCGCCTACGGTGGCGCGGGCAACTGGGCCTTCAACGCGGCATACGCGGGCGCCCGCGGACTGCGGGCCTACGTCACGCGCCTGCGTGACCTCACCGAGGCGGAGGCCTTCGTCGCCGCTGGAGTGCCCCTCGTCGTCTCCGTGGCGTTCGACGAGCACGAGCTCGAGGGGGCTGGCTACGACACGAACGGCCACCTGCTGACGATCGTCGGCTTCACTCCCGGCGGCGACGTCGTGTCCAACGACCCCAACTCCGGCCGGATCGCGAGCAACGACGAGGTGCGGCGGGTCTACCGGCGCGACCAGTTCGAGCGCGTCTGGCTCGGCGACAACGGCGGGCTCGCCTACGTCGTGCACCCGCGAGGCGTGCGGCTGCCGACGCCACCAGCCGAGGCCAACTGGGCCTGACCGGCGGGGACAAGGGCCCCAGGGTCAACGGGACGTAAATTTCCTGCGGAATCTGGGGCTTCAGCGCGAAAAACTAGTCGCACTAGGCCCCGTGGCGGCTCCACGCGGTGTTGACTGACCGCGTTTCGGCGTGCCGGTCGGGCCGGCCGTCCCTCCGTCGGAAGGTGTCCCCATGTCGCGTCCCACCACCAGCTCCCGGATCGTCCACGCAGGAGCGCCCGGACGTCGCGCCGTCATCGGGTCCGCTGCCGGCGCAGCGCTGCTCGGCGTCGTCGAAGCCCGGCCGGCGGGTGCGGCTGGGACGGTGCCGACCGGCGTCGACCCGGCGCGCCACGTCTCCTATCGCGAGTGGAGCGGTGAGCAGCTCGGCGTCGCCCGCTTCACCGGCACCCGCGACTACGTCGACCCGCACGAGCCCGGCGCCGTGAGTCAGCGCTTCGACGTGGCGACGTGGACCTCGCCCGTCGTCCGGCCGGGCTTCGGCCTGACCGAGCTGGTGGCGTCGTGGAACGCCGACACCCCGGGCCGCTCGTGGGTCGAGGTCTGCGTGCGCGGTCACGGCGTGGACGGGACCTGGAGCAAGGAGTACGTCCTCGGGCGCTGGGCCCGCTGGGACCCGGCAGACGGCGGCGGCATCCACCGCACGTCGCTCAAAGGCCAGGGCGACCCCGTCGCGACGGTCTACACCGACACCCTGGCCACCCGCACGGGCGTGACGTTCGTCGCGTGGCAGCTCGTCGTGCGCCTCATGCGTCCCGAGGGCACCGTGCACGCACCACGGATGCGCTCCATCGGCGCCATGGCGTCGGCGCTGCCCGACGTCGAGCGCGTGCCTCGCAGCGCGAACGGGCAGGCCTGCGGCCGCGTCCTCGACGTCCCGACGTTCTCGCAGGAGACCCACATCGGTCACTTCCCGCAGTGGGACAACGGCGGTGAGGCCTGGTGCTCGCCCACCTCGACGTCGATGGTGCTCGCGTACTGGGGCGCCGGTCCGCGCAGCGACGAGACGGCCTGGGTCACGGACGCGATGCCCGACGAGCACGATCCCCAGGTCGACTTCGCGGCCCGCAACGTCTACGACTACACCTACGACGGCGGCGGCAACTGGCCGTTCAACGCTGCGTACGCGGCCACGCGGCCGGGCATGCGGGGCTTCGTCACCCGCCTGCGATCGCTGACCGAGGCCGAGGAGTTCATCGCCGCCGGAATACCGCTGGTGACGTCTGTGTCGTTCGTGAAGGGCGAGCTCGACGGTGCCGGCTACGGCACGAACGGCCACCTCATGGTCGTCGTCGGCTTCACACCCGACGGTGACGTCGTGTGCAACGACCCTGCCTCGCACCTCATTCGCGACAACGCCGAGGTGCGCGTCACCTACGACCGCGAGCAGTTCGAGAACGTCTGGGTGCCGCACAGCGGCGGCATCGTCTACGTCATCCACCCCGAGCGGCACCCGCTGCCCAGGGCGCCGCGCCCCGAGGCCAACTGGTGACCGATCAGGGAGTGCGGTCGGTGACGCAGTAGAGCGAGCCTGCCGGATCGCGCAACGTCGTCCAGCCACCGCCGTGGTCGGCGACGACGGAGGCCCCGAGCTGCTCGTGCCGAGCCACCTCGACCTGCCGGTCGTCGCAAGCGAGGTCGAGGTGGCCGGTCACGCTCGGCACGTCGACGTCGAGGCGCTGGAGCAACAGGCGGATCGGCATGCCGTCCGGCCTCTCGAGGTAGCGGAACTCGCTGCGCCGGAGCGAGTTCCGCTGAGGCCAGCGGGTCAGCTCCGACCAGAACGTGCACTCGGCCTCGTACGTGCGCGCCGGGATGTCGAGGCACACCTGGTCGACGATGCTCTCGTGCTGCTGCGACCACCGGGCGGGCCCCGGACGGGTTCCGAGCTGCTCGTGGACGAAGCAGAACGTGAAACCGCCCGGGGAGCGCATCACGATGTAGCCGTCCGGCTCGGAGTGCGTCACCGTGGCTCCGAAGGACCGGGCGCGAGCCGACGCCTCCTCCGCCGAGACCACGTGGACGTCGAGGTGGACCGAGGGGCCCGTCGGGGCGCTACCTCCTGCACCCGTGCGCTGGACCTTCAGGAACGGGTCGCCCTGAGGTGGCAGGAACGTCGTGAACGCGGCGTCTGCGCCTCGCGGCGGCGAGACGGCATACCCCGTGACACCCGTCCAGAAGCGGGTTCCGGTCTCGTGGGCGTCGGGCGGCAGGTCGAGGAAAGCCGTCATCCAGCTGACCGTCGTCATGCCCGAAGAGTAGGGGAGGCACACTTGGGGGCATGCCCACGCCGACCGGACACACCCCGCCCGGGTGGCCCCATGGCGTCCCACCGGCCCACACGCCCGGGTGGGAGGACCGCGCCGTCCTGTGGCTGCTCGACCAGTGCCCGCCCGACTACCGGGCGTATGCCGGGTGGCGGCGCCATCCCATCGCGCTCGCCTGGCTGGCCGGCCGGCACGTCGACGGCCAGGCGGTCGCGATGCGCGATGCCTGGCGCGAAGCTCGGGTCGCGGTCGGGCCGCACGTGCCTGCCGAGGCCCTCACCGAGATCCTTGGGCAGATCGAGGCCGAAGGCATCCGCCTGATGGCCACGTCGCGGTCGGTCAAGCTGCTGCAGGAGGCACTTCAGGGCAAGGTCTTCGCCCCGCGGTTGTGAGGATGGTGTGACGGTCGTGACAGTGGCGTGCGTGCGCGTGCGGGAGACCCCGCGCGTCGACCCGTAGACTCGATCGACTTCACCGAACACCCGAGAGGACGAGGCAGCGTGGCCCTGCTGGAGACCATCACGAGCCCTGCGGCGCTCAAGGCGCTGCGGGCTGACCAGCTGCCGGAGCTCGCGGAGGAGATCCGCACGTTCCTCGTCACCGAGGTGTCCAAGACCGGCGGTCACCTCGGTCCGAACCTCGGTGTCGTCGAGCTGACGATCGCCATGCACCGGGTCTTCGACTCGCCGCGCGACACGTTCATCTTCGACACCGGGCACCAGTCGTACGTGCACAAGCTGCTCACGGGGCGCCACGACTTCAGCAAGCTGAAGAAGCAGGGGGGCCTCTCCGGCTACCCGAGCCGGGCTGAGTCCGAGCACGACGTCGTGGAGAACTCCCACGCGTCCACCGCGCTGTCGTGGGCCGACGGCATCGCCAAGGGGCGCCGGCTCCGTGGCGAGACCGACCGACACACGGTCGCACTCATCGGCGACGGCGCCCTCACCGGTGGCATGGCCTGGGAGGCGATCAACAACATCGCCGTCGACAAGACGCTCCCGCTCACCATCGTCGTCAACGACAACGAGCGCTCCTACGCACCGACCATCGGGGGACTCGCCGACCACCTGGCGACCCTGCGCACGACCCGTGGCTACGAGCGGTTCCTCGACTGGGGCAAGCGCTCCCTTGCCCGCACACCGGTCGTCGGTGGCGCGATGTTCGAGACCCTCCACGGGGTCAAGAAGGGCATCAAGGACATCATCGCGCCGCAGGGCATGTTCGAGGACCTCGGCCTGAAGTACATCGGCCCCGTCGACGGCCACGACGAGCCGGCCGTCGAGCGGGCCCTTCGCAAGGCCAAGGACTTCGGCGGCCCGGTCATCGTCCACGTCATCACCCAGAAGGGCCGTGGCTACCAGCCGGCGATCGACGACGAGGCCGACCAGTTCCACGGCGTCGGCAAGTTCAACCCCGAGACCGGCCTGCCGTTCGAGGTGTCAGGCCGCATCTGGACCGACGAGTTCAACGAGGAGATGGTGGCGATCGGGGCCGAGCGTCCCGACGTCGTCGCCCTCACGGCAGCGATGCTCATCCCCGTCGGCCTCGACGGCTTCGCCGCGGCCCATCCCGACCGCGTCTTCGACGTCGGCATCGCGGAGCAGCACGCAGTCACCATGGCGTCCGGGCTCGCATACTCGGGCCTGCACCCGGTCGTCGCCGTCTACGCGACGTTCCTCAACCGCGCCTTCGACCAGTTGCTCATGGACTGCGCGCTCCACAAGGCCGGGGTGACCTTCATCCTCGACCGGGCGGGCGTCACGGGCAGCGACGGCGCCTCGCACAACGGCATGTGGGACATGACGCTCACCTCGATCGTCCCCGGCCTGCGCCTCGCGGCCCCCCGCGACGGCGAGCAGGTCAAGCGACAGCTCCGCGAGGCCCTCGACGTCTCCGACGGGCCGACGGTCATCCGCTTTCCCAAGGGTGACGTCGCCGACCCGCTCACCGCTGTGCGCACGAGCGGCGACGTCGACGTGCTCTTCGAGAACTCCGGCACGGACGTCGACCTGCTCGTCGTCGGGGTCGGTGCCTTCGCCGGCCTCGCGATCGAGGCCGGCGAGAAGATCGCGGCCCACGGTCGCGCCGTGCGCGTCGTCGACCCCCGCTGGGTCGTGCCCGTGAGCGACAACCTCGTCGAGCTCGCCCGTCAAGCCAAGGCGGTCACCGTCATCGAGGACAACCTCGTCAGCGGCGGGGTGGGCTCTGCCGTCACCCTCGCGCTTCGTGCGGCCGGGGTCGACGTGCCGGTGCACGCCTACGGCGTCCCGAAGCAGTTCCTCGAGCACGCGTCACGCGGGCAGATCCTCGAGGAGCTCGGCCTGACCGCCGACCAGGTCGTCGCCGACCTCGAGCCACGACTGCACTGACCCACCCCGAGCAGCGACGGCCCGACCCAGTCGAGTGCTCACCTCCCGACGGGCACTCGCGTCGGGAAGTGAGCACTCGTTGGTGGGGATGGGTCGAGTGCTCACTTTCCGACGGGTACTCGCGTCGGGAAGTGAGCACTCGTTGGTGGGGATGGGTCGAGTGCTCACTTTCCGACGGGTACTCGCGTCGGGAAGTGCGCACTCGATGGGGTGAGCCGGGCGCCGCACGAGTCGAGTGTCCTGTTCCCGACATGACAGAGGTGGCGGGATGCCACATGCGTCTCACCCGTTTGTGGGGGCGGGTCCCACCGCCGCCGGGTTCTGCCTGACCTAGGTTCGCCGAAACGGTTGGGCGTCAACGGATCTCGTTGCAGCAAAGGCGCGAGCGCCCGCCAGAGGTGGAGGACGTCGGTGTCCAAGCGGTGGAGTCTCGCGCTCGCGAGCGCCATGATCACCCTGTCGGTCGCGGCCTGCGGGTCGCCGGGTCAGCCAGGCGCCCCTGCCGCCGGCGACGCGTCGGGCGGCGCCGCCGCTGGCGGTGGCGCGCCGTTCAAGGTCGGTCTCGTCTACTCGAAGTCGGGTCCGCTCGCCAGCTACGGCGCGCAGTACCGCCAAGGCCTAACCGCCGGGATCGACTACGCCACGAAGGGGACTGGCAAGGTGGCCGGCCGCTCCATCGAGCTCTCGGAGCAGGACGACGCCGGAGATCCCGCAAAGGCCGTGGCCTCCGCGACCGACCTCATCGGGAAGGGCAACAAGATCATCGCAGGTTCGACGTCGAGTGGCGTGGCCCTCCAGGTGGCACCGCTCGCCAAGGACAACAAGATCCTCTTCGTGTCGGGCCCCGCCGCGGTGGACGCCGTCACCGGCGCCAACCGCTACACCTTCCGCTCCGGCCGGCAGACCTACCAGGACGTTGCCACGGCGGGCAGCATGCTCGGTGACGTCAAGGGCAAGAAGGTGACCGTGCTGGCGCAGGACAGCGCGTTCGGCAAGGCGAACGTGGCTGCGGTCACGGCCATCCTCGGGGCCAAGGGAGCGACGGTCGGATCCGTCGAGGTACCGGCCGCCGCGACCGACCTCACGCCGTTCGCCACCAAGGTCAAGGGTGCGGCGCCCGACCTGCTCTTCGTCGCCTGGGCCGGCGCGAACGCCACGTTCATGTGGACCACCCTCGGCCAGCAGGGCGTCTTCGACCAGACCAAGGTCGTCACTGGCCTCGACATCAAGCCGACGCACCCCCTGTTCGGCGAGGCGGCGACCAAGATCAACTTCCTGTCGCACTTCTTCGAGGGTGCCGCCCAGAACCCGGCCTACCAGGCCCTCGACGCCGGGATGAAGAAGCTGGGCGCCACCGTCGACCTGTTCACCAACGACGGCTTCGTCGCCGGGCAGATGATCGTGCACGCCCTCGAGGGTGGTGGGGACGACGTCGAGAAGATGGTGACCTCTCTGGAGGGATGGTCGTTCGAGGGCCCCAAGGGCAAGCTCGAGATCCGCGCCGACGACCACGCGCTGCTGCAGCCGATGTTCACCGCCACGCTGAAGAAGGACGGCAGCAACGTCGTGCCGCAGCTCGTCGACACGCTCGACGCCGCGGCGGTCGCCCCGCCCGTCACGCCCTTCAAGTGATCGGACCTCTTCCGTCGTGATCAGTGCTGAAGCGGTCGGCTGGAAGGTCGGCGGTGCCCAGATCCTCGACGACGTGTCGCTGTCCGTTGGGGCCGGTGAGCTGCTCGGCATCATCGGCCCCAACGGGGCAGGCAAGTCGTCGTTCGTCAACGTCCTGAGCGGCGTGACGAGACCGACGACCGGTCGGATCACCCTGGGCGACAACGACGTCACCCGGGCCAGTGCCACTCGCCGGGCCCGGCTCGGTCTGGCCCGGTCGTTCCAGACCTCCGCGCTCTTCGACGGGCTCACGGCGGGCGAGAACGTCCGCCTCGCCATCCAGGCAGCGGGACCGGCACCGTTCTCGCCCCTGCGTGGCGCGGGATCGGCGTCGAGCGACGTCATCGATGCGCTCCTGGCCCGAGTCCGTATGCCGGGGCGCGGGCGCACCTTGGCCCGCGACCTCTCGCACGGCGAACGTCGCAAGCTCGAGCTCGCGATGTCGCTCGCGTCAGAGCCGACCGTGCTCCTGCTCGACGAGCCGATGGCCGGGGTCTCCGCCGAGGACGTCGACGGGCTGACGGAGATCATCGGTGGGGTGCGTGACGCGGGGGTGGCGGTCGCCATGGTCGAGCACCACATGCACGTGGTGCTCGGGCTCGCCGACCGGGTGGCGGTGCTGCACCACGGGGAGCTGTTGGCCGTGGGAGCACCGACGGACGTTACGTCCGACGAGCGGGTCCAGCAGGCCTACCTGGGAGAAGCACTGTGACCGACGAGAGAGACATGACCGACCGGGCGCCGGGCGCCGACGCACCGCCGGTGCTGGAGCTCGACGACGTGCACGTCCGCTACGGCGGGTCGCACGTGCTGCAGGGCGTGTCGTTCGCGGTGCCCGCGACAGGGGTCACGGCATTGCTCGGACGCAACGGGGTCGGCAAGACGACGACGCTCAAGTCGGTCATCGGTCTGGCACCGACGTCGGGGCGGATCCTGCTGCACGGCAGAGAGATCCAGCAGCAGTCGACCTCACGGATCGTGCGCGGCGGTGTCGGTTACGTGCCCGAGGACCGCGAGGTCTTCGCCGGCCTGACCGTCGACGAGAACCTCCGCCTGGTCGACCCCGACCTCGGCGTCGACGCCCCCGTGGTCGGCAGGCTGTTCCCCGACCTCGTGAGGCGGCGCGGGCAACGTGCCGGCACCCTTTCCGGCGGCCAGCAGCAGATGGTCTCGCTCGCGCGGGTGCTCCTTCGGGACAATGTGCTGCTCCTCGTCGACGAGCCCACGAAGGGTCTCGCGCCGAAGCTCGTCACCGAGGTCGCCGACGTTCTCGCCGAGGTGGCGCGCACGACCCCGCTACTGCTCGTCGAGCAGAACCTCCCGCTCGTGCGGCGCATCGCCGACCGGGTCGTGGTCCTTGATGCCGGCCGCGTCGTACACCGAGGACCCGCAGCCGATCTCGTCGCGGACGTCGACCTCACCCGTGAGCTGCTCGGCGTCTCGATGCGACGCGAGGGGGCGGCATGAGCGACCTCGTCCTACTTCTCGTCACCGGCCTCGGCCTCGGGGCCCTCTACTTCATCGCAGCGAGCGGCCTCAGCCTCATCTACGGGCTGATGGGTGTGCTCAACTTCGCGCACGGCGCGTTCATGACGGCGGGTGCCTACGCAGGCTGGACCACGATGGACGCGCTCCCGGCCGCCTGGCCCACGGTGTCGCGGCTCGGGCTGGCCCTGCTCGCGGCAGTGGCCGTCGGAGCCGTGATCGGCCTGGGCGTCGAGGTCGTGCTGATCCGGCCCCTCTACCGCCACCACATCCAGCAGGTACTCGTCACCGTCGGCCTCTCCCTTGCGGGCGTCGCTGCGGCACAGGGCATCTGGGGATCTGATCCCCGCCCCGTGGAGAAGCCCTCGTGGATGAGCGCGACGAGTGACGTCCTGGGTGCGCGGCTGCCCAACGACCGCCTCGTCTATGTCGTTGTGGCGGTGGCCCTGTTCGCCGGCTTGATGGCCCTGCTCCACCTGACCCGGCTCGGCCTCGTCATCCGCGCGGGAGTCGAGAACCGCACCATGGTCGAAGCCCTCGGCCTCAACGTCCGGCGCACCTTCACCGTGGTCTTCGCGATCGGCGGAGCCGCCGCGGGCCTGGCCGGAGTCCTCTACTCGCAGTACGCGGGGGCGGTCTCACCGGGCCAGGGCGGCTCGCTGCTGATCTTCGCCTTCATCGTCGTCGTCATCGGTGGCATGGGCTCGCTGCCCGGAACAGCAGTGGCCGCTGTGGTCGTGGGCCTGGTCCAGCAGCTCGCGAACTACTACGCGGCCAGCGGGGTGGGGGACCTGTCGGTCGTGCTCCTCCTGGCCCTCGTCCTGCTGCTCCGCCCGACGTCCCTGAAAGGGGCCCCGGCATGACGTCCTCGACGCAGACCACTTCTGCTGTCCGCACGCCCGCGGGAGCGCCGAAGGCGACAGGCGGCCGGGTCGACCCCACCCCGCCGCGGGTGCGCCGTGTGAGTCGGGCACTGCGGGCCCTGCCCGCCGTGGTCGTGGTGGTCGCCCTCGCGTACCTCCCCTACGTCGCCGTCGAGCTGCCCGGCATCCTGCCGGGTCGCGTCAACGGGCCGGGCTCGATGCAGCTGCTCGCCACCTGTCTCGTCGTCGGGGGGATCGCCCTGAGCTACGACGTGCTCTTCGGGCGCACCGGACTGCTCAGCTTCGGGCACGCCCTGTTCGTGGCGGCGGGCAGCTACCTGCTGACGATCTCGCTCTCCACGTGGGACCTGCCGCTGCCCGTCGCCGTGCTCGCGGCGCTCGGGCTCACGACGCTGCTCGCGGGGGCGGTCGGGGCGATCGCCCTGCGCGTCGGCGGGATCGCCTTCGCGATGGTCACGCTCGCCTTCGCTCAGGCCGCGTCCATCATCGTGATGCGCAACCCCGGCGGCCTCACTGGAGGTGAGGAGGGGCGGCCCCTCGACCGTGACGCCCTGCCCGACGTCCTGGTCGGGGTCACCAACGCGCCCTACCGCTACTGGCTCGCACTCGCCTTCGTCGTCGTCGCGTGGCTCCTCGTCACGCTGCTGGTGCGCTCGCGGGCCGGCCACGCGATGGCGGCGGTCCGGGAGAACGAGCGGCGCGCCGCGGTCCTGGGTCTCGGCACCTACCGGGTGAAGCTGATGGCGATCGTCGCGGGATCGTTCCTCGGGGCGCTCGGCGGCGTCGTCCACGCGCTCGTGCTCGGCGGGTCCAACCCGCACCTCACGACCTCCGAGTTCACCCTGGCGCTGCTCGTCATGGTGGTGCTCGGCGGAGCCGGCAGCCGATGGGGCGCCCTGCTCGGTGGGGTGCTCTACACGTACGCCGACGCGCGGCTCGTCGAGGTCAGCAACGCGACCTTTCTCCAGTCCGCGCCGGACGTCGAGCGTCAAGTGCTGTCGCAGCCGCTCTTCATCCTCGGCGCGTTCTTCGTCGTCGTGGTGTACTTCGCACCGTCGGGCCTGACCGGGCTCGGTGGCCGTCTGATCAGGAGAGCGGGGTCCAGGTGAGCGCCACGTCTGCCTTCGTCATCGAGCTGCCCGAGGGCAGCCTCGCCATCCACGACCTGAGTCTCGGCAACCCTCCGCCCGATGCGCCGGTCGTGCTTGCCGTCCACGGGATCACCGCCAACGGCCTGTCGTGGCGCCGGGTCGCCGACGAGATCGGCCACCGTCACGGCCCGGGCGCGGTGCGCGTCCTCGCCCCGGACCTGCGCGGCCGTGGCGACAGCCGGTCGGCGCCGGCACCCTACGGGCTCGGTTCGCACGTCGACGACCTCGTGTCGGTCGCGACGGCGTTCGCGGCGACTCCGCTGTTGCTGGGGCACTCGATGGGCGCGTTCATCTGCGCCCTGGCCGCCGCTCGCCATCCCGATCGCTTCTCAGGGGCCGTCCTCGTCGACGGTGGTCTTGCCTTCCCCGTGCCCGACGACCTCGACGTCGACGCCGCCCTGCAGTCCGTCATCGGCCCGGCCATGGACCGGTTGTCGATGCGCTTCGCCGACCCGGCGGCCTACCTCGACTTCTGGTCGCAGCATCCCGCGCTCGGACCGGTCCTTCGCGGTCCCGGCGGCGACGCAGCGCGTGCCTACATCGCGCACGACCTCGTCGAGGACGCGCCGGGGCAGTGGCGCAGCACGTGCGTGCTCGACGCGGTGCGGGCCGACGGCGCAGACGTCATGGCCGACCCGGAGACGCACGGCGCGCTGCGCTCGGCCGTGGCCGACGGCGTGCGCGCCGAGCTCGTGTGGGCCGCGCGCGGGCTGCTCGATGAGCCCCAGGGGCTCTACGACGAAGGGCGCCTCGCCGCCCTGAACGTCCCTGAGGGCGTGCGGACCTCCAGGGTCGACGCGAACCACTACGACATCGTGCTCGGCGACGCGGGCATCAGCGCGGTGGCTGACGCCGTCGACCGGGGCCTCGGCGCGCGCTGACGACGGCGTCACCCATTCCGGGTGATGCCGGGACCTCGACAGGCTCGTGAGCATGGGCGCATGGCCGCACAGCGCGTTACCGTCGACAAGTTCGCCCGCGCCGAGACGGATCGGATGTTCGCGGCGATCGTCACGTGTTGACGTCGGGAGCGTCAACACGTGAACTCCTCCGTCGAGCCGGCGACCTGACGACAGCTACGACGGCGCCTGCAGGGAGCGCAGTCGCAGGGCGATCTGCAGCTCGAGCGCGTGCTCGGGCTGCTGCCAGGACTCGCCGAGGAGGGCGGTGATGCGCTCGAGCCGCTGCGACACGGTGTTGACGTGGACGTGGAGGGTGCCCGCCGCGTGGCGCGGGCTGCCGCCGGCGCCGAAGTACGCCGCGAGCGTGCCCACGAGGTCGGTGCCCCGACGCTCGTCGTAGTCGACGACGGGGCCGAGCAGGCGGCGTACGTACTCGTCGACGTCGGGAGCCGAGCCGACGATGAGGCCCGCGAAGCCGAGCTGGGTCGCCGCGGCGCCCTTGCCCCGGTGGCCCAGCGCGATGAGGGCGCCCACGGTGCGGTGGCCCTCCTCGTACGCGTCGGCGATGCGGTCGACGTCGCTGATCGGCCCCACGCCCGCCACCGTGACGCAGGTGCGCTTGCCGATGCGCGCCGCCGCCGACCGTGCGAGGCCGTCGGAGTCGGTGCCGGGGACGAGCACGATGACGTCGCCGTCGTGCGACCCCACGAGGGCGGCCTCCCCGGTCGCCGCGCTGGCCGAGATCAGCAGGGCCCGGTGCCCACCCGTCTCCTCCCCGCGCAGGACGAGGAGGCAGAACGGCCGCTGGGGGTCGAAGCCCACGGTCTGGGCCAGGCCGAGCCGTTCGTCGCGCGAGCCGCGAGCGCTGACGAGGTCGCTCACGAGCCGGTTGCGGGCCGACTGACGGGCGTCCGCGGCCTGTCGCTCGAAGAGCAGGACGAGCGCAGTGACGACGCCGGCGCGTTCGACGGTGCGCTGGTCCGAGTCGCCGAGGACGAGCCCGCCCACGTAGATGGTGCCGAGACGCTCACGGGCAGCAGTGACGGCCACGGCGTAGACGCCGTCCTGCTCGACCAGGCGCCCGGTGCCGAGTCCCGGCAGGGCATTGAGGCTGGCGAAGGGGTCGGCTCCGCCGGTCGAGCGGGCGGGAGCCGGACCGGCGGCGCTGTGCCGCTGGCCGTTCTCGTCGACGAGCACCGCCCAGCCACCGAGCAGCTCGGCAAGTGCGTGGGTGATGTCGTCGACGCCACCACCGCCCAGCACGAGCGAGGCGAAGCGGTCGTGTGCCGCGGCGGCCTTCTCGACCCCCTCCGCGTACTGCCGGACCGTCTCGTGCGCATCGGACAGGGCGGCGAGGGCGTTCTCGGCGTCAGCCAGCGCGCGCGTCTGCACAAGGGTGACGGCGGCGAGGGTGGCCAGGTTGCCCAGCAGGCCGACCTCCTCGCGCGTGAAGGGGCGTGACGAGCGGTTCGCGGCGAAGAGCACCCCGACGAAGTGGGACTCGACGATGAGCGGCGTGCCGCAGATCGCGATGATCCCCTCCTCGCCGACGGCGCTGTTGATCGCCTCGGTGTGCCGGAACCTCTCGTCGGACCAGTAGTCGGCAGTCCAGTAGGGCTTGTGGGTCGAGGCGACGAGGCCGCCCAGGCCGGCACCGAGGGCGAGGCGCACCGACTGGAAGGCGGCCGACACCGACCCGTCGGTGGCCCGCATGAAGGTGTCGCCGGCTTCGGGGTCGTAGAGGGTGAGGTAGGCGAGGTCGGTGCCGACGAGCCGGCGCGCCCGTCGGACGATGGCGTCGAGGACCGAGCCGGGGTCGCTCTCGGTGGCCAGCTCGCGCGCGGTGTCGAGCAGCGCGGCGAGGCCCGCCTCGCGATGCTGGTGCACCTCGCGGGCACCCGCGATGCGCAGGGCGACGTCACGGGCCTCGGCCGGTGCTGGTGCTGCCGCGACCTCGGCGACGGGGGCGTCGGCGGCGAGCAGCTCCAGCAGGTGCAGGACCTGCTGGGCGTGCAGGGTGGCATCCGCCGGCTCGGCGGTCTGTGACGTCTCGCTGCGGGTGGCCACGGGCAGATCCTAGGCGCGTCGTAGGTGGCGGATGGGGGTGGTCTCGGATCGGGGGGTGCGCCTCAGTGCGCGGTCCAGCCGCCGTCCATCGAGAAGGAGGTCCCGTTGACCGAGCCGGATGCCGGCCCGCACAGGAAGAGGGTGAGTGCGGCCACCTCGTCGGGCTCGACGAGACGCTTGACGGCGACGGGCGCCAGCATGACCTTCTCGACGACCTCGGCCTCGGGGATGCCGTGGGTGCGGGCCTGGTCGGCGATCTGCTTCTCGACGAGCGGGGTGCGCACGTAGGCGGGGTTGATGCACGTCGAGGTGACCCCGTGCGGGCCGCCCTCGAGCGCGACGACCTTCGACAGCCCCTCCAGCCCGTGCTTGGCGGTCACGTAGGCCGACTTGAACGCGCTGGCCCGCAACCCGTGGACGCTGGAGATGTTGACGACCCGGCCCCAGCCGCGGTCGTACATGTGCGGGAGGCTCTGGCGGATGAGCCGGAACGGCGAGACGAGCATGAGGTCGAGGATGAAGTCGAACCGCTCCAGCGGGAACTCCTCGATGGCGCTGACGTGCTGGATGCCCGCGTTGTTGACGAGGATGTCGACCTCGGTCGGCAGGTCGGCGAGCCCGTCGAGGTCGGAGAGGTCCGCCGTGATGGTCGAGAGCGCTGCGCTCTCGGCCAGCGCAGCGAGGCCCTGCTCGTCACGGTCGACCGCGTGCACCTTCGCGCCCGCCCCGGCCAGGGCTCTCGCGACACTCGCCCCGATGCCGCTCGCGGCACCGGTCACGAGGGCCGTCCGACCGGTCAGGTCAATGGGTTCGTTGACCGCGGTCCGGGCCCGCGTGGGGGAGTCCGGGGCGGCGTCGCGTGCGTCGGTGCGGGCGTCGGCCATGCGGAGAGACTAGGGAGGCCCTCCGGAGCCACCTGTGTGGTGACCTGACACAAAACCCCGGGTTCCATGTGTCTCCCGCTCACGTCCGGACCCACCCTGCAGCAGGCCGCCAGCGAGCCGTTCGGCAGGCCGGGCGGCCGCGTGTCGGGGTGCCGGGACCTTCGCCTCTGGTCCCCGTCCCGGCCGCCGACGCACGGTGGACGGGTGGAGAGTGTCGTGTCGACGGTGTACGGGGCCGTGCGCGGCGTCGTGGGCGACGGGGTGCACGCGTTCCTGGGTGTCCCGTACGCCGCCCCGCCGGTCGGCGCCGACCGGCTCCGACCGCCTCGTCCACCGGTCGCCTGGGACGGGATCCGTGAGGCGCGCAGTCCGGGACCGGAACCACCCCAGGTGGCGCCGCCACAGACCGGCGGGCCGCCGGCCGGTGCGGGGGAGAGCTGGCAGGACGTGGGCGCCGCCTTCGAGGCGGTGCACCGGGCGCCCGCGTCGTCGGACTACCTCAACCTCAACCTCTGGACGCCCGACCCCGGTCGGGCGGGCCTGCCGGTGATGGTCTGGATCCAGGGCGGCATGTTCGAGCTCAGCTCGACCGCGGCGTACGACGGCAGTCGCTTCGCCAGCGACGGCGCCGTGTGCGTCGTCATCAACTGGCGCCCCGGCGTCGAGGGGTTCCTCTACCTCGACGACAGGGTCGCGGACCTCGGGCTGCTCGACCAGGTGGCAGCCCTGCGGTGGGTCCGCGAGAACATCGCCTCGTTCGGTGGCGACCCGGGGAACGTGACCGTCTTCGGCGAGTCGGCCGGCGCCATGAGCATCGGTTGCCTGCTTGCGATGCCCGACGGCGCGGGCCTCTTCCGGCGAGCGGTGCTGCAGAGCGGCGCGGCGCACCACGTCGTGGGGACGGAACACGCGTTGCACGTCGCGCACGACCTCGCGCTTCGGATGGGCGTCGCGCCCACGCGGGAAGCCATCGCCGACGCGGGTGTGCCACGGCTGCTGGCCGCGCAGGTCGAGCTGAAGCAGGACCTCATGGCACATCCCGACCCGGACCGCTGGGGCCTGCCCCTGGTGGCGAGCCTGATGCCCTGGCAGCCGGTCGTCGACGGAGCGGTGCTCCCCGGCCCACCCCTGGAGCGGATCGCGGCCGGTTCGGCCCGTGACGTCGACGTGCTCGTCGGGACCAACACCGACGACTGGCGCCTGTTTCTCGTCGTCAGCGGGGCGTTGCCCGGGATCACGGACGAGGTGCTGCTCGGCGACGTCCGCAGCCACGGCTACCAGAGCCTGGCGGCGTACGGCCTGGATGCGGAGCTCGCCCTGCGCGCGTACCGGACCCGATACCCGCAGTCGGTGCCCGGCGACCTGCTCGCCGCGGTCCAGACGGACTGGTGGATGCGGATCCCCGCCATTCGCCTGGCCGATGCGCACGCCGACGACGCTCCGGTGGCCAGCACCCACATGTACGAGTTCGCGTGGGCCGCACCGGGGCTGGGTGCCGTGCACGCCGTGGAGGTCCCCTTCGTCTTCGACACCGCTCGGAGCGACGCGCCCCTCTTCGGGCCGCTGCTCGGGCCCGAGCCGCCCCAGGACCTGGCGCGGACCATGCACCGGGCCTGGGTGGACTTCGCGTCGTCGGGGAACCCGGGCTGGCCGGCCTACGACACCGATCACCGCTCCACGTACCGCTTCGACACCACCTGCACCGTGCTGGAGGACCCTCGCGCCTGGGAGCGCGCCACCTGGGACGGCATGCGATGAGCGCAGAGCGAGCCCAGCCACCCGGCTACGTCGTCAGGCGCGTGGGCAGGGAGCGCGACCCGGTGCTCGACCGGCTCGTCGGGGCCAGCAGGCGATTCCAGGTGCACGCCCTCGTCGAGCTCGACGTCACCCGCGCCGCCGAGCGGATCGGCGCCGCTCGCGGGCAGGTGTCGTGGACGGGGTTCGTCATCGGCTCGGTGGCCAGGGCCGTGGCCCTGCACCCGGCGGTCAACGTGCGCAGGGCCGGCCGGCACCTGGTCTGCTTCGACCGCGTCGACATCGGGGCCACGGTCGAGCGCGGCACCAGCGACGACCCGATCCTCGACATCGCGCTGCTGCCGGCCGCTGACCGGCTCAGCTGTGCCGAGGTCACGTCGATGCTCCACGAGGCCAAGGTGGGGCCGCCTCCGACCCACGAAGCCACACGCGCGGTGACGACGCTGCTGCGCCTGCCGGCGCCCCTGCGTCGACTGGGGATCCGTGCCCTCGGTGCTCAGCCGAGGACTGCGGCCCGCTTCGGCCCGGCCGTCGGCATCACGTCGCTGGGGATGTTCGCCAACGCGTGGGGCTGGGCCATCCCGTTCGCCCCGCTGACCGTCATCGTCAGCGTGGGCAGCGTCGTCGAACGGCCGGCCGTCGAGGGTGGTGTCGTGGTGGTCAGGCCGCGGCTTCCCCTCACCGTGACGTTCGACCACGCCGTCGTCGACGGCGCACCGGCCGCGCGCTTCGTCGAGACGCTGCGTGATCTCGTGGAGGCCGGCGCAGCCCTCGACGAGCCCAAGGGTCAGATGTCGCGGAAGACCTCGATGGTCGCGCCGAGCGCGTTGAGCCGGTCGGCGAGGTCCTCGTAGCCGCGGTTGATGACGTAGACGTTGCGCAGCACCGACGTGCCCGGCGCGGCGAGCATGGCCAGCAGCACGACGACGCCGGGGCGCAGGGCCGGCGGGCACATGACCTCGGCCGCCCGCCACCGGGTGGGCCCCTCGACGATGACCCGGTGCGGGTCGAGCAGCTGCACGCGGGCACCGACCTTCGTCAGCTCGGTGAGGTAGATCGCCCGGTTCTCGTAGACCCAGTCGTGGATCATCGTGCTTCCCTCCGCCACCGCACCGATCAGCGCGAAGAACGGAAGGTTGTCGATGTTGAGGCCCGGGAACGGCATCGGATGGATCTTGTCGGCCGGGGCCTTGAGCGGGCCCGGGATCGTCGTGAGGTCGACGAGGCGGGTCTTGCCGTTGGCCGACATGTACTCGCCGGTGAGGTTGTACTTCATCCCCATGCCGTCGAGCGTCGCGAGCTCGATCTCGATGAACTCGATCGGCACGCGGCGGATCGTGATGGAGCTGTCGGTGACCACGGCTGCCGCGATGAGGCTCATCGCCTCGATGGGGTCCTCGCTCGGGGCGTACTCGACGTCGACGTCGATCTCGGCGAGCCCGTGCACGGTCAGGGTGGTGGTGCCGATGCCCTCGATGCGCACGCCGAGCTTCTCGAGGAAGAAGCAGAGGTCCTGGACCATGTAGTTGGGGCTCGCGTTGCGGATGACGGTCGTGCCGGCGTGGCGTGCGGCGGCCATGAGGACGTTCTCGGTCACCGTGTCGCCGCGCTCGGTGAGCACGATGGCGCGGTCGGGGTTGACCGACCGGTCGGAGCGGGCCTCGTAGAAGCCGTGCGTCGCGGTCACCTCGAGCCCGAACGAGCGCAGCGCGCTGAGGTGGGGCTCGACGGTGCGGGTGCCGAGGTCGCAGCCGCCGGCATACGGCAGCTGGAAGGACTCGTGCTCGTGGAGGAGCGGGCCGAGGAACATGATGACGGTGCGCGTGCGGCGCGCGGCCGCGACGTCGATGTCGTCGAGGTTGAGCTCGGCCGGCGGGATGATCTCGAGGTCGCTGCTGTCGGGCAGCCAGCGGGTGCGCACGCCGATCGAGGCAAGCACCTCGAGGATGCGGTTGACCTCCTCGATGCGCGCGAGGTTGCGCAGCGTCGTGCGGCCCCGGTTGAGCAGCGCTGCGCAGAGCAGGGCCACCGCGGCGTTCTTGGAGGTCTTGACGTCGATGGAGCCGTTGAGCTTCTGTCCTCCGACGATGCGCAGGTGCTGGGGCCCCGAGTGGCCGAGCGAGACGAACTCGGAGTCGAGGGCGTCACCGATCTTCGCGAGCATGTCGAGGCTGAGGTTCTGCTTGCCCTGCTCGATGCGCGTGACGGCGCTCTGGGAGGTGCCGAGGAGCTCGGCGAGGTCCGACTGGGTCATCCCCTTGTGGCGTCGTGCGTCGCGGATGAGGGTTCCGATGCGGGTCAGGTAGGTCTTGGGCACGACGCCGACCCTAACTCATATATGAGTTAGGGCAAATCCGCCGCGCGCCCGGCGTGCCGCACGACGGAGCGCCACGAACCGCGTCGTCCGGTTCGTGGCGCTTCGTGCGTATGCGGTGGGGCGGCTTCGGTCACGCAGGTGCGTTCGCAACGCCGGCGGGGAGGAAGCGGCTGCCCGCGACTGCCTCGGCGACACCGGTGCGGTCGAGCAGCGGCGTGATGCCGCCGTTCCAGAACTGGAACCCGGCGCCGGTGATCATCGCGAGGTCGATGTCCATCGGAGCCTGGGCGACGTCCTCGTCGAGCATCCGGCGGGCCTCGTCGGCGAGCACCGTGAGCACGCGCTGGCGGACCTGTGCGAGATCGAGCACGACCGGGTCGGCCGGCTTCTCGATGAGCTCGGCGACCTCGGGGTCGAGCACCGGGCGGCCGCTGCTCCGGTCGTAGAAGCCGCGCTTGCCGGCCGCCACGATCCGCTGGAGTGTGGGGGAGGCGTAGAACCGGTCGGGGAAGGCCTTCACGAGGGTCTCGCCGTTGTGCAGCGCGATGGCCGGACCGACGAGCCCGATGAGGACGAACGGCGGCATCGGTGCCAGCCCCGCGAACGCACGGTCGACGACCTCGATCGGGGTGCCCTCGTCAAGGATCTTCGCGGCCTCGCCCATGAAGCGACCGAGCAGGCGGTTGACGATGAACGACGGGCGGTCCGCGGCGCGGATGCACGTCTTCTTCAGCGCCTTGCCCACGGCGAAGGCCGTTGCGAGAGTGGCGTCGTCGGTGCGCTCGCCMGGGATGACCTCGAGCAGCGGCATGACGGCCACCGGGTTGAAGAAGTGGAAGCCGACGACGCGCTCCGGGTGCTCGAGCTGCGACGCCATCTCCGCGATCGACAGGCTGGAGGTGTTGGTCGCCAGCACGCACTCGGGCGACACGACGGCCTCGACCTCGGCGAAGACCTGCTGCTTGACCGACATCTCCTCGAAGACGGCCTCGATGACGAAGTCGGCGTCGGCGAAGCCGTCCTTGCTCGTCGAGCCGGACACGAGGGCCTTGTAGCGGTTCAGCTTGTCGGGGTTCAGGCGGCCCTTCCCGGCGAGCTTGTCGAGCTCGGCGTGCACGTAGCCGACGCCCTTGGCGACGCGCCCGTCGTCGATGTCGGTCAGGACGACGGGCACCTGGAGACGCTGGATGAAGAGCAGCGCGAGCTGGCTCGCCATGAGCCCGGCGCCGACGATGCCGACCTTCGTCACCGGGCGAGCGAGTGCCTTGTCCGGCGCGCCGGCCGGGCGCTTGGCCCGCTTCTGCACGAGGTCGAACGCGTAGAGCCCGGCCCGCAGCTCGTCGCTCATGAGCAGGTCGGCGAGCACCTCGTCCTCGGCGGCGAAGCCCTCGTCGCGTGTCGCGGTGCGCGCGGCCGCGAGCAGCTCGAGGGCGGCATACGGGCTCTTGGCCTGGCGGCCGGCCTTGACGTCGGCAAGGCCCTTGGCCTTGGCGATCGCGGAGTTCCAGGCCGTCTCGTCGCGGTCGACCTCGTGACGCTCGACGGTGACCTCGCCGGACAGCACGCGCGCCGCCCAGGCGACGGACTCCTCGAGGAAGTCGGCGGGCTCGAAGAGCGCATCGGCCATCCCGAGCTTGTACGCGTCGACGCCCTTGAGCATGCGGTTCTGGCTGAGCGGGTTGTCGATGACGACCGTGAGCGCCTTCTCGATGCCGACGAGGTTGGGCAGCAGCCAGCACCCGCCCCAGCCGGGGACGAGGCCGAGGAACACCTCGGGCAGCGCGACAGCCGGGACGCCGGCGCTCATCGTGCGGTAGGTCGCCGACAGTGCCAGCTCGACGCCGCCGCCCATCGCGGCACCGTTGACGAACGCGAAGGTCGGGACGGGCAGGTCGGAGAACGCCGCGTATGCCGCATGGCCGGCTCGCGCGATCTCGAGCGCCTGGTCGCGCGACTGGATGAAGGGCACACCGGTGAGGTCGGCGCCGACGGCGAAGATGAACGGCTTGCCCGTGACGGCGACGGCGGCGATCTCACCTCGTTCGGCGCGCTCGCGGAGGCGGGCGACGGTCTCGGCCAGTCCCGCGATCGACTGGGGGCCGAACGTGTTGGGCTTCGTGTGGTCGAAGCCGTTGTCGAGCGTGATGAGCGCGAGGGTTCCGGCGCCGCCGGGCAGCGCGACGTCGCGCACGGGCGTGCGGGTGACCACCTCGGCCGCGAAGTCGGCTGCGGCAGTTGGCTTCTCGGCGGGCTTCTCGGTGGTGGTGGCGCTCACTTGGCGATCTCCTCGGTCGTGCCGGCGACGGCGGTGGGGGAGTAGCCGGCGTGGTGCGGGTTCTCCCAGATGACGGCGCCGCCCATGCCGATGCCGATGCACATGGCGGTCAGGCCGTGACGCACCTCGGGGTGCTCCTCGAACTGGCGCGCCAGCTGCGTCATGAGGCGCACGCCCGAGCTGGCGAGCGGGTGACCCGTGGCGATCGCACCGCCGTACTCGTTGACGCGGGGGTCGTCGTCGGCGATGCCGAAGTGGTCGAGGAAGGCGAGCACCTGCACGGCGAACGCCTCGTTGAGCTCGAAGAGGCCGATGTCCTCGATCGTGAGGCCCGCCTTGGCGAGGGCCTTCTCGGTGGCGGGAACGGGGCCGACGCCCATGACCTCGGGCTCGACGCCGACGAAGGAGTAGGAGACCAGCCGCATCCGCACCGGCAGGCCCAGGTCGCTCGCTGCCTGCTCGGAGGCGAGCAGGCAGGCGGTCGCGCCGTCGTTGAGGCCGGCGGCGTTGCCCGCCGTCACGTTGCCGTGGGCACGGAAGGGGGTCTTGAGGAGCCCGAGGTCCTCGACCGTCGTGCCCGGGCGTGGCGGCTCGTCGACCGACGCGATGCCCCAGCCCTGCTCGGCGTGGCGGGTCGCGACGGTGACGAGGTCGCGCTGGATCTTGCCGTCGGCGTACGCCTTGGCGAGCTTGTCCTGGCTGCCGACGGCGAAGGCGTCGGAGCGCTGCTTCGTCAGCTGGGGGAAGCGGTCGTGGAGGTTCTCGGCCGTCTTGCCCATGACGAGGGCGTCGGGGTCGACGATCTTCTCGGCGACGATGCGCGGGTTGGGGTCGACGCCCTCGCCCATCGGGTGCCGGCCCATGTGCTCGACGCCGCCCGCGATGGCCACGTCGTAGGCGCCGAAGGCGATCGAGCTCGCGGTGTTGGTCACGGCCGTCATCGCCCCGGCGCACATCCGGTCGATCGAGTAGCCGGGCGTCGTGTTCGGCAGGCCCGAGAGCAGCGCTGCCGTGCGGCCGAGGGTCAGGCCCTGGTCGCCGATCTGGGTCGTGGCCGCGATGGCGACCTCCTCGACCCGGTCCTTGGGCAGGTTCGGGTTGCGGTGCAGCAGCTCGCGGATGCACCGGATGACGAGGTCGTCGGCTCGGGTCTGGGCGTACATGCCCTTCTCGCCCGCCTTGCCGAACGGCGTGCGGACGCCGTCGACGAAGACGACCTCATTGAGTGCGCGGGGCACGGTGCCTCCAGGGGATCGAGGGTCGGTGGGCCGCGATGGAGCGCGACACCTCGATACTACTTCCGGGTAACTTCCGGGCCAACGGGCGCTCGGGTGACCATCCTCACGACCTGCACCGCGGTCAGGCGGACGGGTTCTCGCTGCAGGCGAGCGAGATGAGCGGCGCACAGATCGTCGTCTGCCACCGGCGCGCGCCCAGGGCCGACAGCCCCTCGGCGACGTCCGCCGTGGTCGGGGCAGCGGGCCCCTCCCAGAGGAACCGGCGCAGCAGGTCGGGGGTCAGCAGGTTCTCGACCGGCACCGAGAGTTCCTGTGACACGGCCCCGAGCAGCTCGCGCGAGCGGGCGAGGCGTCCGGCGGCGACGGGGTCGCGATCTGCCCAGGCCTTCGGCGGTGGGGGACCGGTGGGGGGCAGTGACACGACCGGGAGGTCGTCCTCGGGCAGCTCGAGGGCCCGCGTGATGACCTCGATGATCGCCTCTTGGTGGCGACGCACCGATCTCGCCAGCCGCGGCTCGGCGGAGCCCACGGTGCGGGGCGGTCTCGTCGCGCGCTGGTTGGTCAGGGCGATCTCGCTGATGGCGGCGTCGGGCAGCACACGACCCGGCGAGGTGTCACGCTGCTGGGCCAGGGCGTCGCGCCACAGCCAGAGCTCGCGCACGATGGCGAGCCCACGACGGCCACGCACCTTGTGCATGCCGGAGGTGCGGCGCCACGGGTCGACGCGCGGCTCGGGCCCGGTGAAGTCGAGCAGGTGCTCGAACTCCTCGGCGGCCCACGCGGCCTTGCCCTGGGCGGCGAGCTCGGCGGCGACCGCGTCTCGCAGGTCGACGAGCACCTCGACGTCGAGGGCGGCATACAGCAGCCACGGCTCGGGCAGCGGGCGCGCCGACCAGTCGACGGCCGAGTGCTCCTTGGCGAGCTGGAGGCCGAGGTAGTGCTCGACCATGGCGCCGAGGCCAACGCGGGGCAGCCCGGCGAGCCGGCCGCCCAGCTCGGTGTCGAAGAGGGCCTTCGGGTGCAGCCCGACCTCGGCGAGGCACGGCAGGTCCTGGGTCGCGGCGTGCAGGATCCATTCGGCGTCTGCGATGGCCGCACCGACCGGAGAGAGGTCGGGGCAGGCGATGGGGTCGATCAGCCAGGTGCCGGAGCCCTCGCGACGGATCTGGACGAGGTAGGCCTTCTGGCCGTAGCGGTAGCCGGAGGCGCGCTCGGCGTCGATGCCGACCGGGCCGGTGCCGGCCGCGATGGCCTCGGCCGCGCGCATGAGGTCGCGCTCCTCGACGACGACGTCGGGAACCCCGTCTCGCGGATGCGTGAGCGGGACGAGGTCGGTGGCGACCGCGTCGATGTCGGCGTCGATGTCGGCGGCAGGCGCGTCGGGCTCAGCCGTCACCGGCGCTGCCCCGGGAGGGGGACGACCCCGTCAGGGAGCGGGGGGATGCCCGCGATCGTGCAGAGCATGTCGGCCCAGGCCCGCAGGTGGTCGACGACGTCGCCGGCCACGGGCGTCCACGACGCGCGGATCTCCATCTCGACGCTCGCCTCGCGGTCGGCCAGGCCGGCGAAGCTCTCGCTCAGCACACGGGTCACCGTGCCGGCCTCGGCCGTCCACGAGAGGTTGCGCTCGGCGAGCGAGTCGGTGAGCCACGACCAGCCGACGGCGCCGAGCATGGGGTCGCCGGCGAGCTCGGCCTCGAGCTCGGCGCGGGCGAAGGTGACCACGCGCCACTGGCCGTTCCACGTCTCGGGGGCCGCGGGGTCGTGCAGCAGCACGAAACGACCGGTCGCGAGGTCGGCCTCGGAGTCGGAGACGTCGATGACGTCGGCGGTGAGCGCGGCGGCATACGGAGCGATGCGCGTCGGGGCCGGCACCTCGGTCAGGCGCACCTCCGAGCGCAGACGGACGTCTCGCAGGGCGCTCAGCGTCCTCGCGAAGACCGCGCCGTGGCTGCCCGGCAACGTTCTCGTGTGCACCACTTGAGGGTATGCCGGAGTCGGGCGATCTGTCCTCAGGGCGCGCCGAGCGGGGGGGACGGAGCCTGCCCGGGGTCGTGGCAGGATTGTCCGGTGCCGACCACTGCCCCACCTGCCACCCGCCAGAGCGATCTCGTGCGGGCTGCCCGCCGCGAGTCGGTCACGCGGACGCCCGTGTGGTTCATGCGCCAGGCCGGCCGTTCGCTGCCGGAGTACCGCGCCGTCCGCAAGGGCATCCCGATGCTCGAGTCGTGCATGCGTCCCGAGCTCGTCACCGAGATCACGCTGCAGCCCGTGCGTCGCCACGGTGTCGACGCGGCCATCTTCTTCAGCGACATCGTCGTGCCGCTCAAGGCCATCGGCGTCGAGCTCGACATCGTCCCCGGCGTGGGTCCCGTCGTGGCCCGCCCGATCCGCACCTGGGCCGACCTCGAGCAGCTCGTTCCGCTGACCACCGACCACGTCACCTTCATCTCCGAGGCCGTGCGGCTGCTCGTCGCCGAGCTCGGCGAGACGCCGCTCATCGGATTCGCCGGTGCTCCGTTCACGCTCGCGTCCTACCTCGTCGAGGGCGGCCCGTCGAAGAACCACGAGAAGACGAAGGCCCTCATGCACGGCGACCCCGAGCTGTGGGACGCCCTGTGTGCCCGACTGGCCCAGATCTCCGGTGAGTTCCTCCGCGTGCAGGTCGAGGCCGGGGCCAGCGCCGTCCAGCTCTTCGACTCCTGGGCCGGCGCCCTCTCGCGCGCCGACTACAAGGCCCGGGCGATGCCGCACTCGACGGTCGCGCTCGGCGCCGTCGCCGACCTCGACGTCCCCCGCATCCACTTCGGTGTGGGCACCGGCGAGCTGCTCACACTGATGGGCGAGGCGGGCGCCGACGTCGTGGGCGTCGACTACCGCGTGTCGCTCACCGACGCCGTCGAGCGGCTCGGGCCGACGTATGCCGTGCAGGGGAACCTCGACCCGGCCCTGCTGTTCGCGCCGTGGGAGGCCCTCGAGCGACGGGTGCGCGAGATCGTCGAGGAGGGGCGCCGGGCGCCGGGCCACATCTTCAACCTCGGCCACGGGGTCCTGCCCGACGTCGACCCCGACGTGCTCACCCGGGTCACCGCGCTCGTGCACGAGTGCTCGAGCCGCCGATGACGGCGGCTCCCACCGTGTCCGCGGCACCTTCGGTCGCCCGCTCGAGCCTCACGATGCTCGGCGGGTCGGTGGCCTCACGCGTCCTCGGGGTGGTGCGCAACGCCCTCATCACGGCGATCATCGGCGCCCAGCTGGCCGGTGACGCCTTCTCGCTCGCCAACACGCTGCCCAACGTCCTCTACGTCCTCGCCGCCGGCGGCATCCTCAACGCGGTCCTCATCCCGTCGCTCGCCCGTGCCATGAAGCTCGAGGACGGTGGGCAGGAGTTCACCGACCGCGTCATCACGGTCGCCCTCGCCGGCATGGCGCTCGTCACCGTGCTCGTCACCGCCGGCGCCGGTGGGTTCGTCTGGCTGCTGGCCAGCAAGAACTCACCCGACTTCAAGTCGCTGGCGCTCGCCTTCTCGCTCATCTGCCTGCCGCAGATCTTCTTCTACGGCCTCTTCGCCCTGCTCGGGCAGATCCTCAACGCCCGCGGCCTGTTCGGCGCCTTCGCGTGGGCGCCCTTCATCGCCAACGTCGTGGCGGTCGCCGGGTTGCTGCTCTTCATCGTCGTCTTCCCGCAGCACCACCGCGGCGGTCCGGCCCCTCCCGGCCCTCGTGCCCCCGCAGAGTGGACGGGGCCGATGATCTGGCTCTTCGCCGGTTCGGCCACGCTGTCGGTCGTCGTGCAGGCGCTCTCGCTCGTGCCGGCCCTGCGGCGCTCGGGCTTTCGCTACCGGCCCCGGTGGGGACTGCGCGGGGTCGGACTGGGTGGGGTGAGCCGCCTCGCCATCTGGGCGTTCGGCGGGCTCGCGGTCTCGCAGGTCGGCTTCTTCATCAGCCAGGGAGTGCTCAACAGCGCGACGGCGCGGGCCAAGGCCATCGGCCTCGAGGACGCCGCCCGAGGCCCGATGGCCTACAGCATCGCCTTCACGCTCTTCATGCTCCCGCACGCGTTCATCACCGTCTCGGTGATCACCTCACTCTTCCCGCGCTTCTCGGCCGCTGCGGCTGCAGGCGACCGACCGGGCCTGCGGCGCTACTTCCGCACCGGACTCACGGTGCCCCTGGTGGTCAACGTGCCCGTGATGGTCGGGGTGATCGTGCTGGCCAAGCCGGTCGTGGCCCTGCTCAACCCGGGCATCGACCCGTTGTCGGTCGAGACCTCGGCCAGCGTCCTCGTGATCATGATCCTCGGGCTCATCCCCTTCGGGCTGGACCTGCTGTGCTACCGCATGTTCTTCGCGCTGGAGGACGGCAAGCCCACGGTCATCATGCAGGTGCTCCTCACCGGCATCAGCGCGCTCGCCGGAGTCGTCACCCTGTTCTTCAACCCGATCTGGGCCATCGGCATCATGGCGATGGGGCAGACCGTCGGCAACGTCGTCAGCTCGTGCGTGGGTCTCTACCTGCTGAGGCGTCGCACCGGGGTCCTCGGTCTCGGCAGCGCGCTCGTGACGGCCTCGCGGGTGGGCGTGGCGGCAGCCGTCGCCGGGGTGGTGGCCTGGGGGGTCACCCAGGTGCTCGAACCCATCACGACCGGGGCCATCGACGGCAGCTCGTCGACCCTCAAGCGGATGTTCGCGAGCACGCTCGAGATCGGGCTCGTCGGACTCGTGTTCGTCGTCATCTACGCGGGCCTCGCGCACGCGATGCACGTCAGGGAGATCCGGCAGGCCGGCGAGCTGGTGCGCGGCCGCCTCGGCCGCTAGGCCGAGCCAGCCGCGTACACACTGCGGGTCAGCTTGCCGCCTGACGTCGGCAGCCCTGGCCCTCAGTCCTCGGGATCGGAGCGTCGCGGTCCGGGGGCAGGTGCTCCGGATGCCGGCTCGGGGTCGGTGCTCGCGCTCGCCGGTGCGCCGACGAGCGCTGGAACCGGTGACCCGGGTGCGGCGGGAGCCTGACCGGTGACCGCGCTGCGGCGACGCCTGATCCGAAGCGCCAGCAGGGTCAGCGGGACGAGCAGCACGAGCCAGGGCAGCAACGCCGCGAGGCCGGTGAGGATCACGGTGACCGACCCGAGCAGGCTGTCCCAGGCAGTGCGCAGACCGCCGGCGATCCCGTCGTCCGGAGTCGTGACCGGGGCCGTCGCATCGGTCCACAGGGAGAGCGTGACATCGCTGGTCGTCGTCATCTGGTCGAGCTGGGCGAGCCGCTGGGTCAGGGAGTCGAGATCCGCCTGGCGCCGCGTCAGCTCGCTCTCGAGCGTGATCACCTGCTGCAGGTCGGTCGTCTTGGCCAGCAGGGCGCGTACGCGGTCGATCCCGTCGCGCATCGGCTCGATCCGCGCCTTGGTGTCGACGTAGGTGTCGGTGACGTCCTCCGACTGGGACGAGCGGTAGGAGACCGAGCCGATCTTCGACAGGTCGGTGAGCACCTGGTCCAGGGCCTTGGCCGGGACGCTGAGCACCATCCGTGCCTCGTCCACCCCGACGTCCGGCACCGAGGCGCCTGACTCCGAGCGCTGGGCGGCCGACCGGAGGCTTCCTGTCGGGTCGGTGCTCGTGACGACGTTCTCGGAGGTGACCTGCCCGCCGGCGCCGCTGGCGATGACCCGCGCCCGGGCGGCCGAGCCCGTCAGGTCCGCGACCTTGATGCCGAGCCACGCGGTGCGAGCGATCTTGGCCCCGACCACTCCGGCGAGCGTGCCGGGGCCCGTGCCCGCATCGCTGGGCGTCTTCGCCGTGCCGGATCCGACCTGGGGACTCACGGACGGCGCACCGAGACCGACGGCAGCACGATCGGGTGACGACTCCGCGGCACTCGCGCCACCGCTCGAGGTGGCGGCCGACCCGACACCGGCGGCTCCCGCCGTCGACGCCGACCGCTGCAGCGCCTTCGACCCCAGGGCGAAGGCCAGGGCGATGATGACCAGTGCCACGGCTGCGCCGGCGAGGACCCGCCGACGCGATGGGGGCACGGACGAGAACCGGGAAAGGTGCGAGGTTGCGGTCATGGCGGGCCTTTCGACAGGTCGCCTCCCGCGGGGTGCCGGCTGGCGTGGGCGGGTGTCCGTGGCGACGTCCTTGACTCCTGAGACACGCACTCGCCGCGGATCGTTGCGCGCCCCGCGGGGGCCGAGGACGTGCGGCGCCGAACCCGCTCTCCCACCGACACCCAGCCGCGTCCGCCACGCGACCGGGTGGGAGAGTGGGCGTCATGGCAAGGACGGTCGCGGTCATCGGTGGGGGCATCAGCGGACTGGCCGCCGCCTGGGAGCTGAGCCGGTCCGGCACCGACGTGCAGGTGACGCTGCTCGAGGGGAGTGACCGCGTCGGCGGGAAGCTGCGGCTAGAGGACGTCGGTGGAGTGCGCATCGACGTCGGCGCGGAGTCGGTCCTCGCACGCCGACCCGAGGCACTGGCCCTCTTCGACGAGCTCGGGATCGCCGACCTGGCGACGCACCCGGCGGCCGTCGGCGCCTCGATCGTGTCACGGGGAGCCCGATGGCCGATGCCTCGCGGCACGGTCATGGGAGTGCCCTCCGACCCCGATTCGGTGCGTGGGCTCCTCGACGACGACGAGGTCGACCGGCTGACGAACGAGGTGGTCGACGGTCCAAGCGCGGGCGATCTCTCGGTCGGCGACCTCGTCGACGCCCGGCTGGGGCCGGCCGTGACCGACCGCCTCGTGGAGCCACTGCTCGCCGGCGTCTACGCGGGGCACGCCCGCGAGATCTCCGTCGAGCAGGCGGTTCCCGCGCTCGCGGTGGCGGCTCGCGAGGGGAGACCGCTGACCGACGTCGCACGAGAGGCGGCCGCTGCGGCGGCGACCGGCCCGATGGCAGGGCTGCCGGTCTTTGCGACCCTGGTCGGGGGCCTGGGCACCCTCCCGGACGTGCTGCGCAGCAGCCTGACCGAGGCCGGCGTCGACGTCCGCACGGCGTCGGTGGTGCGCGAGCTCGTCCGCGACGGCAGGGGATGGGTCGTGTCCACCGGCCCGACGACGGTCGTGGTGAGAGAGCACTTCGACGACGTGGTGCTGGCCACCCCGGCGGCGCCGACCGCGCGGCTGTTGCGGCACGTCGCACCGGCCGCCGCCGAGGCTCTCGCTGCGGTGGAGTACGCCTCGATGGCCATCGTCACCCTGGCTCTGGAGGGCCCGGTGCCGCCGGTGCTCGACGGCAGCGGGTTCCTCGTCCCCCCGACCGAGCCCCTCACCATCAAGGCGTCGACCTTCAGCTCGGTGAAGTGGCCGTGGCTCGCGCGCGCCCACCCGGATCGCACCTACCTGCGCGCGTCGATCGGGCGGCACCGTGAGGAGGCGTCCCTCCAGCGAAGCGACGACGAGCTCGTCGCAGTGGCGCTCGCCGACCTCCGTGCGGTGCTCGGTGACGGCGTCCCCGACCCCGCCGCCACCCAGGTCCAGCGTTGGGGCGGTGGACTGCCGCAGTATGCCGTCGGGCACCGGACGCGTCTGGCACCCACGCGCGACCTGCCGCCCGGGCTTGCCCTGTGCGGGGCCGCCTACGACGGCGTCGGCATCCCGGCCTGCATCGCCTCCGGCCGGGCCGCGGCCCGCACGGTCCTGACCCGCTGGACGAGTGCCGGGACGGCCTTGGGATGATGGGGTCATGAGCGAGCGCATGACCCCAGCCCGGATGCGGGAGATCAACGACACGATCCGCTACTGCATGTGGTCCGTGTTCAGCACGGTGACCCCGCTGGGCGACGACCGCGACAAGCTGCTCGGCGAGCTCGAGGCCTTCCTCGCCGAGATCGACGGCGAGGGTGTCGTCGTCCGCGGCATCTACGACGTCGCGGGCCTGCGCGGCGACGCCGACTTCATGGTGTGGTGGCACGCCGAGACGATCGAGCAGCTCCAGTCGGCGTACCACCGGCTGCTCCGCACCGAGCTCGGCCAGCACCTCGAACCGGTGTGGAGCAACGCGGCCCTGCACCGTCCCGCGGAGTTCAACAAGAGCCACATCCCGGCCTTCATGGCCGATGAGGTGTCGCGCAAGTACGTCTGCGTCTACCCCTTCGTCCGCTCCTACGAGTGGTACCTGCTGGAGGACGACGAGCGCCGTGACCTGCTCCGCGAGCACGGTCAGATGGCGCGCGACTTCCCCGACGTGCGGGCCAACACGATCGCCTCGTTCGCCCTCGGCGACTACGAGTGGCTGCTCGCCTTCGAGGCCGACGAGCTGCACCGCATCGTCGACCTGATGCGCGAGCTGCGCGCCTCGCGGGCGCGGCGGCACGTGCGCGAGGAGATCCCCTTCTTCACCGGCCCGAAGGTGACGCCCGCCGAGCTGGTCGCCAACCTGCGCTGACGTCTGCGTCGCCGCGGCGCCACTGAGCCCCCGCCTGCACCTGCAGACGGGGGCTCAGTCGTCGATGGCCCTGGCGATCGCCACGATGGCGGGGATGAGCAGGAACACCAGCCAGGACTCGGTGCGCAGAAAGGCTGCGAGCGCGATGAAGGGGGAGAGGCTCACGAGGACTCGTGACACCTTGCCGCGCGCCCCCTGGTTGGCTGGCCGCCTCGGGGTCGAGGGCCGCATGACTGTCGTGGCTCGCCCGGGGCGCAGCCTGGGGTGCGGCTCCGGCAGGTCGACGAAGAGAGCCGTGAGCTCCCGGCGGAGCACGGCGTCGTTCGCGCGGCCGCGGCGGTCCTCGTACTCGTTCGCGTCGAGGCGCCCGGCCGCGTGGTGTTCCGCGAGGGCGGCCAGGGCCTCCTCGCGCTCGGCATCGCCGATGCGGATGCTGCCGTCGTCGACCATGGCACGAATGTAGGCGAGCAGGCGGCGGCCGCGCAGCAGACCGTCAGGCCGGCGCGGCACCGCCCTCGTCGGGCTGCAGCCGCAGCGAGATCGAGTTGATGCAGTAGCGCTGGTCGGTCGGGGTGTCGTAGCCCTCGCCCTCGAAGACGTGCCCGAGGTGCGAGCCGCAGGTGGCGCACCGCACCTCGACCCGCTTCATGCCGAAGGCGCGGTCCTCGATGTACTCGACGGAGTCGCCGGCCAGCGGGGAGTAGAAGGACGGCCAGCCGCAGTGTGACTCGAACTTCGTGTCGCTGCGGAAGAGCTCGGCACCGCAGGCGCGGCACGAGTAGATGCCCTGGGTCTTGGTGTCGGTGTACTCACCGCGGAACGCCGGCTCGGTGCCGGCCTTGCGCAGCACCTTGTACTCGGCGGGGCTCAGCGCAGCGCGCCACTCGTCGTCGGTGCGCTGGACGGCATACGGCTTGTCGTGCGTGTTGCGGGTGGTGTCGTCGCTCATGTCCAGACCAACGCCACGTCACCCGGGTTTGTGCCCGGGTGACGTGGCGAGGTCGCTCGGACCGCTACTTCTGCTTCGGCGGGACCGAGCAGGTCGCGGTAGCCGTGTGGCCCGCGGCGTCGGTGGCCGTCAGGGTGGCGTCACCCTTGAACGTGAAGTGCCAGTCGACGGATCCAGAGAAGGGCGCGACGCTCGAGGCCGTGGTGCCCGGTGCCTGCGTCAGCTTGACGTAGGTGCCGGGGGCGTACGGCTGGAACGTGGTGCCGGTGGCGTTGTCCGTGATGGCGACGGTCACTCCCGGCAGGTTGTCCGCCGCGACCAACCGGAAGAAGCCCGCGTTGCGCCAGCCACCCGGTGTGGTCCCGGCGGGGTTGACGCCCGGTCCGCACGACACGGTGGGCGGGGTGACGTCGTTGACCTTGATGCTCACGGTCTGGACGAACTCCGGGCCGGCGTCGGCGCCGTTGATCCTGAAGGTCGTGGTGCACCCGAGGGTGGAGCCCTGGGGGGCGTCCGGCGCGACCGTCACGCCCTCGTCGAGCACGACGTCACCACCACTCGTGACGGTGCGGGGCAGGCTGGGGGAGAACGCGATCGACAGGCCGGTGTCGCAGCTGACGTCCGCGGTGACCTCCGCGGGGAGGTTGCCCAGGCCGGCCAGGATCGAGCTGGCCACGTTGCCCGGTGTGACGCTCGGGAAGAACGTGCCCGACGTGGCCGTGGCGATGCGCTGGGCCTGTCCCGTGGCGTTCAGTCCGTCGCCGCCACCGGAGGCGACGTTGATCGCGATGACCTGGGCGCCGACGCCGACGAGCGACGCTGTCGCGTCGGCCTCGCTGTGTCCGGCGCTCGGGTCGTGCCCGCTCGCGTCGCCGAACCACACGACGATGCGGGAGGAGCCCGGACGGAAGGCGATCGCGCCGCCACCCGACCCCACCTGCCAGAGCGCGTTGAGCTGACCCTCCGGGGTGTCGCCGCCGCCGGAGGCGACCAGGGTGTTGATGGCGGCCTGGGCCGTCGCCTGGCTGGCCGTCAGACCCGACTCGACCTCGAAGAGGCCGCTGCCGTCCGACACGTCCTTGTACGAGGCGACCGCGAACTGTGCCTGCGGCTGGGCCGACTGCACGCTCGAGACGATCGAGCCCATCTCGGCCTTGACGTTGGCGATGGCCGGCCCCATGCTCCCCGTCTCGTCGACGACCAGCACGATGTCGGGCTTGGGCGGGATCTCCGGGGTGGTGACGGTCTTCGTCACGTGCACGGTGTCGCCCGGGTCGACCGAGGCGTCGTAGGTGGCCGGGCTGACTCCGGCGCCCATCGCGAGGGCCGGGGTCGCGACGAGCGCCCCGGCGGCCGCGAGCGTCAGGGCGCTGCGGCGAATGGCTGTGAACATGGATGTCCCTTTCGTGGCGAACCAGACTGTGGGATTCGGCGCGCGGTGTCCCCCCGCACCCGAGACGCCCGGCTCGTGTCCGCCGGGACGCTCGACAGGTAGGTGGGCGGCGGACCTGCTCCTGATACCGACAAATGCGAACAATCGCCCGGCACGGGAGGTCGGCGCGGCAGGTCGGTGCCGGGACCGGCGCCCCGTTTGCGACGATGTCGGCGTGCAGGTGCGCAGGCTCGTCTCCAAACCGGTGCTCGTGGCTGCCGCCGCGGGCACCGGATCGCTGCTCGGCGCCGCGAGCGGCTCCGTCGCGGCGGCGGCCTACTTCGCGCGCAAGGTGATCACGCCTGACGAGCTGCAGCCGGACGACGTCTCGATCCTGCGCCACGACGCCGAGTCGGTGACCTTCGCCGCCGCGCCCGACCCGGTGGTGCCGGGACGCTACGGCGTCTGGCTCGATGGTGGAGCCGGCCATGCCCGGGTCGGCGAGATCCTCAACAGCGACGCCACCTCGGTGACCCGTCGCCTGCTGTCCGTCGACCGAGGCGTGCTCGAGGTCGGGCCGGCGCGGTGGAACCAGTACTTCTACTGGGACCGCCCGTCGGTCAGCCTGAACCTGCCCGACGAGGACGTCAGCATCGTCTCCGACGTGGGGGCGCTACCCGGGTGGGTCGTGCCGCCCGAGGGCGGCCGCACCGGCCAGGACTGGGCCGTGCTCGTCCACGGGCGAGGTGCACGCAAGGAGGAGACCCTCCGTGCCGTCCCGGTGCTGCGCGACGCCGGCTGGACCAGCCTCGTCGCCGCCTACCGCAACGACCGCGACGCCCCGGAAGGCCCTGACGGGCGCTACAACCTGGGCCTGTCGGAGTGGCGCGACGTCGAGGCTGCCATGGGGTATGCCGTGTCGCACGGTGCCCGTCGCATCCTCCTGCTCGGGTGGTCGATGGGCGGTGCCATCGTGCTCCAGGCGCTCGACCACTCGCCCCTCGCGGACTACGTCGTCGGCGTCGTGCTCGACTCGGCCGTCATCGACTGGGGAGTCGTGCTGCGCCACCACGGCCGCCTGCGCCGCGTCCCCGCACCGCTGGTGCGGATGGCCTCCGGGCTGCTCGGCTCGCGTCGCAGCCGACGACTCGTCGGGGTGCGCGAACCCATCGACGTGGCCCGCACCGACTGGGTCGCCCGAGCGGACGAGCTGCGCCACCCGATGCTCGTCATCGCGTCCGACGGCGACGACTTCGTGCCGATCGGCCCGGCCGTGGCCCTCGCCGGACGACGCCCCGACCTCGTCCGGTTCGAGCGGTGGGACGTGGCGCGGCACTGCAGGGAGTGGAACAACGACTCGCAGCGGTGGGAGCGCGTGCTGCGCGAGTTCGTCGCGACGCGCTGAGCCGTGCTGAACCGTGCTGAGTCGCGCGCTCGATCACGTCAGCGACGCACGAACCAGCGGCCCATGATCGTGCCCTCCTGCTCGACCAGCAGCTCGAGGTCGAGCTCGGCCGGGACGCCGCCGGCGCCGACCGTGCGCGGCGGCCCGTCGCCCACGACCTGCGGGACCACGGTGTAGCACAGCTCGTCGATCGCCCGGGCGGCGAGGAACGACCCGAGCAGGCCCGGACCCCCTTCGGTCAGGACGTGTTCCAGCCCTCGCTCGTGCAGGGCATCGAGGAGTACCCCCAGGTCCACCGTCTCGTCGCCGCAGACGAGCACGTTCTCGTGTCCGAGATCGTCTCGGGCCGTGGCGAGGCCAGGGGCCGATGCCGGAACTGCCATCAGGGCGCGGCCGTCACGACACCCGCTCAAGGTGGGCGGCACGCAGCCCCGGTTGCTGACGGCGACGAGGGGAAGGGACTCAGGCAACCCCTGGTCACGACGCAGCCCGACCAGGGACTGCTTGACGGCCAGCGGGGGATAGCCCTCGGCGCGGATCGTTCCGGCACCGACGACGACGACGTGGCTCAGCGCGCGAAGCACCTCGAACACCACGTGGTCGGCCTCGCTGTTGATCGACCCCGACCGGCCGTCCGGACCGGTGGCCCCGCCGTCGAGCGAGGTCACCATGTTGCAGCGCACCCACCGATCCTCGGGGCACGCGTACGCACGGAAGAGGTCCGCGTCATCGAGATCGGCCAGGGCGGACAGGCCGGAACGGCCGGGGACGAGCAGGCGCATGGCGTCAGTATCCGCGAGCGGTGCCCGCGACGCACCGATCAGGCGCCGTGCATCCCGTCGTGCTGCCTCGCCGTCGGGCAGGATGACGCCATGGGCAAGGGCGCGAAGAAGTCGGGCAAGAAGTCGGGCAAGAAGTCCGCTGACAAGACGGCCAAGAAGCTGGCGAAGGAGCAGGCCGCCAAGGACAAGGCGAACGCCCGTCTCGAGGCCGAGTCGGTGGACGCCGTCGGCGACATCCAGGGCGAGCTGAGAGTGAGCACGGGCTTCGTGCTGGCCGACCTCGACCCGTCGTCGACGCCCGGTTTCAGCGGCGACAAGGAGCTCGGCGAGGCGGCCCTGGCCGCGAGCGAACCGGAGCTCGCCGACCTGCTCGAACAGCTCTTCGCCGAGTCCACGGCCGGTTCCGCTCGGTCGGTGCTCCTCGTGGTGCAGGGCATGGACACGTCCGGCAAGGGCGGCATCATGCGCCACGTCATCTCGGTGAACCCGGAGGGCGTCAAGGCCACGGCCTTCAAGGCGCCGACGAAGGAGGAGCTCGCCCACGACTTCCTGTGGCGCATCGAGAAGGCGCTGCCGGGCCCGGGCCAGCTCGGCGTGTTCGACCGCTCCCACTACGAGGACGTGCTGATCGTGCGGGTGCACGGCCTCGTCCCCGAGGACGTGTGGTCCAAGCGCTATGCGCAGATCAACGCGTTCGAGCGTCAGGTCGTCGAGAACGGCACGACCGTCGTCAAGGTGATGACGCACATCTCCCAGGACGAGCAGAAGACGCGCCTGATGGAGCGGCTCGAGCGCCCTGACAAGTACTACAAGTACAACCCCGGCGACGTCGACGAGCGCGAGCGCTGGGGCGACTACATGCAGGCCTACCAGGCGGTCCTCGACACGACGTCGACCGTCGGCGCGCCGTGGTACGTCGTGCCGTCCGACAACAAGTGGTACGCCCGCCTCGCCGTGCAGCAGCTGCTGCTCGACGCCCTCCGTGGCATGGACCTCGCCTGGCCGGCCGCCGACTTCGACGTCGAGGGGGAGAAGAAGCGGCTCGCGGCCACCTGAGTCAGCCCTGCGGGTGCCGAGCACGTATGCCGCCCAACGGGGTTCGTCGCCCGGCCGCCGGCATGCCCGCCCCGCCGAACCTCCGTCGACTGCTCACTTTCCGACACGGGCGCTGCGTCGAGAACTGAGCACTCGATGGTCGAGTGCCCACTTTCCCTCATCCGGCTCGCTCCAGCACGGCAGCCGTTGCTCCGGCGAGGTCGACGTCGAGTGAGCCGAAGGTGTGGCCACGCCGACCGGCGAGCCGACTGGCCACGAAGGCATCGGCGACCGGGGCGGGGGAGTGCTGCACCAGCAGGCTCGCCTGCAGGGCGAGGGCGAGGTCCTCGACGACCGACCGGGCGCCGAAGGCTGCGTCCGCAGACGACGGGTCGAGCGAACGGGCTCGTGCCAGAGCCGAGTCCACGTGGGCATCGAGCTCAGCGCTCCGCCCTCGCACCTCGTGCAGCTCCTTCGTCAGGGCCTCGAGGCTCGACGGTTCGCGGCTCACGGCACGCACGACGTCCAGGGCGTTGACGTTGCCGGACCCTTCCCAGATCGAGTTGAGCGGGGCCTCGCGGTAGAGCCGCGCCAGCCCGTTCTCCTCGACGTAGCCGTTGCCGCCGAGGCACTCGAGCGCCTCCGCGACCACCGGAGCGGTGCGCTTGCAGACCCAGAACTTGCCCAGAGCGACCCCGAGCCGGGCGAGGTCGGTCTCGCCGTCGTCGACGGCCCGCGCCAGGCGCAGCCCCATCACCGTGGCGGCCTCGGCCTCGAGCGCGAGGTCGGCGAGCACGTTGCGCATGAGGGGCTGGTCGACGAGCAGGGCGCCGAAGGCCATCCGGTGCCGCACGTGGTGCAGTGCGCGCGAGACCGCGTCGCGCATCGTCGCCGTCGACCCCAGCACGCAGTCGAGGCGGGTCGCGCCGACCATGTCGATGATGGTCCGCACACCGCGGCCCTCGTCGCCCAGCCGGCTGCCCCACGTGCCGTCGAGCTCGACCTCGCTCGACGCGTTCGAGTGGTTGCCGAGCTTGTCCTTGAGCCGTTGGAGGGCGAAGACGTTGCGGGTGCCGTCGTCGAGGGCCCGTGGGACGACGAAGCAGGTGAGGCCACCTGGTGCCTGCGCCAGCACGAGGAACGCGTCGCTCATGGGAGCGGAGCAGAACCACTTGTGGCCGGTGAGGCGGTACGTCTCGCCCGGCAGGGGGCCGCCGGCCGCCGCAACCGCCTGCGTCGTGTTGGCCCGGACGTCGGACCCGCCTTGCTTCTCCGTCATGCCCATGCCGGCGAGGGCCCCCGACTTGCCGCTCACCGGCCGGATGCCGAAGTCGTAGGAGCGGCTCGCGAGGGCGGGGAGCCAGCGGTCGCCCAGGGTGCGGTCGTGCCGCAGGGCCGACCCGGCGGCATACGTCATCGAGACGGGACAGCCGTGGCCCGCTTCGACCCGCGACCAGAGGACGAAGCCCGCCGCCCGTCGCACGTGGGCGCCCGACCCGCTCGGCGCCAGCCAGGGCTCGGCGGTCAGGCCCGCCCCGACCGCCTGGGTCATGAGCCAGTGCCATGAGGGGTGGAACTCGACCTCGTCGACCCGGTGCCCGCGGGCGTCGTGCGTGCGCAGGACGGGTCGGTGGGCGTCGGCGAGCCGGCCGTGCTCCTGGGCCTCCGCCGATCCCGCGAGTCGTCCGAGCGCACCGAGCTGCTCGGCGGCCGACGGACCGCTCCAGCGCTCGACAGCCTCGGAGAGCGCCACGTCGTCGGTGTAGAAGTCGCCGCCGACGTAGGGCGGAGCCTGGTTGGTCACCTCGTGTGTGCTCACCCGCCGAGGGTAGGGCGCGGGCTGACGAGGCCGTCTGTGCGGCACGTGTCGGACGGGTCACGTCGACCGCCCGCGGTCACGGCTAGATTCGTGGCGATGACGGTCAAGAAACGCGTACGCGCGGTGCTGAGGCGCGTGCCCGGCGGGCTCGGCACGGCCCGCCTGACCCTGCGCACCGTCGACGTGTGCCTCGACTACCGGGTCACCGGGCTCGCAGCGGAGGCGGCGTTCTTCATGCTGCTCTCGCTGCCACCCCTCGTCCTCGGGCTCTTCGGAGGGCTCGGCTACATCAGCGCGTGGATCGGTCCCGAGAACGTCGCCCAGGTCGTCGCCACGATCCGGGAGTACGCGGAACGCTTCCTCACGGAGGACAGCATCAGCAAGCTGCTCGTGCCGACCGTCGAGGACGTGCTGAGCCGGGGTCGCGCCGAGATCGTGTCGATCGGCTTCCTGCTCTCCCTGTGGTCGGGCTCGCGCGCGCTCAACGTGTTCATCGACACCGTGTCGATCATGTACGGCCAGAAGGACATCCGAGGAATCATCCGCCTCCGGGCACTCAGTCTCGCGATCTACACCGTGAGCACCGTCGCCGGCATCGTGCTGCTGCCGCTCGTGCTGCTCGGCCCGGCTCTCGTGTCCGACTGGCTGCCCGACAGCCTCGCGTTCCTGCGCTACCTCTACTGGCCGACCGTGCTGGTGCTGAGCGTCGTCGCGCTCACCACGCTCTACCACGTGGCGACGCCCCGTCGGGCGCCGTGGCTGCGCGACGTCCCGGGGGCGCTGCTGGCACTCGCGATCTGGCTGGGCGCCTCCTACCTGGTGCGGATCTCGCTCGAGGCCTCGCTCGGCGGCACGACGATCTACGGGCCGCTGACCGCCCCCATCGTGCTGCTGATCTGGTTGTACTTCCTGGCCATCGCCATCCTCATCGGCGCGGGGCTCAACTCCGCCTCGCGCACCCTGTGGCCCGTCCCGCTCGGTGAGCACGACCCGACATCGGTCGTCGACTGGTTCACACGTCGACGGGCCGAGGACCGGCAGTACGCCCGGAGCCGTCCGTCGGAGCTGCAGGGGACCGTCGAACGTGAACTCGACGAGGGCATCGCAGCACCTGCCGAGCGGGAGCGCGGGGTCGGCCGCTGAGGGCCGGATCGGCGGCGCGGCGGCCGGTTTTGTGTCCCCCGGACCGATGGGCTAATGTCTACCTCGCACCGAGCGGAGAAGTTACACCGCTGGTGTTCCCGCGGACGTAGCTCAGTTGGTAGAGCGCAACCTTGCCAAGGTTGAGGTCGCCGGTTCGAGCCCGGTCGTCCGCTCGGAGGCAAAGATCCACTTGCCTTCCACGGTGGAGTGGCCGAGAGGCGAGGCAGCGGCCTGCAAAGCCGCGTACACGGGTTCAAATCCCGTCTCCACCTCGGCACAGCACCACCACAGCACGACCCTCGGGCGATTGGCGCAGCGGTAGCGCGCTTCCTTGACACGGAAGAGGTCACTGGTTCAAACCCAGTATCGCCCACCAGCACAGAACAGCCCCTGACCAGCGGAAACGCCGGTCAGGGGCTGTTGTCGTCCGCGGGTGGCACGATGGGGTGTGATACCGAGTCGACAGGGGAGCAGATGACCGATCCGACGTTCTGGGAGACCGCCCGCCTCAGCGTTGGAGCGTTCCTCACTTCTCCGGGTGCCGGCCTCATCGGTCTGCTCGGCGCGGCATGGCTGACGTTCGTCGGCGTCGGCAAGCGCATCAGCGGCGACCGGCAGCTCGCCCAGGAGGCGCGGACGGCCGAGCGCGAGCAGGACGCCGAGTCCGACGCCCGCGAGCGGTGGCAGTGGTTCTACGAACGCCTCTGGGACAACCGCGACACGCTGCCACCGGACGCCCTCTTGGATGGCATCACGTCGTTGAGGGAGCTGACGACGACGAAGCAGCAGTCTGCGATGCTTGAGGTACTCGTCAGGTACGTTCAGAGTGAGGCGGAGGAGGAACTGTGAGCGACATCGAGCCCGCTACCCCACGAGGCGACGTGACGAAGAAGGCTGCGGCAGAGTCCGCCAGCCCGGCGCGCGGTGTCTCGAGGTCCGCTGCGTCTGGGCGGTATGTCGCCGAGAAGTCGGCCGCGCGCAAGCGGAGCGGCGGGCTGTCCGGTATGAAGTCCAAGGCCCCGAAGCGCGAGAAGGTGTACGAGCGCGTCATCGAGCTGGCCTCCGAGAAGCCCCGCCGGAAGCGCAGCCGCGCGGAGAACGAGAAACTCGTTGCGGCAGCGAAGGCGCTCGTCATCGAACTCCGTGAGGACCAGAAGACGCTGCCGCACGGCATCTGAGCCGACGCCGGGCCTGTTGTCCGGGTGGATGTCGGCGCTGATGGGGGCATCCGGAAAGGGGACGGACGCTCTGGTGGTCTTGGCGCGAGTGAGCGCTCCGCGGGCGACGGTCTCGGGGCTGAGGGTGCGTCCCATGCGCATGTCCGCGCGATCGGCGAAAGCGACTGCCACTGCACCGGAGCTGCGGCGGCAACGTCACCCTCGCACTTCGAGTGCGCCGGTTGCGGCGCAACGCTTCACGCCGGAGACATCACGACCCAGCAGGGTCCGGGCGCGACACACTGACCGGCCCGCCATGCCGTAGATCGTGAGGGCCTCCTGACCAGCTCTCCGCGGCCCGATGACTGCCGGTCACCCAGACTTCACCCACTGGTCCGCACTGCCTCCCACATCGTTCACGCAATCCGAAGGTCACTCCCAGACAGGGCGGAAAGTGTTGGTTCGTCAGCGAATTCGATCGCCGACGCTCACGCCCGCAGCGCACGAGAGGCTCCTTCGTGAACTCATCCATCCTGACCAAGGCCGGTCTGGCCGGCACCCTCGCCGCAGCCGCCGCCTTCGCCCTCAGCGGCACGGCCGCCGACGCCCACGGCGGCTTGCCGGTCACCAACGTCCCGCATGCCAACCCGCGGTTCGGCATCCAGAACAACGTCCTCACCCCCTCCGCCACCCAGACGTCCGTCGCGTGGGGCAACCTGCCTCTGACCAACCCGGACTCGGCCAACGGCGTGACCCACTACGGCTACAACACGCTCGACGGAGCACCGCTGACCCAGACGAAGAACGAGGCCCACAAGACGGAGCCCGACAAGAACGTCTACCTCGTCCTGGCCGGCAAGCACTACCTCTACCAGGGTCACGAGATCGGCCCCCGTGGCTACGTCACCCGGATCAACCTCGATGAGACTGACCCCCTCAAGCGCGTCACGCTCATCTCCGACATCGACACCGCTGGCAACGCCTACCCGACCATCGACGGCATCACCTGGGACCCGTTCACTCGGCAGCTGCTGCTCACGGCCGAGTCCAGCTCGCCCAAGGGCGGCGTCTTCGCCGTCGGCCTCGACGCCAACGGCGACCCGGTCGACGGCGGCAAGGCCATGCACCTCGATGGGCTCGGCTCCGGGGGCTATGAGGGGATCCAGAACGACTCCGACGGCAACGTGTGGATCGTCGAGGACATCGGCGGCGCGGCTGCCAGCGGCGGCAAGGTGCCCAACAGCTTCGTCTACCGCTTCGTGCCGGCCGACAAGACCGACCTCACGAAGGGCGGCGACCTGCAGGCACTGCAGATCCACCGCACCGATGGCACCCCGGCGACGACCGCTCAGTTGCAGGCAAACCCGTCGGACGCCTTCATCTCCCAGCTGCACACCTATGGCACCTCGTTCGCCACGCGTTGGGTCACGATCAACGGTGGGACGACCGGCGCCTTCGACGCCACCGCCGGCGCAAAGGCCGCCAACGCCACCCCGCTCAAGCGCCCCGAGAACGGCATCTTCCGGCCGGGCACGGGTTTCAGGGACTTCTACTTCACCGAGACCGGCGACACGACCACCTCCAGCACCCTGCCCGGCGCGTACGGTGGTGTCTTCCGCCTCTCCCAGAAGAGCCCGAGCGCGACCACCGGCCGCATCGCCATTGCCGCGGTCGGCGACAAGGAGCACACCGGCTTCGACAACATCAGCTTCGCGACGAAGGACGACCTGCTGGTGGTCGAGGACGCCGGCGACGGCCTGCACGGACAGCGCAACGCCCTCGACTCGGGCTACGTCTTCCACCTCGGCAACAGCCGCGACGACGAGGGCGCATCTGGCGAGCGATCCAGTCGCGCTCCACAGCCAGTGCGCTTCCTCGCCGAGGGCAGGGACGCGTCGGCGACCTTCGACGCGATGGGCGGCCCGTCGTACAACGACGGCGACAACGAGATCACCGGCATCCACGTCTCTGACGGCGACCCCACCGTCGGCGGCCTGCTCGGCGCCAAGCTGCCCGAGCCGACGACCTCGTCGACCTGGCGGACCTTCTGGACCCAGCAGCACGGAGACAACACGACGTGGGAGATCAGCTGGAACGGTGACCCGCAGGGCGAGCAGCGCTGACGGACAGTCAGCGCCGGGTTCGGGGAACCCCAGTTCCGGCCGCCGGCCAACTCGTCGCCGTCCCGGTCAACCAGCCCTACATCAGTGTCAAGCCGCTTCGCCGAGCGCCAACCTGATCATGGGAAGATCGTACGCAGTGATCAGGAGGCCCCCTTCATGCGACCGGTGATGACAGGCGTGGCTGCGGCGGCCGTACCCGGAGCCGTGAGCGCGGTGATCACCCGCATCCTGATGCGAGCGGTGTCCGCCGTCGCGAATACCGAACCTGGTTTCTCGCTGGTGGGTTCGCTCGGAATCGTCGTCGTCTACATCGCGCTGCTTCTGCCCGGATGCCTCGCTCTGGCGTGGAGCCGTGCCCGGTGGCCGTGGCTCTTGTTTGTCGGCGGAGCCGGAGTGCTGATGCTAGGAGCTTTCAGCATCGGCCAAGAGGAGACGGCTGCGGCGCATGGGATGACTCCCGTCCGCTGGGTGCTTCTCGCCTTGGTCCTGTTCGGGATGCTGGCCACGTACGCAGCCCACTTTGTTGTAGCCGCTTCTTGGGCTCGAGAGGGAACCGCTCCGCACCTCGGGCGATCGGACGGAGGGACGGCCTCCCGGCCGGCGGCAACCGGGTCGTGACATTGACCTTCGGATAGTGCGCACTGCGTGAGTAAGTGAGTGGCATCCCGCGCGTCACGGGGTGCGAATGCACGAACCACCGGACAGGCTCTCGTCCTCAGGACGGCCCCGACTGGACGCGGGTGCACACCTGAATGTCGTTGACACGGAAGAGATAACTGGTTCCGAACCAGTTTCGCCCACCACCACCGAACAGGCCCTGACCGGCGGAAACGCCGGTCAGGGACTGGTGTCATCCGGACCATGGGCAGGCCTTCTCGTGAGGGAGTGACCACGTGACGAAAATCGGTGGATCGACGACTCGTGGCGCAGTGTTGAGCGGGCGAGCACGAGGCCGGGCACGATGGCTCCATGGCATCGGGGACGGCAAGCTCGACGGCGGTACTGGTCTGCCAAGGACGCGCCAGCGCTGACGGTCGTTACGCCGTGGGCCGGTTCAGCGACCCCCTCGCGGCGGCGTTGCTCGACCCTGCAGAGCGCGCAGTCGTGGTTCGCGTGCGTGCCGGGGACGTCCCGGCCCAGGGGTCCGAGCGGATGGCGTACGAAATGGTCCGCAGGACCGGGATCGTGATGGTGCCGCGGACCGTCGCGATCGACGAAGCGATCCGTGAACAGGACGCGGCGCAGCTCGTGATTCTCGGTGCGGGTCTCGACGCTCGCGCCTGGCGGATGCCCGAGCTTGAACACGTCATGGTGTTCGAGGTCGACCATCCGGCCTCGCATCGGGACAAGCTGCGTCGGCTCGGCGACCGGTCTCCGCTCGCCTTGCGGTTCTCCGCCGTTGAGATCGATCTCGAGACTCAGACGCTGAGCCCGACCCTGCCGAACGCGGGCTTTGACCCTCGGGTGGTGTCCACGTGGGTCTGGGAGGGGGTCGTGCCCTACCTGGACGCCGACGACGTGCGGGCTGTCGTCGCCCAGATCGCGGAGTTGTGCGCGCCGGGCAGCCGGCTCGTCGTCAACTACCAGGCGAAGTCCGCCGGGGTGAGTCTCCTGCGGCGTGCGATGCGAATCGTCCTGCGGCTCACACGGGCCCCCGACCCGTTGGCAGCGGAGCCCTGGCGCTCGCTGTGGCGGCCCCGCACCATGGAGAAACTGCTCCACGACAACGGCTTCCGCGTGGGCGCCGATGAAGACCTGCTCACCCTCGCGGCCGGCCTCGACCTGCCCTCCGACGTCAAGGGCTCGCTGCGTAACGGACGAGTTGTTGTGGCCGTCCGCAGCTAGACACCCGTTCGACGGCCGGCTCCAAACGCCTTCCGCCACGGACGACGGTGTCGTTGGTGCGCGCCTCGCCTTCGTCGGCTGACGCTCCCGAGGAAGACCGCGGAGGACGTGGACCTATCGTCCGGCCAGCTCGGTGACTGCGGGTCCGAGCGTGTCGCTGACGTCAGCTCCGAAGACGAAGTACGAGAAGCCGCGCTCCTCCCGTCGTCGTTGGATCTCCTCCGCAGCGGCCGCTGGGTCGCTGGGGAGAAAGGCCAGTGAGTCTGCAGCCCGGACGGCGGCAGTGTCGAGGTCGGGGCCGGCCATGAACGGCGCGACGGAGTCACCAACCACGGGCACATGCAATGCCAGTTCGACGTCGCGATGGTTGTCGAACTGACGAACCCGTTGCGTCGACTCCGCCCGCGACTCGATCTGCGGCATCACGAAGGTCACGATGTCGGCGATCTCAGCCGCAAGCGCTTGCGCCTGGGGGCCGGCCACCGCCATCGCAACCGGGGTGTGCCGGTCCTCGCCGTCAAGCTCCCGCAGAGCCGTGACGGCGTCGCGCAGCTGAGCCAGGCGTTGGCTCGCGGGAACGACCGGCAGGCCCAGCTCTCGGAGCTGTTCGGCGATGCCGGTCGCCCGGTGCCGATTCCCATCTCGAACCGACCGTTCGTGAGCACCGACAGGGAGTGGGCCTCCCACGCGGTGCTCCACGCCGGCCGCACCGGAGAGGCGTACACCCAGGTGCCCACTCGCAGGTCGGTGATCGTTGCCGCCACCGCCAGCGCGGGACCTGGCGCCGGCTGCCACTGCGGCACGTCGGGCATCAGCAGTGTCGAGTAGCCAATGTCAGCCAGACGGTGCAACTGCTCGCGCCATGTCGCCACATCACGGGTGATCGGAGCAACGACCCCGAACCGCAGCGGTCTGGTGGGGCTTCCCGAGGTTTTGGTCATGGGGATGATCCTCCTGTGGCTTTGAATGGTGACGACGGCAACCGCGTGGACGGGCCTTCGCGCCGCTTCAGCGACCTGAACGGCCTGGCGAGCGGCCCCGGCTGCAGAGCGAGCGCCAGCCGGGGGCAACTCGCGACAGACGGTGCGCCTATCGCTTGACCGGGTCCTGCCCCATGTCCTTTCCGACGAGATCACCCACCTCGACGCTCTCCCACATGGCGGTGTTCACCCGGACCGTGACCACCTGACCGTCACCGCGCCGGACTCTGAGGCGGCGGTAGAGGTTCGAGCCATCCAGCAACCCGCGCGTCTTCTTGACCACGACGCCATCCCATGTGTCGTCCTTCACTTCGAGTCCCTTCGGGTCCGCAGGCGCCGAGGCCTCGTGCCTCCCTCGTGCCTGCCGTTCGGCACCGGTCGAGTCGCCCGGCATGCCATCCTGTTGCGGCGAACGGGTGGCTCGCTACCGCCGAAAGCATGGACCCGCGGGCCGAACGACACCCCAAGGAACGCCGAGCTGGCGACTTTGGTCGTAGGCGAGGTCTACGGGACGCCAGCCTCATCCGACCCCGGTCGCTCGAGACGTCCGCCGGCGTGACTGAAGGGTCACGGGGTCGGGCAGCCGACCTTGCTCACGTCGGCGGGCTGGGTGACGAGCCTCGGTGCGACAACGAGCGAGTCGTGCACACGCCGACAGTCGATCGGCAACTCCGCCATCCGGCCACGGTGGCAGTCGCTTCCCTGTGGTTCAGTGGGCATCGTGAAACTGCTACTCACGTCCGGGGGAGTCACGAACCCGAGCATTCACGAGGCGCTCGTCGACCTGCTGGGCAAGCCGGTCGACGAGGCGACGGCACTGTGCATCCCCACCGCACAGTGGGGTCATCCGAGGTGCGGGCCGGTCTCGGCGCGCGGCTTCGTCGCTGGTCTGCCGCCGTGGGGCGGGATGACCTCGATGCCGTGGGGCTCCCTCGGCCTGCTCGAGCTGACGGCGCTGGCGACGATCGGCGAAGAACGCTGGGTGCCGTGGATTCGTGCGGCCGACGTCATCCTCGTCGACGGTGGCGAGGCCACCTATCTGTGCCACTGGATGAGGGAGTCCGGGTTGGCGGCCCTCCTGCCCTCGCTGTCCGACACGGTCTGGGTGGGTGTGAGCGCCGGTAGCATGGTGATGACGCCGCGGATCGGTGCGGACTTCGTGCAGTGGCCGGGAGCGCCCGACGATCGCACGCTCGGCCTCGTCGACTTCTCGATCTTTCCCCATCTCGACGTGTTTCCGGACAACACCATGGCCGATGCCGAGATGTGGGCAGCCGAGATCAACGGGCCGGCGTACGTCCTCGACGACCAGTCTGCGATCCGCGTGGTCGACGGGGTGGCACAGGTGGTGTCCGAGGGGCGTTGGAGGCGCCTTCCCGACGAGAGTTCGCACTAGATTGCGGGCCTTTGCCGCTGAGTTGAGGACCGCGACGCGTCGACCTTCAATCCCCGGGGTCGGTGCCGCTGGGTCCCCGATGAGCGAGCCGACGTCTTGACTGACGTCCAAGGCAAGTGCCTGAGGGAGTTCTCCCGGGCTCTAGACCGGGACCACGTCGATGAGATAGCCCGGCCTCCAAGATGTCGGCGGTCCAACTCAGTCGGTCGGGGTGGGTGACACGGACGACGGGTCCGTACGCTCGCGTGTCCGGCGGCTCTCCTGGCATGCGCACCAAGCGATGTTCCAAGAGCTGAGATGCAGGCTGGGGGCGGGTCCCACGTACGAGCCGGTATGTCTCCGGCTCCGCACTGACGAGCCAGCCCGGCATGGCGATCAAGGCTGCCATGTCGCCGGCCACCGAGTGGCAGAGACCGGTCAGTCGACAACGCGGTCGACCCAGGTCATCGACGCGAGCACCGCTGACCTGATGGACCACTTCGCTCGAAGCGTGTAGGTGTGAGCAGTTCAACCTCAAGCCGCAGTCGTGGACGACGGCGCCCAACGCGAGCTGCGGAAACTGCCCGTCCCCGATCAGCCACGTCTCAAGAGAAGCCCACACGTGGCTCACCGTAAACGTTGGCGACGGGTCGAACACCCATGTGCGGCAAGACCGGACGTGTGGTCGCACTTCGGGCGTCGGGCGCCCAAACCGCCGCGCCGACCGCTACCGTGACCCGCAGGGGCTACCGCACGCGGCAACTGCTCCGCGCGATGAGCGGCATCTCCCTTCTCGTATCCGTGGGGTCGATCGTCGCAGCGATGAACTGGCACAGCATCTGGCGCTCCACCGTCTGATTGATGCGCAGCAGACCCCGGGCCTGCTCGAGACGCAGGCCATGTTCCAGCAGTGGGTGATCGTCGCCCTCGTCGGACCGGTTCTTCCGCTCGCCTTCTGCGTCTTCGCCGACGCCCGTGCCAGCCAGGAACCGCTCGACCATGTCCGTGGTCGTGGCTGCTTGAGCTTGAGCACCTCGCCAGCAGAGACAGCATCTGAACGGGATCAGCTGCGAAGCTCCATGCGGTTCTCCATCGGCTCGTCGACAGGCCAGTCCTCGGGAACGCCCGCGTCGACGAACCCGGCCCGCTCGTACGCGCTGCAGGCGCGGCTGTTGTCGCGTGCCACGAGAGTCAGTGGCACCGTGCTGAGGCGGTCGCGCCACTGCTCGACCGACGCGTCGACCCAGTGGGCGTGACGCGAGCCGAAAGCCTCCGGTGACTCCGACAGCGAGGCGAGGCGCACGTCCCGGAACAGCTCCCAGTCGTCCGCTCGGATCCGCGTGATGTCCACGGCGCAGAACCTAGCAAGACGGGGCTTGTCCGGCCTCGGGCGGACGACCCTGCCCACGTCGTGAGAACCTGCCTCGGGTGGCCCTCAGGTTCCTGGGGGCACGCCCACAGCACGCGACAGCGACCCGACAGGAGTGAGCACGTTGATCTTCATCACCGCCAAGTTCCCCGTGAAGCCAGAGCACGCCGATGAGTGGCCCGAGATCTCGCGGGGCTTCACCGAGGCCACCCGCGCCGAGGAGGGCTGCCTCTGGTTCGACTGGTCGCGCAGCCTCGACGACCCGACGGAGTACGTGCTGGTCGAGGCCTTCCGCGACGATGCCGCCGGCGGCCCGCACGTGCAGAGCGACCACTTCAAGCAGGCCACGTCGACGCTGCCCGACTACCTCTCCGCCACGCCGAGGATCATCAACACGACGATCGAGGGCACGGAGTGGTCCGAGCTGGGGGAGATGGCCGTCGGGCGTTAGTCCGCGTCGGGGTCGCTCACACCGATGCGGATCTTGCCCTTGCCCTCGCACTCGGCCTGGTGCGCGACGGCGTCCTTGCGGGCCTTGTCTCGGGCACGCCGGGCCGGGCCGGTCCAGTCGCAGCTCTTGCAGTAGCCGAAGGAGAAGGCGCCGTCCTCGTGGGTGCCGTCCTCCACCCCGGCCAGCTTCTCCAGGGTGGCGCGGTGCTGGTCGCCGTCGCGGTCCTTCACAGTCAGGTCGTGGCCCTTGCGTCTGAGGAACCGCAGGCCAGCGGGCTTCGCCATGGACACATCCTCTCGCGCTGTCCCGGGCGATGGACAGCCGGTCTCGAAGGACGTGCAGTCGGCGCCCGAACGGCCACTCGGAGAGCGGGTTTCGCGCCGGGCCCGACCGTCCGCTATGGTCTACCTCGCACCCACGGGGCTTCGGCTCCGGGGATGGCAAGCGGACGTAGCTCAGTTGGTAGAGCGCAACCTTGCCAAGGTTGAGGTCGCCGGTTCGAGCCCGGTCGTCCGCTCCGCTGGAAGGGCCCGTCGACTCACGTCTGCGGGCCCTTCCGCACGTCCGGGGGCGCATGCCGTCAGGTCGCCTCCGCGACGCACGCGTCGGTGCGCTCGGCGACCCCACGGCATACGTAGGCTGTCGGCATGGCGGCGAGCAAGAGCCCGGCGATGGAGATCGAGGTCGGCGACCACACGGTGCGGCTCTCCAGCCCCGACCGCGTCTACTTCTCCGAGCGTGGCGAGACCAAGCTCGACCTCGTCCGGTACTACCAGGCGGTCGGTCCGGGCATCGTCAACGCGCTGCGTGAGCGGCCCTGCATGCTGCACCGCTTCCCCAAGGGAGTGGACGGACCGAAGGTGCACCAGAAGCGGCTGCCGGCCGGGGCTCCGCCCTGGGTCGAGACGGTGCGGCTGCACTTCCCGCGCTACGGGCTGCACGCCGACGAGCTCTGCGTGACCCGCCTCGCCGACGTCATCTGGGCGGTCCAGATGTCGACCGTCGAGTTCCACCCCTGGAACAGCCGCCGCGCCGACACCGAGAAGCCCGACGAGTGGCGCATCGACCTCGACCCGATGCCGCAGTGCGGCTTCGACAAGGTCCGACGGGCCGCCGCCACGACGCGCGAGATCCTCGACGAGCTCGGAGCCGTCGGATGGCCCAAGACCTCCGGCGGGTCGGGTCTGCACGTCTACGTGCGCATCGCGCCCGACTGGGGTTTCAAGGACGTGCGCCGGGGGGCCCTCGCCTTCGCCCGGGAGGTGGAGCGTCGGCTGCCCGATGACGTGACCACGACGTGGTGGCGGCGCGACCGCTCACCGGAGGACCTGTTCGTCGACTACAACCAGAACGCCCGCGACCACACCATCGCGGCTGCCTACAGCGTGCGGGGGAACCCGCACGGCACCGTGTCGGCTCCGCTCGGCTGGGACGAGGTCGCGGACGCCGAGCCGCAGGACTTCACCATCGCCACCATGCCCGAGCGGTTCGCGCGGCTCGGTGACCTGCACGCCGGCATCGACGACGCCGTCTTCGACTTCCGTGCGCTGCTCGAATGGGCCGACCGCGACGAGCGCGAGGGCAAGGACCTCCCGCCCGAGCCCGACGACGCCGACGCGTCCTGAGACCGGCAACCCTCGACGCCGATTGGCGGTGCGGGCTCCTCGCGGGCGAAGATGCTACCGACGCGTACTCACGACGCGTGACCACCCTGAGGAGACACCGTGACCGTCCTGAACGACTTCAAGGCCACCGCCATCGACGGCTCGGAGGTCTCGCTCGACCAGTACGCCGGTGACGTCGTGCTCGTCGTCAACACCGCCAGCGCCTGCGGCTTCACGCCGCAGTTCGCCGGCCTCGAGGAGCTCTACCAGAGCTATCGCGCGCAGGGTCTGACGGTGCTCGGCTTCCCGTGCAACCAGTTCGGCAGCCAGGACCCCGGCAGCGACGAGGAGATCGGCGAGTTCTGCCAGAAGAACTACGGCGTCACGTTCCCGATGTTCTCGAAGGTCGACGTCAACGGTGACGACGAGCACCCCCTCTTCACGTGGCTCAAGTCCGAGCAGGGCGGCCTGCTCGGCAGCAAGATCAAGTGGAACTTCACCAAGTTCCTCGTCGGCCGCGACGGCGCCGTCATCGAGCGCTACGCGCCGACCACCGAGCCGTCCGCCATCGCCGCCGACATCGAGAAGGCACTCGCCCGGTAGGGCCTACGATCTGCGGGTGGACCACGCCCGCTTCGCCGACCGGGAGGCCCGCGAGGTCATCGATGTCGCCCGCGGCCCAGCGGCCCTCGACGCCATCACGCGCGAAGGCTTCTGGGCCGTCGTGGCGACCTTCGAGGGCGACGTCACCGCGGTCCGGTTCGCCGAGGTCAGCCGCACGACACCGGCGCCTCCACCCCGGGGCGCACTGACCTGGCAGCCGCTCGACCGCGACTGGTGCACCTCTCTCGACCGTGCGGCATACATCGGCGCGGTCCGCGAGGTGCGCGATCGCATCGCGGCCGGAACGGTCTACCAGGTGAACGTGTGCCGGGTGCTCAGCCACGAGCTCGGTGACGATGCTGATCTCGATGGGTTGGACGACCTTCTGCGACAAGGCAACCCGGCACCACACGCGGCTCGGATCCGCTGCAGCGCCGCCGGCCTCGACGTCGTGAGCGCCTCACCGGAGCTCTTCCTGGCCCGGCGGGGCGACACCGTCGTGACGCGGCCGATCAAGGGCACGGCACCGACGGCCGAGCAGATGCTGCCCAAGGACCACGCCGAGAACGTCATGATCGTCGACCTCATGCGCAACGACCTCTCCGGCGTCTGCGAGCCCGGAACCGTCTCGGTCGACGAGCTCTGCGCGATCGAGGAGCACCCCGGCCTCGTCCACCTCGTCTCGACCGTCAGCGGACGGCTGGGGGAGGGCGTCGGCTGGGCCGAGGTCTTCGCCGCCGCCTACCCGCCCGGGTCCGTCTCGGGCGCGCCGAAGTCGAGCGCCCTGACCGCGATCCACGACCTCGAGACGCACCCCCGTGGGCCGTACTGCGGGGCGATCGGCTGGGTCGACGCCGACGCGCGCGAGGCCGACCTCGCCGTCGGTATTCGCACCTTCTGGGCAGACCTGGACGAGGCGGGGCGTCGCTGGCTGCGCTTCGGCACCGGGGCCGGCATCACGTGGCACTCCGACCCCGAGGGGGAGTGGGCCGAGACCGAGCTCAAGGCGGCCCGCCTCATCGGGCTGGCTGCGGGCACTGTGACACCATGAGGGCGCTCCGCCAGCCACAGGGCCGAGCCACAGGGAAGGGACCATGAGCACGACCATGCGCGTCTGGGTCGACGGCGACCTCGTCGACCCCACAGGACCATCCGTCTCCGCCCTCGACCACGCGGTGACGGTGGGCGACGGCGTCTTCGAGACGGCAAAGATCGTCGACGGGCGACCGTTCGCCCTCTCGCGCCACCACCGGCGGCTCGAGCGTTCCGCGGACGGTCTCGGCCTGCCGCCGGTCGACCTCGCGGTCGTCGACAAGGGCGTCGCGGCCGTCCTCGACGGTCCGGGCATCCCGTTCGGCCGGCTGCGCTACAGCGTCACCGGTGGCATCGGGCCGCTCGGATCCGACCGTGACGACGCGTCGCTGACGTACATCGTCCTCGCCGCCCCGCAGGCACTGCCCCCCGAGAGCGGCAAGCTGACCGTCGTGCCGTGGACGCGCAACGAGCGCTCCGCCGTGGCCGGTCTCAAGACGACCTCGTACGCCGAGAACGTCGTCGCGCTCGCGCGGGCCAAGCGCGCGGGGGCCGTCGAGGCCGTCTTCGCCAACACCCGCGGCGAGCTGTGCGAGTGCACCGGCAGCAACGTCTTCGTCGTGGTCGACGGAGTCGTGTTCACGCCGCCCGTCGGCTCCGGCCTGCTGGCCGGCATCACGCGCGAGCTGACCATCGAGTGGGGGCGCACCGCCGGCGTCGACCTCCGCGAGGAGGCCCTGCCGCTCGACGTGCTGCAGACGGCCGACGAGGTGTTCATCACAAGCTCCACGAAGGACGTGCTCCCGATCCACGCGGTCGATGACCGACTGCTCCCGGAGGACAACCCTGTCACGCGCGAGCTCCTTCGGGTGTTCCGCAGCAACGCAGAACGGGACGCCGACCCGTGAGCGGCCCCGACGAGTCCCCGAACGCGGCTGCGCGCCCGGAGGTCGACTACTCCGACCCCAACCGGACCCTCGACGCCGACGAGGACCGATGGGCCTGGCGCGCCCGGCTGCGTCGCAACCGGGTCACCCACCTGGTCTGGCGCACGGCGGTCGGTGTCGTCGGGACCGTCGTCACGGTCGCCGGACTGATCATGGTCCCCGCCCCGGGGCCCGGGTGGCTCGTGGTCTTCTTCGGACTGCTGGTCCTCGCCAGCGAGTTCGAGTTCGCGCAGCGCTGGCTCGACTTCGGCAAGCGCCACGTGAGCCGCTGGAACGCCTGGATCCTGGCCCAGGCCGTCTGGGTGCGGGGCCTCGTGGCCCTGGGCACCGTGCTCATCGTGTGGGGCGTCATCTGGGGCTACCTCGCCTGGGCCGGCGTCCCGCAGTTCGTGCCGCAGTGGGCCGAGGAGCTCCTGACCCAGGTTCCCGGAATCGACTGAGCACCGACTCGGCGAAGGCCCTCGACACGGCGGCGGCGGGGGCGATTTCCGCCACCGGACCCGGAGCGGCTATTGTTTCCCTCCGTCACCCCGACAGCCTGCCGGCACAGGGGTGCCCGGACGTGTAGCTCAGCTGGTTAGAGCGCTCGCTTCACACGCGAGAGGTCAGGGGTTCGAGTCCCTTCACGTCCACCGTCTGGCTCGACGGCGCGGTGGACGCGCCGGCCCCGGGGTCGACGCACTAGCGTGTGGCCCATGGTCGCGACGGTCTCCAGCCTCTTCATCTACCCCGACTCCGACTCACCCGGGCAAGAGCTCGACTCGGTCGAGGTGACTCCGTCGGGTCCGGCGGGAAACCGCGCCAAGAAGCACGCCGTGCACCTCGTGACGGCCGACGACTACGTCGAGACGCACCCCAAGGCGAACATCGTGCTCGACATGGAGTCGGCGGTGCTGGACCGGCTCGTCGGGCAGGTCGTCCGCCTGGGCGAGTGCACGCTCAAGGTCACCCGGGCACCGTCTCAGTGCGCCGGCGTCTACGCCGAGGTCGTCACGCCCGGCGCCGTGTCGGTCGACGACGCACTGATGGTCGCCGAGCGCGAGTGAGGCGGCTCCTTCGACCAGGCCGGAGCGCCGCGTGACGATCCACACCGAGCACCCGTTCGACACCCCCGACGAGGACCGTGACCCCCTCCGGCGCCTCCGCGGCCGCATCGGGGGCACCGTGTCGCTGTGGACCGCTGGGGTCGGCGTGGAGCGGGCCGGGCTGACCGTCTCGTCCTACCTGGTCGCCACCGGAGACCCCGGTCGGGTGGTCGGCCTGCTGCATCCCGACTCGGACCTGCTCGACGGGCTCACGGAGACCGGCACCGCCGTGGTGTCGCTGCTCGGCGTCCGTGACCAGCGGCTCGCGGACGCGTTCGCCGGCGTCATGCCGGCCCCGGGCGGCCCGTTTCGTCTCGGCACGTGGGAGCAGACCGAGTGGGGACCCAGGCCGGACTCGGCGACGACGTGGGCCGGGGTGCGTCTCGACGCGGCGAGCCGCCACGACGTCGGCTGGTCGGTGCTCGTCGAGGCGGTCGTCGAGCACGTCGTCGTCGGCCCGGAGGACGGCCCGCTCGTGCACCGGCGCGGCCGCTACCAGCGCCCCGAGGCCTGACCTGACCGTCGAGTCAGGTCGCGCGCCTGATCGCGCGCCTGGTGCGCCATTGCGACACGACCGGCGCGATCACGCGCAGGATCAGGCCGTCCCCGCCATCTCCGTCGTGAGCAGACCCTCGGGGATGCCGAACCCGTCGACGAGGTCGGTCGCGAGCGGACGTAGCTCGGCGCAGATCTCGTTGACGAGCGCCGTCAGCGCCTTGGTGCGTGCCGGGCTGAGCCGGTCGTGCTCGAGGTACCACGCCTTGTGCCGCTCGACCGTCGCGAGCAGGTGCAGGTCGCACACGCGGGCGAGGACCGCCTTCGCCTCACCGTCGGTGCACTCCTCGACGGAGGCGGCGAACGCCTCTGCGACGACGCGCTCCACGTGCGCCGCCGCCGCCTCGACGAGGTGGTCCTGGCTCGCGTTGAAGACAGCGAACGCGTCGACGTCGGGCGCGGTGGCGCGTCGCAGCCGCCGCGCGAGACCTTCCAGCAGGTGCTCTTCGCGCTCGCGCAGGAGCCGCAGCTGGGTGCCGCGGATGCCGAAGGTGACGTCCTCCTCGCGGCCCGGGGCCGCGTCGACGAGCCGCTGCACGATGCCGCGCGCGGCCGAACGCTCGATCACCGTGCCGCCAACCAGACGCGCCCCGAAGCGCACGATCCCGAGGGTGTCGAGGTCGCCGAAGGTCGCCTGGTAGTCGGCGAGGAGCGACTTGGCCACGAGCTGCAGCAGCACCGTGTTGTCGCCCTCGAAGGTCGTGAAGATGTCGGTGTCGGCCTTGAGCGCCGCGAGGCGGTTGGCCCAGAGGTAGCCGGCGCCGCCGCAGAGCTCGCGGCACTCCTGGATGGTGTCGGTGGCGTGGCGAGTGGTCAGCACCTTGATCCCCGCGGCGCGGGTCTCGAGACGTCGCTGGTCCTGCTCCGTGGAGGCACGCCCCGAGAGCACGTCGTCCATCGCCGTGACGAGCTCGTGCTGGGCCACCTGCAGGGCGTATGCCGTCGCGATCCTCGGCAGCAGGCGCCGTTGGTATGTGCGGTAGTCGAGAACCGTCGTCTCGACGTCGGTGCCCGGGGCGGCGAACTGGCGCCGCCCGGCGGCATACCTCGTGGTGACCGCCAGAGCCGAGCGCGCGGCCGCACCGGAACCGCCGGCGACGGAGATGCGCCCGCGCACCAACGTGCCGAGCATCGTGAAGAAGCGGCGGCCGGGGTTGTCGATGGGGCTCGTGTAGGTGCCGGAGTCGTCGATGTCGCCGTAGCGGCCGAGCAGGTTGGTGCGCGGGACCCGCACGTGGTCGAAGGAGAGGCGGCCGTTGTCGACGCCCCCGAGGCCGAGCTTGGCGCCGCAGTCCTCGATGGTGACGCCCGTCGCCGTCGTGCCGTCGGACTCGCGGATCGGCACGAGCACGCAGTGGACCCCGTGCACCTCGCTGCCGACGACGAGCTGGGCGAAGACGGCAGCGACCCGGCCGTCACGGGCGGCGTTGCCGATGTAGTCCTTGCGGGCGGCCGGCTCGGGGGAGTGGACGACGATCTCGTCGGTCGCCGGGTCGAACGTCGCGGTCGTGAGCAGGCTCTGCACGTCGCTGCCGTGGCCCGTCTCGGTCATGGCGAAGCAGCCCTGCAGCTCGCCCGACGTGATGAGCGGCACCAGGTGGTCGTGCCGGCTCGTGCCGAGGAGCGAGACCGCCCCGCCGAAGAGGCCCCACTGCACGCCCGCCTTGACGAAGAGCGACAGGTCGGTGTGGCCGAGCATCTCGAATGCGGCGACCGCATCTGCGTAGCGCGCGGAGCCGCCCTGGTGCTCGGGGAAGCCGTCGGCGGCATACGACTCCTTCGCCAGGGCTGCGAGCTGGGTGCTGACCCGCGTGCGGTGCTCATCGGTCGGGAGAGGAGCCGGCGGCGGTCCGAACGTGTCGGGCTCGAGGGCCCGGCAGTGGTCGCGGACCGCGCCGTAGGGTCCGTCGAGATGGGCCCGGAGCCGTGCCGCGAGCTCTGGGGAGGAGACGGTGGGCATCGGCGGCCCAGCGACGGGAACGTCTGCAGCGGTGGACATCTCATCTGCCTTTCGTGTCGGCGAGAACGGGCGCCAGCCCGCGCCAGGCCAGCTCGGTGAGGGACTCGACGACGTCGGCCCGGGGAGCGCGGTCGGACTCGGGGGTCGCGAGCCAGTCGTCGGCGACCGCGCGGACCGAGCCGACGAGGGCGATGGCCCATGTGCGCGCCCGGGTGTGGTCGGTGGCGGACGCGCTCAACGAGGCGAGCAGCAGGCCGGTGAGCTGGTCGGTGACCTGGTCGACGGTGCCTCCGACGGGGTCGTCGGGCAGGGGCAGGTCGACGAGCGGGCGGTTGACGACGAAGCGGTAGACCTCGGTGTCGGACTCGACGAGGGCCAGGTAGGCGTCGACGGTCGAGGCCACGAGCTCGCGGGTGTCGCCGTGCGGCGTGCCCGACTGCCCCAAGGCCGCTCCGACGTTGCCGACCACCCGCCCGTCGATGCGACTGGCCACGGCGCGGTAGAGGCCGGCCTTGTCGTCGAAGTGCCGGTAGATGACGGTCTTCGACGTGCCGGCCTCGGTGGCGATGTCGTCCATGCCGACCCCGGCCCCGTGCCTGCGGATGGCGCGGATCGTGGCGTCGACGAGGGCTGACCGCCGCTCCTCCCGGTGCCGCTCCCAGCGGGCGTCGCGACCGTCTCGGGGCGCAGTCTGAGCCCTGGCGGCCTGGTCCACGTCGTCGTCCATTTCACGAAAGTAACAGGTACTCGCTGTATCGACTACTGCGAGTTTCGGTTATCTTGGAGCTGATCGTCAGCCACCACACCGAGAGCAGGTAGAGATCCATGGCGTCCAAGACCAGCCCGCGCACACCCCGACGTGTCGCGGTCCTCGGGGGCAACCGCATCCCCTTCGCACGTGCCCACGGCACGTACGCGAAGGCGTCGAACCAGGACATGCTGACCGCGAGCATCGACGGCCTCGTCGCGCGCTACGGCCTCGCCGGGGAGCGCCTGGGCGAGGTCGTCGCCGGCGCCGTGCTCAAGCACAGCCGCGACTTCAACCTCACCCGTGAGACGGTGCTCGGCACCCGCCTCGACCCCACCACCCCCGCCTACGACATCCAGCAGGCGTGCGGCACGGGCCTCGAGGCTGCGATCCTCGTCGCGAACAAGATCGCCCTCGGGCAGATCGACGCCGGCATCGCCGGCGGTGTCGACAGTGCGAGCGATGCGCCGATCGCTGTCAACGAGGGCCTGCGCCAGACCCTCCTCGCGGCCAACCGTGCCCGGTCGGCGACAGAGCGCGCCAGGGCGCTGGCCGGTCTGCGCCCGAGCCACCTCGTTCCCGCGATCCCCGAGAACGTCGAGCCCCGCACCGGGCTCTCGATGGGCGAGCACATGGCACTGACCGCTGCCCAGTGGGGGATCACCCGCGAGGCGCAGGACGAGCTCGCGGCCGCCAGCCACCAGAAGCTCGCCGCCGCCTACGAGCGCGGGTTCCAGGACGACCTCGTCACCCCGTACCTCGGTGTCTCGCGTGACAACAACCTGCGCCCCGACTCCTCCGTCGAGAAGCTCGCCACGCTCAAGCCGGCCTTCGGCAAGGGTGACGGGGGGACGATGACGGCGGGCAACTCCACGCCGCTGACCGACGGCGCCTCCGCCGTGCTCCTCGCGAGCGAGGAGTGGACCACGGAGCACCGGATCACCCCCCTCGCGTGGTTCGTCGACGCCGAGACCGCTGCCGTCGACTACGTCCACGGCGACGAGGGCCTGCTGATGGCTCCCGCGTATGCCGTCCCGCGCCTCCTCGCGCGAAACGGCCTCTCGCTGCAGGACTTCGACTTTTACGAGATCCACGAGGCCTTCGCGGCGACCGTGCTCACCACGCTCAAGGCATGGGAGGACCCCGACTTCTGCAAGGGCCGGCTCGGGCTCGACGCGCCCCTCGGCTCCATCGACCGGAGCAGGCTCAACGTCAACGGCTCGTCGCTCGCGGCGGGGCACCCGTTCGCGGCCACCGGCGGCCGCATCGTCGCCTCCCTGGCCAAGCAGCTCAAGGAGGCCGGTGGCGGACGGGGCCTCATCTCGATCTGTGCAGCCGGCGGCCAGGGCGTCGTCGCGATCCTGGAGGCCTGAGCAATGACCGACCTGTTCACCACCATCGTCCGCTCACCTGTCGCGCAGAAGGTCGGCGTCCCGCAGCCGACGCGCCTGCGTCGCTACGAGCCGGGTATGCCGCTCTGCGAGGGTCCGGTCCTCGTGGCTGGCGCCGGCCGTTTCGCCGACGCGATCGTGGCGTGGCTCGGCGCGGTCGGCGTCCCCACGGTCGCCTCGGCAGCCGACGTCCCCGACAAGCTCGGCGCGGTCGTACTCGACCTCAGCGCGGCGACCGACCCGGCAGACCTCGACGACCTGCGCGTGCTCGGAGCGCCGGCGGTCAAGGCGCTCAAGCGCAACGGGCGCGTCGTCGTCGTCGGCACCGACCCTGCCACACTCACCGACGTCGCCGCGGTGACGACGCAGCGCGCCCTCGAGGGCGTCGTGCGGTCGATCGGCAAGGAGCTGCGCGCCGGCGCGACCGCCAACCTCGTTCTCGCACAGGGCGATGCGCGGGACGGCGTGCGCTCCGCGCTAGAGTTCTTCCTCAGCGGCCGGTCGGCGTACGTCGACGGTCAGGTGGTGCGCGTCGACGAGACGACGAGCGCTGACGCCGACGCACTGCGGCCGCTCGAGGGCAAGGTGGCCGTCGTCACCGGCGCCGCCCGCGGCATCGGTGCCGAGATCGCCCGTGTCTTGGCGCGCGACGGCGCGACGGTCGTGGCCGTCGACATCCCCGCCGCCGGCGACGCGCTCGCAGCGGTCGCCAACGAGGTGAAGGGCACGGCACTCCAGCTCGACGTCACGGCCGAGGACGCGGGGGTGCGCATCGTCGAGCACGCGAGGAGCCGCCACGGCGCCATCGACATCGTGGTGCACAACGCGGGCATCACCCGCGACAAGCTCTTCGTCAACATGGACGAAGACCGCTGGAAGAGCGTCATCGACGTCAACCTCCGGTCGATCCTCCGGATGAACGAGGCCATCCTCGGGCAGGGCGCCCTGCAGGACGGCGGTCGCATCGTGTGCGTCGCGTCGATCGCCGGCATCGCGGGCAACCGCGGCCAGACCAACTACGGTGCGAGCAAGGCCGGGGTCATCGGTCTCGTCTCCGCACTCTCGCGCCAGCTGGCCGGGCGCGGCATCACCGTCAACGCCGTTGCGCCGGGCTTCATCGAGACCGAGATGACGGCCCGGATCCCGTTCGCCACCAGGGAGATCGGGCGCCGCATGAACTCCCTCCAGCAGGGTGGGCACCCCAAGGACGTCGCCGAGACCATCGCGTGGTTCGCGCAGCCCGGTGCTGCAGCGGTCACGGGGCAGGTCGTGCGGGTCTGCGGCCAGAGCCTGCTCGGGGCGTGAGGCCAGGATGACCAAGGAGATCACCCTCGACGGCGCCCCGGACCTGCGCCGCATCTATGCGACGGCCGCCCTGCGCCGCGGCAGGTCCGGCGACACCCTGCCCGACGTCCGGGTCTCGCGGGCGGGCGTCCGGGTCGACCTCGACGACCTCGTGGCCTACTCCCGCGTCTGCCGCTTCCCGGTCGACGGGACCCTGCCGGTCACCTACCCGCACCTCGTCGCGTTCCCGCTGCAGATGACCGTGATGAGCGACGACCGCTTCCCGCTGCCGCTCATGGGCGCCGTGCACGTCGAGAACCGGATCGAGGTCTCCCGCCCGGTCACCGCGGACGAGGTGCTCGACGTCTCGGTGCGTCCCCAGGACCTCCGGCCCCACCGTCGTGGCCGCCAGGTCGACCTCGTGTCGGAGGTCGAGGTGCGCGGAGAGCTCGTCTGGCGGGGCGTCAGCACCTACCTGTCGCGGGGGCAGGAGCACCCCGACGCAGCCGCCACCGAGCCGCCATCGCAGGATGCCCTCGACGCGGTCACCGCCGGGCCCGTCTGGCGACTCGGCGATGGAACGGGCCGCGAGTATGCGGCCGTGTCGGGCGACTGGAACCCGATCCACGTGCACGCCCTGACGGCGCGCCCGCTCGGGTTCCCGACGGCCATCGCCCACGGGATGTACTCCTACGCAAGGGCTCTCGCCTCGCTCGGCCCACGGTTGCCCGAGGCCGGACTGTCCAGCCGCGTGTGGTTCCGCAAGCCCGTGCGGCTCCCGTCGACGGTCCGCCTCCGCACCATCTTCGAGGCGAGCCGCACCTTGTCGGTCCTCGAGAACGCCAAGGGCGAGGTCGAGCACGCCGTCGTCGAGAACACCTGGTGACGAGGGCGAGGAACTGAGGCAGGGCCGGCCGCATCTCTGGTGCGGCCGGCCCTCCGCCGTCACCCGTCGAGCCGCTGCGACATCCGGTAGACGCCGCTGTGCACGACGTAGCCCAGATCCGCGTTGATTCGGCGGATGCCGTGGTTGTGCTCCTCGTTGGCCGTGCGGCTGACCGTGGCGCCGACGTCGCGGGCCGAGAGGTGCGCGCGCTGCTTGACGAGGGTCATCAGCCCACGGCCACGATGGGCCGGACCGACACCGCTGTAGGCGATCATCAGGGTCGCGTCGGAGACCCCTCCGAAGGTGATCGCCGCGGGCTCGCCACCGACCCGGGCGACGACGCAGACCGGTGTCTCGTTGTCGGAGACGAGAGCACGCAGCTTGCCCAGGTCGAACACCCAGCCCTGCGCGGCCTCGGGGTTCGTCTGGCTCGCGAGCAGCATCTGCTCGACGACGTCGGCGTCGTCGAAGACGAGGTCGGGCACGTCGTGCAGGGTGACGTCGGGGGGAAGCTCCGGTGTCGGCAGGTCGACGAGGTCGAGCTTCGACTCGATCGCGTGCTCCTCGACGCCGAACCCCCAGTGGGTGGCGACCTCGAGCGAACGAGGGTCGTCGTCGAACGTCCCGGCGACGAGAGCGGTCGTGCCGTGGGGCAGGCGCTCGAACAGGGCGTGCCGCAGAGCCCTCCCGATCCCTCGGCCCTCGTGCTCGCGAGCCACGATGACCCGCTGGAACGTGCGTCCCTCGGGCGCGAAGTGCGGGTGTGCCGTGAAGCCGACCCCGAGCATGGCGCCGTGGCGGTCGACGGCCTCGACCGAGGCGAGACCGTCGAAGACCTCCGGCACGTCGAAGTGCCACCCGGCCTCACCCCGGGTGGTGTGCGGCAGGCGCGCGCAGACGAGGTCGATGGCCTCCTGCTGCCGGGACGGGGGGAGGGGCACGACGCGCACTTCGTCGGGATCCGGCGCCGCCGGCGACCAACGTCCCTCGAAACCGACGACCTCCACAGGCTCCATCACACCTGCTCCTCGCGCCAGACCCAGTTGCGCCGGTCGTACACCTGCACGAAGCCGGCACGCTCCATGTTGTGCAACGACGGGTTCACGTTCCCGTCGAACTCCTGCCAGGTCTCGGCGCTCATCCAATCGCACCCGAGCCGCGTCGCCTCGGCCAGGCGTGCGGCCATGAACGCGGACTGCGCGCCCCGGCGGCGCTCGTCCGGCAGCGTGGCCGCCCCGCAGAAGGCCGCGACAGGACCGGCGACGTGCAGGTTGGCGGACGCGACGAGCCGGTCGCCCGACCAGGCTCCGAAGGACCGGAAGCCACGCGCCTCGTCGGTGCCTGACCCGAAGAAGGCCAACAGGTCGGGGTCCTCGGGCATCCCGAAACCCGTGCAGTAGACCCGCGACCACTCGGCGACGTCGTCGGGCCGGACCCGCCCGATCCGCAGGTCCGTCGTGGCCGGACCGATCTGCGGCCCGGCCGGCCGCAGCAGCTTGGCCCAGACCGAGCCCGCGACGATGCCGTGCCGGCGGCAGATGTCGTCCCAGTCCTCCGGGAGCGCCGACGGTGCCAGCTGGAGCACCGCCGCAGCCGAGCCGCTCGCGCGGTACACGTCGAGCACCGACCTCACGAGGTCGTCGGTCACCGGCTCGGTCACGCCGAAGCCGAGCGCCTTGTTCCAGTAGCCGCCGGTCGGGTCGGCACCCATCGCGAGCACGACGCCGCCACCGAGGCGCACCGCAGTCATGTCCAGGGCGTTGCGGGCCGAGGGCGGGGCACCGGTCTCGAACGCGTACATGAACTCGGCTTCGGCCGTCTCCGCCAGGGCGGCTGCCTGCGTGAGGCTCAGGGCCTCGACGTCCGTGGGGACCTCCATCCGCCCAGTATCGGAGGCCGGCCGCACCCGCACAGCCGAATCACCGCCTCAGGTGCCCGTTGCCGTCCGGCACGTCGCAGGGCGGCCGTCACGGTCGATACGCTGGGCACCTGCCGCAGTTGCCGGCACACCTCATGGATCCGACCGGCTCACGGTCGGATCACTCACGAAGGAGCACCCACCGTGTCTGCAGAGATCACCGTCACCGTCGCCGGGAGCGAGCGAACGGTCACGGAGCAGACGACGGCGGGAGATCTCTTCGAGGGTGACCGCGCCGTCGTCGTGGCCCGGGTCAACGGCGAGCTGCGCGACCTCTTCCACGTCGTCGCCGACGGCGACGTCGTGGAGCCCGTGACGGTCGCCAGCGAGGACGGCCTCGCCGTGCTGCGCCACTCGACGGCGCACGTGCTCGCACAGGCGGTGCAGCAGCTGCACGCCGACGCCAAGCTGGGCATCGGCCCGCCCATCCGCGACGGCTTCTACTACGACTTCGACGTCGAGACCCCGTTCCACCCCGATGACCTCAAGGCCCTCGAGAAGGCCATGCAGAAGATCATCAACGAGGGGCAGATCTTCGAGCGACGCGTCGTCACCGACGCCGAGGCCCTCGAGGAGCTCGCCCACGAGCCCTACAAGTGCGAGCTCGTCGGGCTCAAGGGCGGCAACGCCGACGAGGCGGCCGAGGGTGCCGAGGTCGAGGTCGGGGCCGGCGAGCTGACGATCTACGACAACATCCGGCGCGACGGCACGCGCGCCTGGGGCGACCTGTGCCGCGGCCCGCACATCCCGAGCACGAAGCTCATCGGCAACGCGTTCAAGCTGATGCGCTCGGCCGCCGCGTACTGGCGCGGCTCGGAGAAGAACCCGCAGCTGCAGCGTGTCTACGGCACCGCCTGGGCCACCAAGGACGACCTCAAGGCCTACCTCGACCGCCTCGCGGAGGCCGAGCGACGCGACCACCGCAAGCTCGGTGCCGAGCTCGACCTCTTCAGCTTTCCCGACGAGCTCGGGTCGGGCCTGCCCGTCTTCCACCCCAAGGGTGGCGTCATCAAGCGCGAGATGGAGGACTACGTCCGCCGGCGGCACATCGAGGAGGGCTTCGACTACGTCGGCACGCCGCACATCACCAAGGACGGCCTCTTCCACACGAGCGGCCACCTGCCGTACTACGCCGACACGATGTTCCCGCCGATGGAGCTCGAGGGTGCGCGCTACCAGCTCAAGGCGATGAACTGCCCGATGCACAACCTGATCTTCGCCTCGCGCGGACGCTCCTACCGCGAGCTGCCGATCCGGTTCTTCGAGTTCGGGTCGGTCTACCGCTACGAGAAGTCCGGCGTCGTGCACGGCCTGACGCGTGTGCGCGGCATGACGCAGGACGACTCCCACAGCTACGTCACGGCCGAGCAGGCGCCGGCCGAGATCCAGCACCTGCTCGACTTCGTCCTGTCGTTGCTGCGCGACTTCGGACTCGACGACTTCTACCTCGAGCTGTCCACGCGCGACACCGAGGGTGAGAAGTCCGCGAAGTTCATCGGCACCGACGAGCAGTGGGAGGTGGCCACCGCGGTCCTCGAGAAGGTCGCCACCGACTCGGGGCTCGAGCTCGTCGCCGACCCCGGCGGTGCCGCGTTCTACGGCCCGAAGATCTCCGTCCAGGCCCGCGACGCCATCGGCCGCACGTGGCAGATGTCGACGATCCAGTACGACTTCAACCAGCCCGAGCGCTTCGGGCTCGAGTACCAGGCCGCCGACGGCTCGCGCCAGCAGCCCGTCATGATCCACTCGGCGAAGTTCGGCTCGATCGAGCGCTTCCTCGGGGTGCTCGTCGAGCACTACGCCGGTGCCTTCCCGGTCTGGCTCAGCCCGGTCCAGGTGCTCGGCGTGCCGGTCGCCGAGGACTACGCCGACTACCTGCAGGATGTTCTCAATCGCTTGAAGCGCAAGGGAGTTCGGGTCGAGCTCGACGCGAGCGACGACCGCTTCCCGAAGAAGATCCGCAACGCGAGCAAGTCGAAGGTGCCGTTCACGCTCATCGCCGGCGAGGAGGACCGCGCCGCCGGCGCCGTGTCGTTCCGCTACCGCGACGGGTCCCAGAAGAACGGCGTGCCCGTCGACGACGCCATCGCCGAGGTGCTGGCCGCGATCGAGAGCCGCGCCCAGGTCTGAGCACCGCTAGCACGACCGACGACGTATGCCGTCGGGGGAGGTCGGCCGTCGCGTGACCCGGCCCGGCGGCATACGTCCGTTCTTGTCCGATGTCGCGCGTCCATCGGACAGGACAACGGTGTCGGGTTGCCGGACATGTGGCACGTCACGAGGCTCGGGCAGGACACCGTCGTCCTCCCGTGAAGGAACGCCCCATGCGCATCGTGCTCAGATCGCTCGGCACCCTCGTCCTCGCTGCGACCGCCCTCGGGCCCGTGCTGCCGTCCGGCGCACCCCCGACGGCTGCGGCGGCCGAGCCGCTCGTCGAGTCCGTCAACCCGTTCATCGGCACGCAGGACAACGGGAACACCTTCCCCGGTGCCAGCGCGCCCTTCGGCATGGTCCAGGTCAGCCCGGACACCGGGGGAGAGGGCGGCTACGACTACTCGCAGAAGTCGATCTACGGCTTCAGCCAGACGCACCTGTCGGGCGTCGGCTGCCCTGTCGTCGGCGAGCTGCCCGTCATGCCGACGAGCGGCGCCATCACGACCGTCGACGCCGCGCGCTACGCCTCGAGCTATTCGCACTCCGACGAGGAGGCCAGCCCCGGCTACTACCGCGTCGGTCTGCCGACCTACGGGGTAGGGGCCGAGCTGACGGCGACGGACCGGACCGGGTGGCAGCGGTTCACCTTCCCGGCCGACAAGGCGGCCAACGTGCTGCTCAACACCGGCAAGGCCAACATGCGCGTCTTCGACTCCGAAGTGCACGTCATCGGCGACCGCGTCGTCGAGGGCCGCATCCACGACGGCAACTTCTGCGCGGGCAAGGACGAGCACACGGTGTTCTTCCGCGCCGAGTTCGACCGCCCCTTCAGCTCGTTCGGCACCTGGAGCGGGTCGACGCTGACCAGCGGGAGCCGGGACGCCGCCACCACCAACGGCGGAAACGGTGCGGCCGTGACCTTCCCGACCGGCACCACCTCGGTGACGATGAAGGTCGGCCTCAGCTACACGGGCGCGGACGGAGCCCGCGCCAATCTCGCGAAGGAGACGGGCGACGGCTTCGACTTCGACGCGACCCGCGCGGCCCTGACGCAGCGCTGGGAGCAGCAGCTCGGCCACGCACGGATCACCGGTGGCTCCGCCGAGCGGCGCACGGCGTACTACTCGGCGCTCTACCACTCGCTCATGCACCCGAACCTTGCCTCCGACGTGGACGGGAGGTACCACGGCTGGGACGGCAAGAACCACATCGCGGACGGCTACACGCCGCGCCAGAACTTCTCGCTCTGGGACACCTACCGGCCGCAGAACCAGCTGCTCGAGGTGCTCGCCCCCGACGTCGCCCGGGACTCGTACCTGTCGGTGCTCGCGATCGGGCGCGAGGGCGGCTGGCTGCCGCGCTGGGCCCTCGTCAACAGCGAGACGAACATCATGACCGGCGACCCCGTGACGCCCTTCCTCGTCGAGGGCTGGAGCAAGGGCTTCCTTGCCGGCCACGAGGCGGAGGCCTACGCCCTGCTCAAGCAGAACGCGACCGAGCAGCCGCCCGCCGACAGCCAGTACAACGGGCGGTCCGGCCAGCACTACTACGAGAACCTCGGCTACATCCCGTTCGGCCTGCGCGTCGGCACCGACTGCGTCTCGCACGGCGGTGACAACGACTGTGCCCACCCGGCCTCGGCCACGATGGAGTACGCCGCGGCCGACGCGTCGCTCGCGATCATGGCCAAGGGCCTCCGCCACACGGCCGACGCGTCGATGCTCACCGAGCGCAGCGGCTGGTACAAGAACCTCTGGGACGCGGGCACGCAGGCGTTCCGACCGCGGATGAGTGACGGCACGTGGCTCGACCCGTACGACCCGGTCGAGGCGTCGCACGCCTTCCACGAGGGTGGCTCGTACCAGTACCAGTGGCTCGCCCCGCAGGACCCGGCCGGCCTGGTGAAGCTCATGGGCGGCCGCGCGACCACCGAGAAGCGGCTCGACGACTTCTTCGCCTACGACAAGCTGCTGGCCGACCCGGCCGGCACCGCTCGCACCGACTGGATCGAGGCGACCTACGCCTACTACAGCAAGCCGACCTACAACCCGAACAACGAGCCCGACCTGCTGGCGCCGTACATGTACGCGTGGGTGCAGCAGCCGGCGAAGATCGCCACCGTGGCCCGCGCCGCCTTCACGCTCTTCACGGACGGCGCCGACGGCATGACCGGCAACGACGACCTCGGCACGATGAGCGCCTGGTACGTCTTCTCCTCGTGGGGTCTCTACCCGACGATGAGCGGCGCGAACTCCTTCGTCGTCAGCTCGCCCCAGTTCGAGCGCGTCGACATCGACGTCGCCTCGCCGACGTCGGTGCGCACCGGCCAGGGCGGCAGGCTCACGATCACGGCGCCGGGCGTGTCAGACGACCGGCGCTACGTCCAGACCCTGACGGTCAACGGCTCGAAGACCACGAAGAGCTGGGTCGGCTGGGGCGCCCTCCGCCGTGGAGGCACCGTCGCCCACACCGTCGGCACGGCACCGAGCCGATGGGGGACGACGCCCGCCGACGTGCCGCCCTCGGCGGTCCAGGCGACGCGAGACCCGCGCCTGTCGCTCTCGATGACGGCGCGGCCGAACCCGGTCGTCGTCCCGACGGGTGCGCGGGAGGCTCGACTGTCGGTCGATCTCGTCGGACAGGCGCCCAGCAGCCTCCCGGTGCAGGTCGATGTCGCAGCGCCGCAAGGCTGGTCGGCGACGGTGGGTGCGAGCGGTGACGGCGCGGTCGTGCTGCACAGCAACGGGGTGCCGGCCAGCGCGTCGGTGCCCGTGACCCTGAAGGTGCCGGCCGGACTCGGCGTCGGGACCCACGACGTGCGCGTCAGGGCGTCCGCTCCCGGCGTCGAACCGGTGACGAGGGTCGTCACCGTGCAGCTGCAGGAGGCCCTCGCCTGCGTGGCCGGCGCCTCCGGCTGCGCCGTCGACCTCGCACCGGCCCGCAACCACGACGGCACGGCAACCGTGTCGGCGCCGAGCGACGGCAACTTCGACGACAGCGGGTGGAGCTACGACGCCGCGCTGCTGCCGACGGGCACGACCTGGGACTGGAACGGCGTGTCGTATGCCGCCCCGGTCACCTCGGGCACGACGCCGAACTTCGTCGAGGGCAGGGGGCAGACGATCCTCGTTCCCGCTGCCAGCCGGAGCGCGATCCACGTCATCGGCTCGACGCACAACGGAGACGTCTCCACCGCGCTGCGCCTGACCTACACCGACGGCAGCGTGCAGTCCGTGCCGGTCTCGCTCACCGACTGGGCCGCCGGCAGCGGTCACAACGGCAACCAGGTCGCGATCGCGATGGACCACCGGATCAAGGGCGGCTCGGGTGTCGACGGGCCACCGGTCCAGCTGTTCGGCGCGACGGTGGCGGCCGACCCGGGCAAGCAGCTGCAGTCGATCACGCTGCCCGGCGACGACCGCGTCGAGGTCTACGCCGTCAGTCTGGGCTGACCGTCGAGGGTTCCGGGTCCGGCGATGACGAGCGCCGGGCCCGGAACCGCACCAGACCGGCGAGGCCCACCACGAGGAAGACGGCCGACAGGTACTGCGCCTGGCTGAGGGCCCACGGCCCGTGCAGCTCGTTGACCCGGAACGGCTCGATGAGGAGGCGCTCGGCGGCGGCCAGCACGATCCAGAGGCTGAAGAGCCAGCCCGGGCGGAAGGTGTGCCGGCGCAAGGCCCACAGCACGCCGAAGAGGACGAGGCCCATGACCGTCTCCCAGATGGGGGTCGGGTGCACCCCCGGCGCCGGGATCTGGACGCCGACGATGTTCCCTTCGTACTGCTGTGCCCAGAGCCACATCGGCAGCCACCCCGGCTTGCCGGCCGGGTCGGCGGCGACGCCCCAGTCGCCGTCACCGGAGACCTGGCACCCGATGCGCCCGATGGCGTAGCCGAGCATGAGCGCCGGAGCGGCCGAGTCGAGGAACGGGGCGACGCGGATCCCCTTGCGTCGCAGCATGAGCACGCCGACAGCGGTCGCTACGACGAGACCACCGATGATGTTGAACCCGTTGCTGCTGAACACCTGACCGGCCGGGTCCGCGAGGGCTGCGCCGGGGTCCTCGAGCACGGAGAAGAGCTTGGCTCCGGCGATGCCGGACAGCAGCATCGCCGCCGCGAACGTCGTCGTGAACTCGTCGAGCTGTTCGAGCGACCCGGGGGCCTTCGCGTTGCCGTGGACCGCGGGCACGAGCTCTCCGTTCGCCCACCGGCGACGCAGCTCGAGACGCAGGACGAAGGTCGCGGCGACGAGAGCGACGAGCACGAGCAGCCCGAACATCGGCATGGGCAGCGGCAGGTCGGCGCCCGTGAGGGCCTTCACGACGTCGCTGAGGTAGGGATAGGACTCGTCCGGCGTGGGCACAGCCGGACCCTAGATTCCGCTCGCGCGCGGGGCAAGCTGTGCCCACAGGAGCGTCAGGTTCGGTGTGTCGCCACGGACACGCCGATTCTTACGCCGTGCGTCGAGAATTCTTCTCAGATCCTCTTGCCAGACGCTTCGCCGAGGTCTACAACTGTTCTTACCGATCCGCTTCGGCGGAACGGTTTCTGACTCACCTCGGTGAGACAGAACAGAAGGCCCGGGAACTCATACTTCCCGGGCCTTCACCTCTCTCTCAGCGCATCGTCGGCAGCGATCCGGCGCGCCTGCGGCACCTCGGCCCCGCGGCTCTCACACCCGCGGGGCTGATCTGCGTCCTGCCTCGGGAGCTTCGTCCGGGGCGTGTCGATTTCGGCTTCCACCCTGAGACACGGTTCAATGGTGTCGGCCCTGCGGTGTGTGAGACCGCAGGGCCACTCACGTTCCCGGCCCGCGGCGGCCCTAGGATCGACAACCATGACGGAGCAGGGGAGCGCGCCCGAGGCGGCCGAGGACTTCGCCCATGTCGAGGACGGCTTCCAGCGTCTCTGGACGCCGCACCGGATGGCCTACATCCTGGGCGACAAGCCGACCGAGGCGCCCGGCCACGGCTGTCCCTTCTGCTCCGCCCCGAGCAAGCCCGATGCCGAGGGCCTGATCGTGCACCGCGGCGAGCACTGCTACGTCGTCATGAACCTCTTCCCCTACAACCCGGGGCACGTGCTCGTCTGCCCCTACCGGCACGTGTCCCTCTACGTCGACCTGACGGACGAGGAGACGACGGAGTTCACCGCCCTGACGAAGCAGGCCATCCGGGCCCTCGAGGGCGCCTCGCAGCCGCACGGCTTCAACCTCGGCATGAACCAGGGAGCCGTCGCCGGGGCGGGCGTCGCCGCGCACCTGCACCAGCACGTCGTGCCCCGCTGGAGCGGCGACTCGAACTTCCTGCCCATCGTGGGTCAGACCAAGGCGCTGCCCGTCCTGCTGGAGGACACCCGGACTCGCCTCGTCGCCGCCTGGCCCGCGGGCTGAGCCGCGGTCGTTACGCTGTCACCACCATGCTCAACAGACTCCTACGCGCGTCGATGACCCGGATCCTCGCACCGATCGCCCACCTGTTCCTCCGCCTCGGCATCAGTCCGGACGTCGTCACGATCGTCGGAACGGTAGGGGTCTGCGTCGGAGCACTCGCCTTCTTCCCCCGCGGCGACATCTGGGTCGGGGTGCTCGTCATCACGGCCTTCGTCTTCTCTGACAACGTCGACGGCATCATGGCCCGCGAGTCCGGGCGCTCCAGCAAGTGGGGCGCCTACCTCGACTCGACCCTCGACCGCATCGGCGACAGCGCCATCTTCGGCGGCCTCGTGCTCTACTACGCCGGCCCGGGAGCGAACTTCTGGATGGCGGGTCTCGCGCTCGCCTGCCTGATCCTCGGCAGCGTCGTCTCCTACGCCAAGGCGCGCGCCGAGGGCCTCGGCTACACGGCCGACGTCGGCATCGCCGAGCGGGCCGACCGGCTGGTCGCCGTCCTCGTCGCCGCCTTCTTCGCCGACCTCTTCAACTCGACGCTGCTCCTGGGCGTCGTGCTCGGCCTCCTGGCCGTCGCCAGCTTCGTCACCGTGCTCCAGCGCATGATCACCGTGCGTCGCCAGGCCCTCGCCTCGGGCGAGGTCGGCGCGTGACCTCCGTCGTATGCCGGGCCACCGACACCGTCAGCGTCCTCGGCTTCAAGATCGGCTGGTCGGCCGTACGCGCTCTCCCCGAGTGGGCGGCATACGCCCTCTTCGACCGGGTGGCCGACCTCGCCGTCCGGAGGGGTGGCAAGGGGATCGAGCGGCTGCGCTCGAACTACCGGCGGGTGCGCCCCGAGCTCGACGAGCGCGAGCTCGACCACCTCGTGGCGGCGGGGATGCGCTCCTACATGCGCTACTACTGCGAGGCCTTCCGCTTGCCGTCGCTGAGGCGCGAGCAGATCGACGCCGCCGTGGTCACCAAGGGGGCCGAGGAGGTCGCCGGGCTGTCGGCCCGGGGTGAGGCCGCGGTCGTGTTCGTGGGTCATCTCGGGAACTTCGACCTCGCCGCTGCGTGGTCGGCGGGCAACCTCATGCCCGTGACGACCGTGGCCGAACGCCTGAAGCCCGAGGAGGTCTACCAGGAGTTCGTCGCGTTCCGGCGCTCGATCGACATGGACATCATCCCGCTGACCGGCGGCGACGACCCCTTCCACGGGCTGCTCACGGCCGCGCGGGGCGGCGGCCGGCTCATCGCCCTGGCTGCCGACCGTGACCTCACCAACGGTGGTGTCGAGGTCGACCTGCTCGGGCATCGGGCCCGCATGGCCAAGGGCCCGGCGGTGCTGTCGCTCATGACCGGGGTGCCGCTCTACGCCGCCCGCATCTGGTACGAACCGGCACCTCGAGGCGAGGGGCTCGGCGGTCACCGCACCGTCATCGAGTTCAGCGACCGCCTCGTGCCTCGCGTCGAGGGCACGACGGGGGCCAAGGCTGCCGACCTCATCCAGCAGTGCGCCGACCACCTCGCCGTCACGATCCGCGAGCACACGTCGAGCTGGCACATGCTGCAACGGGTCTTCGTCGACGACCTCGACCCGTCCAAGGACCCGGTGCACGACGCCTCCAGGGCCGCCGGGGCGACCCCATGAGGGTCGGCATCGTCTGCCCGTACTCCTTCGACGTGCCGGGCGGGGTGCAGTTCCACGTGCGAGACCTCGCCGAGCACCTCATCGGCCAGGGGCACGAGGTGTCGGTGCTCGCGCCCGCTGACAGCGACACCCAGCTGCCGCCGTACGTGACGTCCGCCGGCCGCGCGACGGCCGTGCGCTACAACGGCTCGGTCGCGCGCCTCAACTTCGGGCCCGTGACGGCCTCCAAGGTGGGGCGCTGGCTCGACCAGGGCGAGTTCGACGTGCTCCACCTGCACGAGCCGGTGACGCCCAGCGTCAGCGTGCTCGCACTCATGGCGGCCGACGGCCCCATCGTCGCGACGTTCCACACCTCGATGCTGCGCTCGCGCACGATGCAGACGGCATACCCCATCATCCGGCCCAGCCTCGAGAAGATCGCGGCCCGCATCGCTGTGAGCGAGGACGCGCGTCGCACGGTCACCACCCACGTGGGTGGCGACGCGGTCGTCATCCCCAACGGGGTCTACGTCGACCGGTTCGCGTCGGCGCCCCGTTGCTCCGCGTGGATCGGCACGCCCACAGCCCCGACCATCGCCTTCCTCGGGCGGATGGGAGAGCCCCGCAAGGGCCTGCCGGTTCTCGCGGCGGCCCTGCCCGCGATCCTCAGGTCGGTGCCCGGGCTCCGGGTGCTCGTTGCCGGGCCGGGCGACGCCGAGGAGGTGACCGAGGGCTGGCCGGCCGAGGTCGTGGCGGCGTGCGAGTTCCTCGGCGCGATCTCCGACGACGACAAGGCCTCGCTCCTCGCGTCGGTGGACGTCTACGTCGCACCCAACACCGGGGGAGAGAGCTTCGGCATCATCCTCATCGAGGCGATGAGCGCCGGCGCCTGCGTGCTCGCGAGCGACCTGTCGGCCTTCTCGCGCGTGCTCGACGGCGGCGGCGCGGGTGCGATGTTCGCCAACGAGCAGCCCGACGACCTCGCGCGGGCCCTCGTCGACCTGCTCCGCACCCCCGAGCGGCGTGCCACGCTCGCCGAGGCCGGCCAGCAGCGGGCCCGGATCTTCGACTGGTCGGTGGTCGCCGACAAGATCCTCGCCGTCTACGAGACGGTCATCGAGGGCCGGGCCGCGGCGACTCCGGCCCCGGCCCGCTGGAACCGTTTCCTCCGCGGAGGTGCCCGGTGAGCGAGGTCCTGTCGTGGGTCTTCGCCGTCCTCTTCGTCCTGGTCGTCATCGCCTGGTACCTCAGCTACACGGCAGCGCGGCTCGACCGGCTCCACGTGCGACTGAGCGGAACCCTCGCGGCACTCGACGCGCGGCTCGTCCGCCGCGCCGAGGCGGCCGTCGAGCTCGCCAACAGCGGCCTGCTCGACGGGGCGACCTCGCTCATCCTCGCGAACGCCGCGGCGGGCTCGCTCGAGGCGCCGGCCGAGCACGGGGAAGACCGTGAGCTCGCCGAGAACGACCTCACCGAGGCCCTGGACGTCGCCCTGACTCCCGAGACCGTCGCCGACCTGCGGTCCACGGCCCTGGGCACCGACGTGCTGGCCCGGCTCAGCTCGGCGTGCACGCGCGTGCAGCTCGCCCGCCGCTTCCACAACGACGCCGTCACCGACGTCCGCCGCGTGCGGCGGAAGTGGGCGATCCGGGTCTTCCACCTGGCCGGCTACACACCGCTGCCACACACCGTCGAGTTCAACGACGAGGCTCCCGAGCACCTCGCGGTCGCCTGACCCACGCCTGACCCACGCCTGACCGACGCCTGACCGGGCCTGACCGAGGCGTGACCGACGCTTCGACGGAGCGACCTGCGTCACAGTGCCGGCTCCGGCCGCGGGGCCGCCGGCGGACCGTGTCGTGCGCCGTGCCCGCGGGGGCCTACCCTGTGTGCATCCCCAGCCCAAGATCACGGGAAAGCAGGACATCGTGAGCACCATCCCGACCACGGGCAGCACGCCCGCGGCTGACCAGCAGTCCACGAGCTCGAAGGGCACGACGCGCGTCAAGCGCGGCATGGCCGAGATGCTCAAGGGCGGCGTCATCATGGACGTCGTCACCGCCGAGCAGGCGAAGATCGCCGAGGACGCCGGCGCCGTCGCCGTCATGGCCCTCGAGCGCGTCCCCGCCGACATCCGCGCCCAGGGCGGCGTGTCGCGCATGAGCGACCCCGACATGATCGACGGCATCATCGAGGCCGTCTCGATCCCCGTCATGGCCAAGGCCCGCATCGGCCACTTCGTCGAGGCGCAGGTCCTCCAGAGCCTCGGCGTCGACTACATCGACGAGTCCGAGGTGCTGACGCCGGCCGACTACGCCAACCACATCGACAAATGGCAGTTCACCGTGCCCTTCGTGTGTGGCGCGACGAACCTCGGCGAGGCCCTGCGCCGCATCACCGAGGGTGCGGCGATGATCCGTTCCAAGGGTGAGGCCGGCACCGGCGACGTCTCCAACGCGACGACGCACATGCGCCAGATCCGCCAGGAGATCCGCCGCCTGCAGAACCTCCCCGCGGACGAGCTCTACGTCGCGGCCAAGGAGCTGCAGGCGCCCTACGAGCTCGTCAAGGAGGTCGCCGAGGCCGGGAAGCTGCCCGTCGTGCTCTTCACCGCGGGCGGCATCGCCACGCCGGCCGACGCCGCCATGATGATGCAGCTCGGCGCCGAGGGCGTCTTCGTCGGCTCCGGCATCTTCAAGTCGGGCAACCCGGCCCAGCGCGCCGAGGCCATCGTCAAGGCGACGACCTTCCACGACGACCCCGACGTCATCGCCAAGGTGTCGCGCGGGCTCGGCGAGGCGATGGTCGGCATCAACGTCGACGAGATCGCCCAGCCGCACCGCCTCTCCGAGCGGGGCTGGTGACCTCAGGGTCGCACTCAGCACACCCGGCCCACCGCTGACGTATGCCGCCGTGCCCCACCGGGTGCGGCGGCATACGTGCGTCATCGCCCTGACACCTCGTGTGTGCGCCGTCCGGGGTCCTGACCCCGCTTCGTGCACACACGGGCCGTGGCCCCCGCTCGCGTGATGGCAGCATCGGGGTGTGAGCCGTTCCGGAACCGAGCTGTCAGAGGCCTACTGGACCGAGGTCGTCGAGCCGGTGGTCCGTGGACGCTGGCCCGGGATGCCCTGTGCCGCAGCGCGGCTGGGGAGCGGGTCCGACGTGCTTGGCCTCGACGACGTCATGTCGCGCGACCACGACTGGGGCCTTCGCCTCAACCTCGTCGTCCCCGCGCCGGCCGTGCCCGAGGTCGACGCCCACCTCGAGTCGACGCTGCCGGCCTCCTTCCTGGGCCACCCGGTGCGGTTCGCGACGACGTGGGAGCCCGTCGTCCGGCACCGGGTCCAGGTCGACTCGGCGCGCGACCTGGCCGTGTCGCGGCTGGGGGTCGACCCGACCCGCGACCTCGGCATCGACGACTGGCTGTCGCTCACCGGCCAGGCCGTGCTCGAGATCGTCGGGGGCGCGGTCTTCGCCGACGACGCCGGCCAGCTGGACGGCATACGTCGTCGGTTGCAGTGGTACCCCGACGACCTCTGGCGTCACGTCGTGGCGACCGACTGGGCGCGGATCGGCCAGGAGCTGCCGTTCGTGGGGCGCACGGGGGAGCGGGGCGACGACCTCGGCTCGCGCGTCATCGCCAGCCGAATGGCCCACGTGACGATGCACCTCGCGCACCTGCTCGACCGGAGGTGGCCGCCCTACGCGAAGTGGCTCGGCACGAGCCTGTCCGCCCTCCCGTCCGCATCGGCCGTCGCCCGACCTCTCACCGACGCCGTCTCGGCCTCGCGGTGGGCCGATCGTGAGGCAGGACTGGTCGAGGCGCTCCGCGTGCTGGCCGGCATCCAGCGGGACGCCGGCCTGCCCACCGTCGACGACCCGGTCGAGCCCTTCTGGGACCGCCCGTTCGTCGGCGTCCGCGAGGACGTCGTGCGCCTGCTCGAGGACTCCGTGACCGACCCCGAGGTGCGGGCGCTGAGACGCGGCGTGGGGTCGGCGGAGCAGTGGAGCGCCAACGTCGACGTGCTCGTCGACGCCGCGCTCCGTCGACGACCCGTCAGGTGACGGCGCCCCGCTCGGCGAACTCCGGCTGCTCGAACTCGCGGCCGTCGAGCACCTCCTTCACGTGCACGGCTGCCCGGACGGCGTCGACGTGGGTCACGTAGAGCGGCGCGAAACCGAGCCGGATGATGTCAGGCTCGCGGAAGTCCCCGATGACCCCGCGGGCGATCAGCGCCTGCACGACGGCGAACGCCTGCGGGTGGCGCAGCGAGACCTGCGAGCCGCGACGGCCGGGCTCGCGCGGAGTGGCCAGGGGCAGGTCGACACCGAGCTCGTCGAGGGCGTCGATGAACGTGCCGGTCACCGACAGGGAGACGGCCCGCACGTCCGCAGGGGAGAGGCCGTCGTACGCGGTCAGCGCCGCCTCGAGGGCGAGCACCGACAGCAGGGGCGGGGTGCCGACCCGCGCCCGCGTGATGCCGGGTGCCGGCTCGTAGTCGGGGCGCATCTCGAACGGGTGGGCGTGGCCCTGCCAGCCGGTGAGCGGCTGGTCGAAGGTGTCCTGGTGGCGCTGGGCGACGTAGAGGAACGCGGGCGCACCGGGGCCACCGTTGAGGTACTTGTAGCCGCACCCCACGGCGAGGTCGGCGCCCCCGGCATCGAGGTCGACCTCGAGCACCCCGGCCGAGTGGCACAGGTCCCAGCAGGCCAGCGCACCCACTGCGTGGGCCGCCCGGGTGATGGCCGGCAGGTCCCAGACCTCTCCGGTGCGGTAGTCGACGCTCGAGTAGGACGCGAGAGCCAGGTCCTCGCCGATCTCACCGATCGCCGCCACCGCGTCCCGCGGGTGGACCCGGCGCACCTCCAGCCCCGCCAGCGCGGCGGCAGACTCGGTCATGTAGAGGTCGGTGGGGAACGAGTCGGGGTCGGTGAGCACCACGCGACGTCCCGGGCGCAGGCGTCCCGCACCGACGATCGCCTTGAACAGGTTGACCGACGTGGAGTCCGTGACGACGACCTGCCCGGGTGCGGCGCCGACGAGTCGGCCGACTGTGTCGCCGACCCGCGTCTGGGCACCCCACCAGTCGGCCTCGTTCCACGACCGGATGAGCCGCTCGCCCCACTGCCGGTGCATGACGTCGTCGACGACGGCCGGCACGGCACGGGGGAGGGCACCGAGCGAGTTGCCGTCGAGGTAGATGACACCCTCGGGCAGGTCGAAGCGGTCTCGCGTGTCGCGCAGCGGCGACTCGGCGTCCGCGCGCTCGGCGCGGGCGAGAAGGGCGTCGTGGGTGTGCACCGTCGTCATGGCCGCAACGTAGCCGGTGGGCTCACCGTGGCGTCAGGGCAGGTGCGGTGGCCGTCTCACATGCCAGACGGTTCGTCGGAGTCGGGCACGGGGGAGCCCCGCGTCGGGGCGGTCGCCGCTCCGCCCTACGCTTGCCCGGTGAGCACCACGACCACCAACGGCGAGACCATGACCGCGCCGTCAGCCGCAGAGACGGTGCGCATCGGCGTCCTCGCCGTGCAGGGCGACGTGCGCGAGCACCTCGCAGCATTGAGCGCCCTCGGCGCCGAGGCCGTCACGGTACGCCGCCCGTCCGAGGTCGAGCAGGTCGACGGGCTGGTCATCCCCGGTGGCGAGTCGACCGTCATGGACAAGCTCGTCCGCGCGTTCGAGCTGCGTGAGCCCCTGCTGCGCCGCATCGCGGAGGGCATGCCCGCGTACGGCTCGTGCGCCGGGATGATCATGCTCGCCGACCGTATCGTCGACGCCCGGCCCGACCAGCAGACCCTCGGCGGCCTCGACGTCACGGTTCGGCGCAACGCCTTCGGCCGCCAGGTCGACTCCTTCGAGCAGGACCTCGAGTACGCCTGGTCCGACCCCGGCGCGACCGGCACCGTGCACGCCGTCTTCATCCGCGCACCCTGGGTCGAGGAGGCCGGTCCCGACGTCCAGGTGCTCGCCCGCGCGGGCGAGGGAGCAGCCGCCGGTAGGATCGTCGCGGTCCGGCAGGGCAACCTGATGGCCACGTCCTTCCACCCCGAGGTGGGGGGCGATCGCCGGATCCACGCCGAGTTCGTCTCGATCGTCAGAGCGCACCGACTCCAGCAGTCCGGTGCCAGCCAGTCACCGGAACGCGAGGACACTGCATGAGCGGCCACTCCAAATGGGCCACCACGAAGCACCAGAAGGCGGCCAAGGACGCCAAGCGCGGCAAGCTCTTCGCCAAGCTCATCAAGAACATCGAGGTCGCGGCCCGTCAGGGCGGCGCTGACCCCACCGGCAACCCGACCCTCTACGACGCCATCCAGAAGGCGAAGAAGACGTCGGTGCCCAACGACAACATCGACCGCGCGGTCAAGCGCGCCTCGGGCGCCGAGGCCGGGGCGGCCGACTGGCAGACGATCATGTACGAGGGCTACGCGCCGAACGGCGTCGCGGTGCTCATCGAGTGCCTCACCGACAACCGCAACCGCGCCGCCGCCGAGGTGCGCACGGCGCTGACCCGCAACGGCGGCCAGCTGGCCGACCCGGGCTCGGTGTCCTACGTCTTCAACCGCAAGGGCGTCGTCACGGTCCTCAAGGAGGCCGGCTCTGAGGACGACATCCTCGAGGTCGTGCTGGAGGCGGGCGCCGAAGAGGTCAACGACAACGGCGACACCTGGGAGATCATCTCCGAGGCCACGGACTTCGTCGCGGTCCGCAAGGCGATCCAGGACGCCGGCATCGACTACGAGTCGGCCGAGGCGTCGTTCGTGCCGAACCTGCAGGTCCCGCTCGACCTCGACGGCGCGAAGAAGATGATCCGCGTCATCGAGGCGCTCGAGGACAGCGACGACGTGCAGAACGTCTTCGCCAACGGCGACATCCCCGACGACGTGCTGGCGCAGCTCGACGAAGACGAGTGAGCTCGTCCGGGCTGATGTGCCCATGCGCTCAGGTGCTCAGGTGCTCAGGTGCTCAGGTGCGGGAGGCACGCCGGTGACCGGCGTGCCTCCCGCCCTTTCGGGGGAGGGCGGTTAGCGTTGCCCCGAACACCTGTTCGGATCGCTCGTCGCCCCGACCACTGACCCAGGAGGTATGCCGTGCGCGTCCTCGCGGTCGACCCCGGGCTCACGCGGTGTGGCGTCGGTGTCGTCGACGGCGTGCCGGGCCGGCGCCTGTCGCTCGTCGAGGTGGGAGTCATCCGCACGCCGTCCACCGACCCCACGCCGAGGCGCCTCGTCGCGGTCGAGGACGAGATGCGGCTGTGGTTCGAGCGGCACCGTCCAGAGGCCGTGGCCATCGAGCGGGTCTTCGCCGACACCAACGTCTCCACCGTCATGGGCACCGCCCAGGTGACCGGCATCGTCATGATCATCGCCGAGCGACTGGGCCTGCCAGTCACCCTGCACACGCCCACCGAGGTCAAGGCCGCGGTCAGCGGCAGCGGTCGGGCCGACAAGGCCCAGGTGACGACCATGGTCACCCGGCTGCTCGGTCTCGACACCCCGCCCAAGCCGGCCGACGCCGCCGACGCCCTCGCGCTCGCGATCTGCCACGTCTGGCGCGGTGGCACCCAGAGCCGGCTCGAGGAGGCACGGCTCGCAGTGCTCGCGCGCACCGGCACCCAGGGCGGCGGCATACCCCGTCGGCTGCCCGCGGGCGGTGCACCGGCCGACCGTCGTCTGCGCACCGCCGCCGTCCGAACCACCCGCTCGACCCCCCAGTCCAGACCCAACCCGTCCAACCCTGGAGCCCAACCCCGATGATCGCCTCGCTCTCCGGCACCGTCCTCAAGGTCGGCCTCGACTCCGTCGTGGTCGGCGTCGGCGGTGTCGGCATGCTCGTGCACACGACGCCCGCCACCGCGACGTCCGTGCGGCTCGGGCAGCCCACCGAGCTGGCCACCAGCCTGGTCGTGCGCGAGGACTCCCTGACCCTCTACGGCTTCGCCACCGACGACGAGAAGCACGTCTTCGAGACCGTCCAGACGGTCTCGGGCGTCGGTCCACGGCTCGCCCTCGCCGTCCTCGCGGTGCACACGCCCGACGCGGTGCGGGTAGCCCTCGGCACGGGTGACCTCGTCGCCCTGACCAAGGTGCCGGGCATCGGCAAGAAGGGCGCCGAGCGCATGGTCCTCGAGCTCAAGGACAAGCTCGGCGCGCTGCCCGGCACGGGTGGCGTCGCCGAGCCCGTCCACCTCCACACCGGCGAGGCCTGGCGCGAGCAGGTGGGCGAGGCGCTGGTCGGGCTCGGCTGGACGGCCCGCCAGGCCGACGACGCCCTCGACAAGGTGGCACCCCTCGCAGCTGACGGCGCGGGGGTCTCCGCTCTGCTGCGTTCGGCCCTGCAGGAGCTCGGGCGATGAGCGTCGACCGGTCCTGGGACGTCGACGAGGCACCCGACGTGTGGGAGGACGGCTTCGACGCGACCGCTCGCATCGTCGACGCCGGCAGCGACACCGACGAGCGACAGGTCGAGGCTGCCCTGCGACCCAAGCGTCTCGACGACTTCCCGGGCCAGCCGCGGGTGCGCGAACAGCTCGGCCTCGTGCTCAAGGCGGCCCGACGCCGGGGCACACCCCCTGACCACGTGCTGCTCTCCGGGCCGCCCGGCCTCGGCAAGACGACGCTGGCCATGATCGTCGCCAGCGAGCTCGAGCAGCCGATCCGCATCACGTCGGGGCCTGCCATCCAGCACGCCGGAGACCTCGCCTCGGTGCTGTCGTCGCTCGCCGAGGGCGAGGTGCTCTTCCTCGACGAGATCCACCGCATGTCGCGCTCCGCCGAGGAGATGCTCTACCTCGCGATGGAGGACTTCCGCGTCGACGTCATCATCGGCAAGGGTCCCGGAGCGACCGCCATCCCGCTCGAGCTGCCGCCGTTCACGGTCGTCGGCGCCACGACCCGGGCGGGCTTGCTGCCGGCGCCGCTGCGCGACCGGTTCGGCTTCACCGGGCACCTCGACTACTACACGGCCGCCGACCTCGTGACGATCCTGCACCGGTCGGCTCGCCTGCTCGGCCTCGACGCCGACGACGACGGCATCCGCGAGATCTCCCTGCGCTCGCGCGGAACGCCCCGCATCGCCAACCGGCTGCTCCGCCGCGTCCGCGACTGGGCCCAGGTGCACGGCGACGGCCGAGTCACCCACTCCGCCGCCCGTCGGGCGCTCGAGCTGTTCGACGTCGACGAGCGAGGGCTCGACCGCCTCGACCGGGCTGTCCTGGAGGCCCTCTGCCGCCGGTTCAACGGCGGACCGGTCGGCCTGTCCACCCTCGCGGTCGCCGTGGGGGAGGAGCCCGACACCGTCGAGACCGTCGCCGAGCCCTACCTCGTGCGCGAGGGGTTCATGGTGCGTACGCCGCGGGGACGCGCCGCCTCGACGCTCGCCTGGCAGCACCTGGGCCTCACTGCACCGGTCGACGCACAGTCGCTCTGGTCCGCGACCCTGCCCATCGAGGAGGCCGGCGGAGGCCGATTCGACGCGTGACGCGCCCGCCGGGCGACGGCCTCGGCACCGCGCGTCACCCCGACCAGCGCGACCAAAACGTGACCCGGGCTTGCGTCTGAGGAACCTCACTTGGTCTGACAAACTGCACCGGCGCACGTAGACTCCTGCGGGCACCACCGCCGCTGCCGCGGCACCATCCGGTGCTCCCGGTCGTTGACGCGAGACCCGACCCGATCCGAAGGGTCGCGGTGTGCGCCGGACAACCGACGAAGACACGAAGGACTGAGCTGACATGAACAACAACGGGGCCTTCTCGTTGCTGATTTTCGCGCTGCCCCTGCTGCTGCTGGGATGGCTGTTCTTTACCCAGAACAAGCGGATGAAGCAGATGCGCGAGTTCAGCTCGTCGCTCAACGTGGGCGACCAGGTGGTCACCTCGTCCGGCGTCTACGGCACCGTCAAGCACCTTGACGACAGCACGGCCTGGCTCGAGATCGCCGAGGGCACCACGGTCCGCTTCGACCGCCGCGCCATCGCGACCAAGCAGGCCGACGCCGCGACGACGCCCGGCGCGCCGGCTGCCCAGGGCACCACCGGCGCCACCGGCAACAGCTCGGTTCCCGACGACGCCACGGACGCAGCTCCGGGTCCGCAGCAGAACGGTCAGTGAGGGTTTCGTGGCACGCAGCTCCACCAAGAAGTCGGCGAGACGCAGCCTCCTGGCGCTGATCGTCGTCATCCTCGGCCTCGGCGGCCTCGTCGGCGGTCTCGCCGCCTGGGGTGGCGGATCGACCACCCCGCGCCTGGGCCTCGACCTCGAGGGCGGCACGGAGCTCGTGCTCCAGCCCGTCCTCGTCGGCAGCGAGAAGATCAACGAGGGCCAGGTCAACCGCGCCGTCGACATCATCCGCCAGCGCATCGACGCCAACGGCGTCTCCGAGGCCGAGATCGCCACCCAGGGCGGCCAGAACATCGTCGTGTCGATCCCCGGATCGCCCACGCCCGAGCAGCTCGACGCCATCCGCAAGCCCTCGCAGCTGCGGTTCCGCGCCGTCTTCGTCCAGGCGCTCGACACCGCCGCGACGCAGGTCAAGCCGGGCAGCGGCGCCACCGGCACGCCGACCCCGACGGGCACCGCCACGGGCACTCCCACCGCACCGGCCACCGGCACGCCGTCCGCCACGGGGGCGGCGACGCCGTCGACGTCTGCGACCGCCCAGAACGGTGCCGTGCCCGACGCCCTGCGTGCTGCCACGACCCCCGCCACCCCGACCAGCACGACCAGCACGACCAGCACGGCGAAGCCCACCACACCGGCACCAGCCGCGACGACGGCCGCTCCTGCTGCGCCGACTGCGGCCCAGACCGAGGCCGCCATCAAGGCGCAGGCGGTCAAGGGCCTCACGGGCATCGGCTGGACCCAGGCCAAGGCCGACGAGGCAGCCACGAAGGTGGCCAAGCAGTACGTCGCCCTCGACTGTTCGGCCCCCGGCGCCGTCGACAAGATCGTCGACGACCCCGACCAGCCGCTCGCCACCTGTGGCGAGGACCGCACCACGAAGTACGTCCTCGGCCCGAGTGAGATCAACGGCAGCGAGATCGCCGACGCGAGCAGCGGCTACCAGCCCGGCCCGAACGGCCAGCCCACCTCGATCGTCGAGGTCGCGCTCTCGTTCAAGGACGCCGGCAAGGCCAAGTTCGCGGCCGTCACGAAGCGCCTCTACGGCCTGCAGTCCGAGCCGCCGCTCGACCAGTTCGCCGTCGTGCTCGACAAGAGCGTCATCACGGCTCCTCAGGCGCGTGCCGTCATCTCCGACGGTCGGGCGTCGATCACCGGGTCGTTCACCATCGACTCGGCCAAGCAGCTCGCCGAGCAGCTGAAGTTCGGGGCGCTGCCGATCTCCTTCGCCCTGCAGACGCAGGACAACATCACGCCCCAGCTCGGTGAGGAGCAGTTGCGCATCGGCCTGCTCGCCGGATTCGTCGGCCTGCTGCTCGTCGTCGTCTACTCGCTGATCCAGTACCGCGCGCTCGGGTTCGTCACCGTCGCCTCGCTCGTCGTGGCCTCGATCATCACCTACCTCGCGGTCACCGTGCTCGGCACGACCCACGGCTTCCGACTGACGATGGCAGGCGTCACCGGCCTCATCGTCGCGATCGGCGTCACGGCCGACAGCTTCATCGTCTACTTCGAGCGCATCCGCGACGAGGTGCGCGAGGGCCGTCCGCTCGTCGCGGCCGTCGAGACCGGCTGGAAGCGCGCCCGCCGCACGATCATCGCGGCCGACGCCGTGAACTTCATCGCTGCCGGCGTGCTCTACTTCCTCGCCTCGAGCAACGTGCGCGGCTTCGCCTTCACCCTCGGGCTGACCACGCTCATCGACCTCGCCGTCGTGATCCTGTTCACCCACCCGATGGTGCAGCTGCTCGCCCGCACGAAGTTCTTCGGCGGCGGCCACAAGTGGTCGGGTCTTGACCCGGAGCGCCTCGGCGCCAAGGACACCCTGCGTTACCGGGGCCGCGGCCAGTTCGGGTCGGCCGGCGCCCAGCGCCCACCCGCCACCGTGGGCTCGGCCCGCGTCGCCGAGGGGAAGGCCCAGGCATGATCAACTTCGCTCAGGTCGGCAACGACCTCTACACGGGCAAGCGCTCGATCGACTTCATCAAGCGCCAGAAGACCTGGTACGCCGTCTCGGCGGTGCTCATCGCTCTCGCCCTCGTCGGCATCTTCGTCAAGGGCCTGAACTTCGGCATCGAGTTCAGCGGTGGCTCCGAGTTCCGCATCCAGGGCGTCAGCAACAGCCAGGGCTATGAGGAGAAGGCGCAGACCGCCATCGCCGACGCCGGCATCCAGGGCAACGTCGTTTCGACGATCGTCGGGCAGAACACCGTCCGCGTGCAGTCCGAGGCTGCCTCCGAACGCACCGACGAGGCGACCACCGCCCTCGCCAAGGAGTTCGGCGTGCCCACCAGCTCGGTGAGCGCCTCGCTCATCGGACCCAGCTGGGGCCAGTCGGTGAGCCAGCAGGCGATCCAGGGCCTCGTCGTCTTCCTCATCCTCGTGACGATCGTCATGGCGCTCTACTTCCGAACGTGGAAGATGGCGGTCTCCGGCCTCGTGGCCCTGCTGCACGACCTCATCATCACGGTCGGCATCTACGCGCTCTTCGGCTTCGAGATCACACCGTCGTCGATGATCGGCTTCCTGACGATCCTCGGCTACTCGCTCTACGACACCGTGGTCGTCTTCGACAAGGTCCGCGAGAACACCGCCGAGGCGTTCCGCACCAAGCGGACCACCTACTCGGCGGCCGCCAACCTCGCCGTCAACCAGACGCTCGTCCGGTCGATCAACACGACCGTCGTCGCACTGCTGCCGATCGCCGCGGTCCTCGTCGTCGGCTTCACGCTGCTCGGCCCGGGCACGCTGCTCGACCTGTCGCTCGCGCTCTTCATCGGTATCGGGGTGGGCGCCTACTCCTCGATCTTCATCGCCACGCCGCTGCTGGTCGACCTGCGGCGCAACGAGCCGGCCGTACGCCAGCTCGACAAGTACGTGGCGCGGCACGGCGCCAAGACGGCTGCCGCTGGAGCGACGGCGGTCCCGGACGACTCGGTCGAGCCGGTCTCGGTCGGCTCCGACTCCACCGGGGCCGCGGCATCCGCCGCACTGCCCGACGGCGCACCGCGACCCGTGCACAAGTACGCCCAGTCCGCGGGACCGCGCAACCAGCCGAGGCGCGCGCCCAAGTCCCGCCGCTGACACAGGTGGCCCGCCACGGCGGGCCACCTGTCCGCACTTCCGCTCTCGACACCCAGCAGGAGCCGGCGTGAGCCAGACCAGTGACCTCGTGGCAGCGAGGGTCCGCGACGTGCCCGACTTCCCGAAGCCGGGCGTCGTGTTCAAGGACATCGCCCCGCTCCTCGCCGACGGGGCGGCCTTCAGGTCCCTCGTCGACGACATCGCGCAGCGCTACTCGGGTCGGGTCGACGTGGTCGCCGGCATCGAGGCTCGTGGTTTCATCTTCGGAGCGCCCGTGGCCCTCGCCCTGGGTGTGGGGTTCGTGCCGATCCGCAAGGCCGGCAAGCTCCCCGGTGACACCATCGCCTCCTCCTACTCCCTCGAGTACGGCACCGCCGAGGTCGAGGTGCAGGCCGACGCTTTCGTGTCCGGTGCCCGCGTGCTTCTCATCGACGACGTGCTCGCCACGGGCGGCACCGCAGCCGCGGCCTGTGAGCTGATCGAACGCGGCGGTGCCGAGGTGACCGCCCTCGAGTTCGTCATCGAGCTCGGCTTCCTCGACGGTCGCGACCGTCTCGCGGACCGGCCCGTCAACGCCATCCTCACGGTGTGACCTCGGGCCGACCGCCTAGACTCTCTTCATGAGCGAGGACGTCCGCAGCGAGCTGTCTACCCCGTCGCGGGTGCGCGCCCGCTTCGCCCGTTTCGGGGCGGCCCGCCCTGCGGGCAACCCGGTCCTCGAGCCGCTCATGACGTCAGTCCGCCAGAACCACCCCAAGGCCGACCTCTCGGTCATCGAGCGGGCGTATGCCGTCGCCGAGCACGCGCACGACGGGCAGATGCGCAAGAGCGGCGACGCGTACATCACGCACCCGCTGGCCGTGACCACGATCCTCGCCGAGCTCGGCATGACGCCCCCGACCCTTGCGGCAGCGCTGCTCCACGACACGGTCGAGGACACGGCATACGGCCTCGACGAGCTGCGGCGCGACTTCGGTGACGAGATCGCGATGCTCGTCGACGGCGTTACCAAGCTCGACAAGGTCACCTACGGTGAGGCCGCCCAGGCCGAGACGGTGCGCAAGATGGTCATCGCGATGGCGCGTGACATCCGCGTGCTCGTGATCAAGCTCGCCGACCGCCTCCACAACGCCCGCACGTGGCGCTACGTGAGCCCCGAGTCGGCCAAGCGCAAGGCGAACGAGACCCTCGAGATCTACGCCCCGCTGGCCCACCGGCTCGGCATGAACACCATCAAGTGGGAGCTCGAGGACCTCTCGTTCGCGACGCTCTACCCGAAGGTCTACGACGAGATCGTGCGCCTCGTCGCCGAGCGCGCGCCGGCCCGTGAGGAGTACCTCGCGGGGGTGCGCGGCCAGGTCACCGAAGACCTCACTGCCGCCAAGATCAAGGCTGCGGTCACGGGCCGGCCGAAGCACTACTACTCCGTGTACCAGAAGATGATCGTGCGCGGCCGCGACTTCGAGGAGATCTACGACCTCGTCGCGGTCCGCGTGCTCGTCGACACGGTGCGCGACTGCTACGCGGCGCTGGGCGCCCTTCACTCGCGGTGGAATCCGGTCCCGGGCCGGTTCAAGGACTACATCGCGATGCCGAAGTTCAACATGTACCAGTCGCTGCACACGACGGTCATCGGCCCCGAGGGCAAGCCGGTCGAGATCCAGATCCGCACGCACACCATGCACCGTCGTGCCGAGTACGGCGTCGCAGCCCACTGGAAGTACAAGGACCAAGCCAGCGGTGGCGGTCCCGCCCGTCCGGGCGAGATCACGCCGCAGAACGACATGGCGTGGCTGCGCCAGCTGCTCGACTGGCAGCGCGAGACCGAGGACCCTGGCGAGTTCCTCGACTCACTGCGCTTCGAGATGGGCAGCAGCGAGGTCTACGTCTTCACCCCGAAGGGCTCGGTCGTCGCGCTCCCGATGGGTGGCACGCCCGTCGACTTCGCGTATGCCGTCCACACCGAGGTCGGGCACCACTGCATCGGTGCGCGTGTGAACGGGCGGCTTGTCCCGCTCGAGTCGACGCTCGAGAACGGCGATGTCGTCGAGGTGCTCACATCCAAGGCCGACGGCGCCGGACCGTCGCGCGACTGGCTCCAGTTCGTCAAGAGCCCGCGCGCCCGCAACAAGATCAAGCAGTGGTTCAGCAAGGAGCGCCGCGAGGAGGCCATCGAGGCCGGCAAGGACTCCATCGCCAAGGCCCTGCGCAAGCAGAACCTCCCGCTTCAGCGGCTCATGAGCCACGACTCGATGACGGCGGTCGCGACCGACCTGCGCTACCAGGACATCGAGGCGCTGTACGCCGCCGTCGGTGAGGGACACGTCTCTGCCCAGCACGTCGTCGGCAAGGTCGTCGCCTCGATGGGTGGTGTCGACGGGGCCACGGAGGACCTCGCCGAGGCGACCGTCCCGACCCGCGCCGCCAGCCGGCGCAAGCCGGGCGACCCCGGCGTCGTCGTCGTCGGGACCGCCGACGTGTGGGTCAAGCTCGCGAAGTGCTGCACGCCGGTCCCCGGCGACCCCATCATCGGGTTCGTGACGCGGGGCAACGGCGTGTCGGTGCACCGCGTCGACTGCACCAACGCCGACCAGCTGACGGCCAACCCCGAGCGGCTCATCGACGTCGAGTGGGCGCCCAGCTCGGCGAGCGTCTTCCTCGTCCAGCTGCAGGTCGAGGCCCTCGACCGCAACCGACTGCTGAGCGACGTCACGCGTGTGCTGTCCGACCAGCACGTCAACATCCTGTCGGCCTCGGTTCAGACCTCACGTGACCGCGTCGCCATCTCGCGGTTCACCTTCGAGATGGGCGACCCGGCACACCTCGACCACGTGATCAAGGCCGTACGCCGCATCGACGGCGTCTTCGACGTCTACCGCGTCAATGGCAGCAAGTCGACTGACGCCGCCATGCGCTCCTGAAACACGCTGTCACAGCAAAGTGCCCACTCGACCGGATGATCGGTCGAGTGGGCACTTCGCCTTCGCTGTAGGGAATCAGCCGCCGAACTCGGCGACGCCGGCGCGGGCCTGGTCGAGCCACACCTGACGGGCTTCGAGGGCCTCACGCGCCTTGCGCACCTTGCCGGCGTTGCCCGAGGCCTCAGCCTTGGCGAGGTCATCCTCGAGGTCGGCGACGGCACGCTCGAGCTGGTCGACCATCGCCTTGGCGCGGGCGGCCACCTCGGGGTTGCTCGACTTCCACTTGCGGTCCTCGGCGTCGCGCACCGTCTGCTCGATCCGACGCATGGCCTTCTCGACCCGCTCCATGTCGGCCCGCGGCACCTTGCCAGCGGCATCCCACTTGTCCTGGATGACGCGCAGCTGGCCCTTGGCCTTCTCGAGGTCGGTGACCGGCAGGATGGCCTCGGCCTCGACGAGCAGGCCCTCCTTGACCGTGAGGTTGCCGCGGAACTGCTCCTCCTCGGCGGCGACGACCTCGTCCTTGGCCGCGAAGAACGCGTCCTGGGCCGCCTTGAAGCGTGCCCACAGCTTGTCGTCGTCGGACCGGCTGGCCCGGCCCGCACGGCGCCACTCGTCCATCAGGCGCTTGAAGGCACCTGCGGTCGCAGCCCAGTCGGTGCTCGTCGCGAGCTTCTCGGCCTCGGCGACGAGGCTCTCCTTCGCCGACTTGGCGTCGGCGTGCGCGGCGTCGAGTCCGGCGAAGTGGCTGCGGCGCGCCTTGTCGAAGCCGTTGCGGGCAGCACTGAAACGCTGCCACAAGGCCGACTCGGTCTCGCGGTCGAGCCGGGTGGCTGCGCGCTGGTGTGCCTTCCACTCGTCCAGCAGCTCACGCATGCGTGCGCCGCTGCTCTTCCACTGGATGCGGCTCTCGGGCTGGGCGGCGATCGTCTCGGCCTCGGCCACGATCTTCTCGCGCTCCGCAGTGGCGGCTGCGCGTGCCTCTGCCCGGTGCTGCTGCTCGAGGTTGCGCTTGGCTGCGAGCCCGGACTGGATCTCGTCGAGCTTCGCCGCGAGGGCATCGAGGTCACCGACGACCGTCGCGTCCTTCACCTGTGCCGCAAGAGTTTTCAGCCCCTCGGCGACGTCCTTGGAGGGGACCTCCGGCTGCGACAGTCGCTGCTCGAGAAGCACCGCCGAGGCGAAGAGCTCGTCGTACTTGCGCGCGAAGTAGGTCAGCGCCTCGGCGTCACTGGCGCCGGGGTAGGAGCCGACCTCCTGCTCGCCCTCCTTGGTGCGCACGAAGACCGTGCCGTTCTCGTCGACGCGACCGAAGGCGGCCGATGCCGAGTGGTCGGTCGTGATGACCGGGGGAGCGACGACGTTCGCCGCCGGGTGCGGCACCGCCCTGGCCAGCGCCGCCGGCGTCGGGATCGCGGACGGCTTCGGCACCGTTGCCGGCGAGGGCGCGGCCGGAGTCGCAGACTCGGCTGACTCGGCTGACTCGGCTGACTCGGCTGACTCGGCTGACTCGGCTGACTCGGCTGACTCGGCTGACTCGGCTGACTCGGCTGACTCGGCTGACTCGGCTGACTCGGCTGACTCGGCTGACTCGGC